>DATJIZ010000233.1:0-4265 GCA_035492735.1 Gemmatimonadaceae bacterium | reverse complement strand
TCGGCGCCGTACAGCATGGCATAGAACAAGTGCCGCGGTGTCGTGACGGGCGACTGCGCCACGCGGCGAGTGATCGCCGATTGCACGGTCTTGCGACGTTGTACCGCCGCGCTGTCGAGTCTCGGCCGAACGAGCATGTCGGCCAGCAGGTCGAGCGCTCGCGGAAAGAGCGCCGTCGTCGTCGTGAATCCGGCTGGCGTAACGCGAGTGCCGATGTCGGCCGCGGCCGCGGCAAGCTGGTCCGCACTTCGACTGGACGTTCCCTCCGACAGTGCACCGAGCGTGACGGCGTACAAACCCTCCTTGCCGGCCGGATCGAACGTCGAGTCCGCGGTCGTCACCACGCGCACGGACACCACCGGCACCGAGTGATCCTCGACGACGTAGATCCGCAGGCCGTTCGACAGCACAGTCGGCATGTGCACGCTCGGAAACGCGATCGGGCGAGCCGCTGGGACCTGCGGTGGGCGCGACCGGTCCACACCCTGCGACGCCGCGCTCGACGAGGCGAGCACAGTCGTCACCACCGCCGCGATCGCCACGATCGCCTGCCGCCTTGCGCGGCCGCGGGGAGCGCGTCGGCACGTCATGGGCGTGATGCCGCTGGATCCGGCGTGACGTTCACGTACGGCAAATCCGGGCGGCTCGCCAGATCCAGCCTCCCAAGCGGCACGAGACTCATTACGACGCGGGCAGGAGTGAGATACCGCCGCGCGACGTGCTCCACGTCGCCGGGAGTGAGCCGGCTCGCGGCGCGCGCTTGGATCGCGTACGCCGCTGGATCCCCGGCGTAGATCAGGTCGTGAACCAGTGTGTCGGCGCGCGCGAACCTGGTTTGCAGCGACGTCGCCGCCTCGACCGCATTGGCCGCGGCGAAGCGCGCGATCTCCTGCCGTGTAATCGGCGCACTCGCGAGCGATGCGATCGTACTGTCGACCAGTGCTTCGACCAGGGTCATCGATGCCCCGGGACGCGGAAACACCGCGATCTCGAACACACCGGACTTCTCGAGGTCGTAGTTGTCGGCGATGATCGCCGTCGCGAGCTGGCGGTCGTGCACCAGCAGCTTCGACAGTCGCCCGAAGCGGTTCTCCGACAGAGCGAAGGCGAGGGCAAGCAACGCCTGACGATCGGGATTCGAGTACGACGCGCCGATCCAGTCCAGGTGCAGCTGCGGCTGCGTGGCCCGTGCATCCTCGAGCACGAGCCGCTGTTCGCCTCGCGGTTGGGGCGGCGGAGTCGCGGCCCGCCGAACCGGATCGCCGCCGGGGATGTCGCCGAAATAGTGCTCGATCAGACGCCTGGCGGTCATCGAGTCGAAGTCGCCGCTCAGCCCGATCACCGCGTTGGTCGGCGCGTAGTATGGAGTGCACGACGCCCGGATGTCGGCTGGCGCGGTCGCGTACACGCCGCTGTCGGCCGGCGACCCGCTCGCGTGATACGGATGGCCCGCCGGGAAGAGGGCCGCCAGGGTGAGCTCGCGCGATACGAAGAACGGGAAGTTCTGGATGTTCTGTCGTCTCTCCTGTGCGATTATCCCCTGCATCGCCGCGACGTGTTGCGCGTCGGCGAGGCTGAGCGGCGCGGCCATTCGATCCGACTCTGCCCACAGCACGGTCTCGAGCTGATTGCTCGGCACGACGACGTAGAACTTCGTGACATCCTCGAGCGTCTCACCCCAGTGGGTCGACGTTCCGCCGATGGACCGGTAGAACACCTGTTGCGGCTGGGCCAGGTGCGGCGACCCTTGAGCCATCAGGTGCTCGCACAGGTGCGCGAGGCCGGAGAGCCCCGGTGGATCATCTCTCGAGCCGACGCGATACCAGACGTTCACGGCGACGAGCGGCGTGGTGTGATCCTCGTTCAGGATCGCGACCAGGCCATTCGCTAACACGAAGCGGGAATAGGTCAACGGCCGCATCGCCGCCGCGGATGGGTGCTGCGCGAACCCATGCGAGGCGCAGAGCAGTATCGCGGCCGTAACAAGTCTGCCAGGCGAGCGCGCGCGACGTCCGGGTGAGAACGTCACGCTGCCGACCAACCCGAAAAAGAGGTCATCGGTCTCAGTAATGCCGCGCGCCGGCACGTAACGCGGCCGCCGAGCCCGGCTCGGCGGCCGAACTCCTTCGGCCGCGCGAAAAGTGTATGGGAACTATTGCCTGCCCGACCCGTACGGATGGCGCACGGATTAGCATACTAGTATCGTCGAGCCCACTCCGCCCCCTTTTTTAGATCCCTATGCGACACCTCTTCCTCTCCCTGGCGACGACGGCTGTAGTCGTCGCGGCTGGCGCCGCGCCCGCGCAGCAGCCGGCTCAACAATCGGCAAAGTCAGGCAATCACGCCATTGACCGCGCAAACCTGGATACGACGTGCGCGGCGTGCACGGACTTCTACACCTTCGCGAATGGCGGCTGGCTCAAGCGCAACGAGATTCCCGCCGCCTACGGCGAGTGGGGCTCGTTCGAGGAGCTCCAGGACAAGAACGAGGCGGTAGTCCGCAGCATCGAGGAGAGCGCGGCGAGCGACGTGCACAGCGGCAAGGCCAAACCTGGCTCGAATCGCTTCAAGATCGGTGCATTCTACGGCGCCTGCCTCGACACCGTGGGCATCGAAGCGCTTGGCACCAAGCCGATCGATGCCTCGATGAAGCGCATCGCGGCCATCTCGTCGCCAGCCGAGTTGCCGGCTGCGCTCAGCGCGCTGGAGAAGAGCGATGGTCTGGCGCCGTTTGGAGTCGGCGCCGCTCAGGACCTCAAGGACGCCAGCCGCATCATCGTGACGGCCGGACAGGGCGGCCTCAGTTTGCCGGAAAAGAACTACTACGTCTCCAACGACACGAGCATGCAACGGATTCGCGACGCGTTTCTCACGCACGTCGCGAACACGTTGCGGCTCGGCGGTGAGAGCGAAGCGCAGGCGAGCGCCGATGCCAAGACGGTTCTGGCCATCGAAACGAAGTTCGCGCAAGCCTCGATGGATCGAGTCACGATGCGCAATCCCGACTCCGTGTATCACATGATGACCATCGCGCGGTTCGATTCGCTCACGCCACACATCAAGTGGGAGTCGTTCCTCGCCGAGCAGGGCGCGCCCCGCGTCACCGAGATCGACGTCGCGCAGCCGGCCTTCTTCGGCGCGATGGATGGCTTCCTCACGTCGATCCCGCTCGACGACTGGAAGACCCTGCTCCGCTGGCGTCTGCTGAACACGGCGGCACCGCGCCTCTCGAAGCCGTTCGTCGAAGAGAATTTCGCCTTCGGCAAGTTGTTCACGGGTCAGAAGGAGCGCCTTCCCCGGTGGCAATCGTGCGAGCGCAACACCGGCGCTGTCCTCGGTGAAGCCATCGGACAGGAGTACGTCGCGCGCACGTTCAGCCCGCAAGCCAAGGCGCGCGCCCGGGCGATCGTTGATAACATGGTGTCGGTCCTGCACGACCGGATCGGTCAGCTCGAGTGGATGAGCGATTCGACCAAGCGGCAGGCCATCACCAAGCTCGACGCCTTCACGCGCAAGATCGGCTACCCGGACAAGTGGCGCGACTACTCGGCGCTCGAGGTTCGTCCGGGGGCGTACTACGACAACTATCGCCGCTACGTGGCGTGGTCGACGGCCCGGAACTGGGCCAAAGTGGGCAAGCCGATCGACAAGTCCGAGTGGGTCATGACGCCGTCGGCGGTTAACGCGTACTACAATCCGCTGTGGAATGAGATCGTCTTCCCCGCCGGCATTCTGCAGCCTCCGTTTTACGATCCGAACGCCGACGACGCCGTGAACTACGGCGCGATGGGCGCCGTGATCGGCCACGAGATGTCGCACGGGTTCGACGACCAGGGCCGGCGGTTCGACGCCAGGGGCAACTTGCGCGATTGGTGGACCAAGCAGGACGCCGACAAGTACAACGCCCAGGCACAGCGCGTCGTCGATCAGTTCAACGCGTATACCATCGTCGATTCCACTACTCACGTGAACGGCCGCCTGACCCTCGGCGAGAACATCGGCGACCTCGGCGGCTTGAAGATCGCCTACCTGGCGCTCGAGAAGTCGATGGCCGAGCGTGGCCGCCAGCCGAAGATCGACGGATTCACGCCCGAGCAGCGATTCTTCCTCGGATGGGCGCAGGTGTGGCGAACGCTGCAGCGCGACGCGTCGGCCAAGGCGCTCGTGCACACGGATCCGCACGCGCCGGCGAAATGGCGCGTGAACGGCCCGTTGTCGAACATGCCGGAGTTCGCGAAGGCGTGGGGATGCAAGGACGGAGATGC
>DATJIZ010000232.1:0-4850 GCA_035492735.1 Gemmatimonadaceae bacterium | reverse complement strand
CGCGTCGTCGCGGAAGGTCGGAACGAATACACCCCGGCTCACCGCCTCGAGCGAGTGGCCGGCGCGTCCGACGCGCTGGAGTCCGCTCGCCACGCGCTTGGGTGATTGCAATTGCAGCACGAGGTCGACCGAGCCGATGTCAATGCCCAGCTCGAGCGAGCTCGTACTGACCAGGGCACGCAGCGCGCCCGCCTTGAGCGACTGCTCCAGCGCGAGCCGGCGCTCGCGCGAGAGCGAACCATGGTAGGGAAGCGCCAGCTCCTCGCCGGCAAGGGCGTTGATTCGTGCGGCCATCTTCTCGGCTTGCGCGCGGTTGTTGACGAAGACGAGCGTCGTGCGCGCAGTTCGGAGGTGTCGCAGCACGAGCGGCGTGACCGACGACCAGATAGTGCCCCCGACGTGGGCCAGATCCTCGACCGGCGATTCGACCGAGAGCTCGAGCTGCTTGACCAGGCCGCAGTCGACGACAGTGCAGTGGCGGGAAGACGGAAGAGGGAAGAGCGAAGGGGTGGTACGGCGACCTGCGTTCGAGGCGCGGGAGGCTTCAACGCTTCCCTCTTCCCCCTTCCCCCTTCCCTCTTCCCCCGTCAGGAAACGCGCGATCTCCTCGAGCGGGCGTTGGGTTGCCGACAGTCCGATTCGCTGTGGCGGCGTGCTGCAGAGTCGCTCGAGGCGTTCCAGCGTGAGCGCCAGATGGGCGCCGCGCTTGGTCCCGGCGATGGCGTGGATCTCGTCGACGATCACGGCGCGCACGCCGCTGAACATGCCACGGCCGCGGATGGTGGTGAGCATGATGTGCAGCGACTCGGGCGTCGTGATTAGGATGTGCGGCGACTTGCGGATCATCCGGGCCCGCGCCGAGGCCGGGGTGTCGCCCGTTCGGACGGCGATCCGAATCTCCGGAAACGGATCCCCCGCCTCGGCGAAGCGCGCGCGCAGCGCCTCGAGTGGCCGCTCGAGGTTTCGCTGAATGTCGTTATTGAGCGCCTTGAGCGGCGAGACGTAGAGGATCTGGACCGCGTTGGGGAGTGGCTCGCGCGCGCCGCGCACGATGAGCTGATTCAACTCCCAGAGGAACGCGGCGAGGGTCTTGCCCGTGCCCGTCGGGGCGAGGATCAGGGTGTGCGAGCCGGCGGCGATCGCGGGCCATCCTGCGGTCTGCGGCGCGCTGGGTGCGCCGAGCGTGTCGCGAAACCACGCCCGGACGTGCGGATGAAACGGTTTGAGTGCGGGCGCCGCGCGCCGGGCGGAGGCCATACGAGAATTCTACGCCCCGCGCATGGCGCGCGCGCGACCGTGTCGCGCCTACCCCGCCTGCATCGCTACATCACGATCGGTTCGTTAAGGGTCACGCGGAGCGCGGCGCCCGCCGGCAGGCAGCCTTCCCACTTGTCGCCCGATTTGGAGATGGCCGCGCCGGCGGCTGCGCCGGCCGCGGCGCCGATGACCGTGCCCTTTGTGCTGTGGCCGATCATTTGACCGAGAATGGCGCCGGCGATCGCCCCGCCAATCACCTTCTTCTTGTCGGCATTCGGATCGACGGCGGGGACTTTGGTTCGCTGCAGCGAGTCGACCGTGGTCACGCTACCCGCGACCGCGTACGTCTGATCGTTCACGACGATCGCTCGCACGCGGAAGCCGATCTGGGGCGCCTGGCCGTTCTGGCCCGCGCTCGCCGATGCCACTTCGAGGACGACGTTGGAGCCTGCCGGAATTACCGCGCCGTTGGTGCCGGTCACGGCATTGTTGAGCGTCGCGACGATCTTGTCGCCGGGACGGTTGGTGCTCGTGCAGACCTTCGAGCCGCTCGTCAGTGAAAAGCCGGTTCCGCTCCCGATCTCGCCACGCGACGGTGCGGCTGCCGGTGCCGGCGCTGGAACGGGCGCCTGCGTGACTGGCTGCGGAGCGGGTTCCGGAGGAAGCGTGCGCTGCGCCACCGGACGCGGCGCTTCGACGCGCGGCTGTGGCGCGGCACGCCGATGAACGGGAGCAGGAACCGGCGGCTCCTCGGTTCGCCGCTTCGCCGCGGCCGGTGCCGGAGCGATCGCCGTGTCCTGAAACGTTGGTTGGACGGTCGGCGCGCTGGCCAGCGTGAGATCGCGCGTGAGCGCGGAATCGGCGGCGGCGCGGTCTCCGGCGCGCTTGTCGCCGCACGCCGCGAGGAGAACGAGCGCGGCTGCCGCGGCTGCATTGCGGAACGACGGTGTCGAAACGTGCATCGAACGAGTCCCGGAGCGGGTCATGTAGACGACGATTGGTACCCCGCAGGGGAACCGCGGTTTCGTCTCGAAGCTCGGAGGTGCCTAGTCCCCGACCGTCGTGACGCTCTCCGCCCCGTACTCCGCCGCCGTGTTTTGCGTGACTCGCAGCGGGAGGAAAACCGAGAACGTGCTGCCTTCGCCGTAGGTGCTCTTGACCATCACGCGGCCACCCAGCCGCTCCAGGAGCTTGCGTGTGATACTGAGGCCAAGGCCCGTACCACCGAACTCGCGCGTGCGCGACTGATCGACCTGTCGGAAATCCTCCCAGATCGCCTCGAGGTCCGACGGGCGGATGCCGATGCCGGTGTCGAGCACGTCGATCCGGATGCCGTCGGGCGCACAGCGGGTCTCGACCGTCACGTGCCCCTTCGTCGTGAATTTGACGGCGTTGGAGAGAAGGTTGAGCAGTACCTGCTTGATCTTCGTGCGGTCGGAGTAGATGGCCGGGCAGTCCGGATCGACGTCGAGCACGAACTCGAGCTGTTTCTTGCGCACCATCGGCTCGATCTGCTGGCCGACCTCGAGCATCACCTCGCGCAGCGACACGTTCTCGAGACGGAGCGGCATCTTGCCGGCTTCGATCTTGGCGAGATCGAGAATGTCGTTGATCAGCGCGAGCAGATGCTCGGCGGCCGCGCGCCCGCGCGACAGCGCGTCCTGCTGCTTGGGGTTCACTTCCCCAAGCACGCCGTCGAGGAGAAGCGACGAATAGCCGATCAACGCGTTGATCGGTGTTCGCAGCTCGTGCGACATGCTGGCGAGGAATTCGGACTTCAGTTTGTTCGCGCGCTCGACTTCCTGCGACTGCCACTGGAGCCGCGCATTCTGTTCGGCAAGATCGGCCGTCGCTTCCTGGATGCGGTTCTCGAGCTCGCTGTTGAATCGCTTGAGCGCGTCGTACAGCCGCTCGTTCTCGACCTGCTTGGTGAGGTCGTGCAAGACCGACACGATCGCGATCGGCTCGCCGCGCTCGTTCTTCACCTTGCCCGAGACGACTTCGACGGGCAGCTCCATGCCGGTGCGCGGATAGACGAGCGTCATGCGCTCCCGTCGCGCGTCGTCGTCGAGGAGCGCGAACTCGGAGATGAACGACGTGAACTTGGTGTCGTTGCCGCGGACCGCCGTGAGCTCGCGACGGCTGCGCGCCTCCGATTCGGGCATCTGGAACAACTGCTCCGCCTGATCGTTCATCAGGATGATGTTCGAGCGCTCGTCCGTCACGAGAATCGGATCGGCAACGTTCTTGAGCACGAGGTTCAGCCGATCACGCTCGCCGCGAACGCTGATCTCGGCCTGGCGCACGCGCTGAACCTGTCGCTCGAGCTCATTGGCGGCGCGGCGCAGATCGGTGACGTCGCGCAGCACTGAGAGCACCGCATCCTCCGGCCCCACGCGCTCGCCGAGCGGATGCGCCAATACCTCGAACAGCAGATCGTTGCCTTCGTCGGGGTCGACGAGGTTGAGCTCACGCGGGCCGGACTGCTGCACGCCCGTCATCGCCGCTTTCGACAGGAAGGACGTGAACAGCAGGTTGTTCAACTCGATCGCTCGTCGCCGCCCCGGCGAATCGTCGTCGCGCACGTGCAGCAGCCGTTCGGCGCGGTAGTTCTGGGCGATGATGTCGTTCGCGGCGTTGGTGATCACGACCGGGTCGGGAAGGGAGTCGACCATCAGCGTGAGACGGTCGCGCCGCTGGATGAGCTGCTCGGCCAGTTCCTCGGCCTGGTCGAGCGCCGCGACGCGCGCGATGACGGGATCGGCGAGCGCCATGATCCCACTCAGCTCGGCTACCACGTCCACGCGAATGTCGCCCTCGAGCAGGACGATGCCCGCCGGTGCCACGCCGAACCGGCGCTCCACGGACTCCAGCACCTGGATCGTGGCCGAGGCGATCAGCTCCGTCGCGCGTTGCGCCGACATCGTCTCCGGCGATCCTCGCCGCCGCGGCTGCGATGCGGGTAGCAGGAGCCACGACTCGACGCCCTCCAGCGAGCGAAAACCGAGCGGGCTGGTGCCGCGAATCGGCAGCTGGGCGAGGGTGCTGATGACGAGCGGGTTGGAGAGGTCGACCAGCGGAATGGACAGCCGGCTGGGCTCGGGCTCGAACCCGATCGCCGCCACGTAGCCGAGCGTCTCGTGCGCCTGATCGAGGCGCAGCATGAGCGCGCGCGTCGCCCCCGTAACGTCGACGAGCTGCGCCAGTAGGTACGAGGCTGCCGACGACAGATCCGGCGCCTCGGCCAACGCGGAGAGGAGACCCGCGACGGCGCGGTCTCCGAGCACTGCCATCCTACACCGATCCTGGTTCGCTAGGTGTTCCGCTGCTCGAGTTGCCGGCGCAGCTCTGCGTTCTCACGTTGCATTCGCTCGAGCTCGTCGCCAGCACCGAGCTCCCTTGGCCGCGAAACGGGCCCCGTGATGCCGACCGCCTCGGAGTACTTCAGATACGTGTCGATCGACGCCACCACGATGCGAGCTTCGACGGTGACTAGGTCGATTCCGACCAGCGAAACGCGGACCCACGCGTCGATCACGATACCCTTGTCGAGTACGCGATCCAGCACGTCGATGAGTGAACTGCCGCTTGGC
>DATJIZ010000231.1:0-3795 GCA_035492735.1 Gemmatimonadaceae bacterium | reverse complement strand
GGAACCGACGAGCCGCGCCGGGTCGCGATCGTGGCGGCCTCCGGACTCTGGCGGTGGCAGTTTCGCGGCGGCGTGGCGTCCGACGCGTTCACGGCGTTCTGGGGTAGCATCTTCGACTGGCTCGCCGCCGAGCGGACCGATCGGCGCGCCGCCGTCGTCGATGACCGGCTCGTGCGTGCCGGCGATCCGATACGCTGGCGGCGAGGATCGCCTCGAGACTCGGTGGTCGCCCTCACGCTGCGTGAGCGTGCTACGGGCCGCATCGATTCGCTGACGCTTCGCTTTGCCGCCAATGCCAATGTGGTGGAAACGAAGCCGCTGAAAGTCGGCATCTACGAGGTGTCCACGCGCGGCGGCACGGCGCTCTTGCCGGTGAACGAGTCGCGCGAATGGCTGCCGCGAGCCCCACGGGTTGCCGCGGTCGGTTCGGGCGGCGTGTTGAGTGTCGACGCCACGCCGCGGTTGCGCGTGCTCGGTTGGGTGTACGGGTTGGCGATATTGATGCTCTGCGCCGAATGGATCCTGCGGCGCACACGAGGAATGCGATAGCGATGGAGACGCATGCGGCTAGTTCGTAAATCGGGCGACGTTCCCAAACGGACACTCTGGCAGCGCATCAAGGACATCGCGGTCATGGACGTTACGGTCCTGGCGCGCGGTGGCGTGGCCCCGGGCTCGCTCGAGCAGCTCGAGGAGCTCCTGCTCGAAGCGGACTTCGGTGTGCCGGTGACGCTGCGGCTGGTCGAAGAGGTGGAGCGGCGGGCAAGCCGCGGGCTGGTGCGAAGCCAGGACGAGTTCCATGCGGCGCTGGCGGAAGGCATCGAGGCGGCGCTGCGCGCCGGAACCAGCGACCCGACGCTCCGGTTCGCGCCATCGCCGCCGACGGTCATCCTGGTCGTCGGCGTGAACGGGGCGGGGAAGACCACGTTCATCGGGAAGTTGAGCGACCGCGTTCGCGGCGAGAAAAAGCGCGTGATGGTCGCCGCTGGTGACACGTTCCGCGCCGGTGCGATCGATCAGCTGCGCGTGTGGGCGGATCGCACGGGTGCCGAGTTCGTCGGAGCCAAGGCCGGCGCCGACCCCGCCGCCGTGGCATTCGACGCCATCGACGCCGCGGTCGCTCGCGGCGTGGACGTTCTCATCATCGACACCGCGGGGCGGCTGCACACGAGCGAAGGACTGATGGACGAGCTGCGCAAGGTTGGCCGTGTCGTTGCCAAGCGCCTCCCGGGGGCGCCACACGAGACGCTGCTCGTGCTGGATGGAACGATCGGCCAGAACGCCGTGCAGCAGGCCAGGACCTTTGCCGACGCGGTGCCGGTGTCCGGTCTCGTGGTCACGAAGCTCGACGGCACGGCGCGCGGCGGCGTGGTGGTCGCGGTGCACGAGGCCATCGACGTGCCGGTGAAATTCCTCGGCGTCGGTGAGAGCGCCACCGACCTGGAGCCGTTCGACGCGGCGGCGTTCGCCCGGGAGCTGTTGTCCAACGAGTGAGCGATCCGTGACGGCACACGCCCGGCCGCAGCGGCTCTACCTCGACACTCCGGTCACGTATCTCAAGGGCGTCGGGCCGGCCCGTGCCGAGGCGCTGCGCCGCCTGGGGATCGTCACGGCGGGCGACCTCCTGTTCCATGTGCCGCACCGGTACGAGGACGCGAGCACCGTGGCGCCGATTCGCACCCTCGAGCCGGGAATGCACGGCACCATCATCGGCACGGTGATCTCGAAGGGCGTGATTCCCACTCGCAAGGGGTTGCGGATCTTCCAGGCGGTGCTTCGTGATGAAACTGGAATGATCGAAGTCTCGTGGCCCGGCCAGCCCTTTCTCGACCGGACGATAAACAAGGGCGACGTGTTGTTGGTCACCGGCAACGTTCGCTTCTTCCACGGCCGGCAGCTGCAGCCGCGCGAATTTATCAACCTCGGTGACGAGGCCGGCGCGACGGCCGAGGGCCGCGTGCTCGCGGTGTATCCGGCGACCGAGGGACTGTCGTTCAAGCAAATCCGCGCGATCGTCGAATCGCATCTCGACGCGCTGCTGCCGCTCGTCGCGGAGTACCTGCCGTCCGAAATCCTCCGCGCGGCCGGAGTGCCCGGGATCGGCGACGCGCTCCGCATGGTCCACCGCCCGGCGTCGATCGCCGAGGCGATGGCCGGCCGGTCGCGGCTCGCGTTCGAGGAGATGTTTTTCGTGCAGCTCCTCCACCAGCGGGCCAAAGACCTCGCGCGCGAGCACCGCCGGGGAATCCAATTCGAGAACAAGCGCGATCTGACGACCCGCCTGCGCGAATCGCTCCCGTTCCAGTTGACCGGCGCGCAGGTCCGTTCAATCCGGGAGATTTTCGCCGACATGTGCAGTGATCGCCGCATGCAGCGGCTGCTGCAAGGCGACGTGGGAAGCGGCAAGACGATCGTTGCCGTGTTCGCGGCACTGCTCGCGATCGAGAACGGGTATCAGGCAGCGATCATGGCGCCAACGGAGCTCCTCGCCGAACAACACGCCGTGACGATGGCTCGACTGCTCGCGCCGCTCGGCGTCGAGCCGATCCTGCTGACCGGGAGCCTACCGGCGCGGCGGCGTAAAGAGATCGCCGCGCGGCTCGCCGGCACGGCGCCCGCGCTCGTCGTCGGGACGCATGCGCTCGTGCAGGAGGCCACGGCGTTCGGCAACCTGGGATTCGCCGCGATCGACGAGCAGCATCGCTTCGGCGTCGAACAGCGAAAGGCGCTAGGCGCCAAGGGCGAAGCGCCCGACGTGCTGCTCATGTCGGCGACACCGATTCCGCGCTCGCTGGCGTTGACCTTGTACGGAGATCTCGATCTGAGCATGCTCGACGAACGCCCACCCGGGCGTCGTCCGATCGCGACCGCGCTTCGCAAGGAATCGGCGCGAGCGCGCGTGCTGCAATTCGTCGACCGGCAGCTCGAGCAGGGCCGCCAGGCGTACGTCGTCTACCCCGTGATCGACGAATCGGAAAAGAGCGACCTCAAGGCCGCGACGACGATGTACGAAACACTCGCCGCGGGTCCGTTCGCGTCTCGGCGGCTGGCGCTCTTGCACGGCCGCATCCCGAGCGACGAGCGCGACGACGTCATGCGCCGATTCCGCGACGGTCAGATCGATCTGCTGGTGGCGACGACCGTGATCGAGGTGGGGATCGACGTGCCCAACGCCACGGTGATGCTGGTCGAGCACCCGGAGCGGTTCGGCCTGTCGCAGCTGCACCAGCTGCGCGGCCGCGTAGGGCGGGGTGCGGCCGAGTCGTACTGCATCTTGCTGGGAGACGTGAGCCCGGACACGTTTGACCGGCTGCAGGTCTTCGTACGGACCGAGGACGGCTTCGAGATCGCGCGCGAGGATCTGCGCATCCGGGGCATGGGCGACCTGTTCGGCGAGCGGCAGAGCGGGGTGCCGACGTTCCGGATCGCCGACCCGCTGCGCGACGAAGCATTGAACGACCGCGCGAGGGAGGCGGCGGCGAGCCTTCTCTCACGCGACCCGTCGCTCGATCGAGCGGAACACGCCTCGCTTCGCCGAGTCCTCGGCAGCCGATACGCTAAGTCGCTCGAGCTGTTTCGCGTCGGGTAGCGCGTGGGAGCGCGCGAGTAGCGCGTGGCAGGCGCGCAGTCAGCGTGTGTTTGGCGGGATCAGGGCTTTCCGGGCGGCTGTGCCAGGCGCCGCCGAATACGTTCGAGCTCTGCGTTCGCCTTCGCCAGCTCTTCCTTCAAGCGCTTGATCTCATCCTGCGCGGCGGCATCCGGCGGCGGTTTCGGCGCATCAGGCCGCGTCTCATT
>DATJIZ010000230.1:0-6905 GCA_035492735.1 Gemmatimonadaceae bacterium | reverse complement strand
GCCGCTCGCCGGGACTCGGCTGGCGTTGCTGAATGCGGCGGCGGTCGCCGTGCTCGTGATCGCGCTCGTCGGCGCGGCGAGCTCCTACGCCGAGAAGTTTCTCTCGACCTCGGTGGGGCAGCGCGTGACGCGCGATCTGCGACACGCGCTCTATCACCACCTCCAGCGGCTCTCGCTCTCGTTCTACGAGAAGCAGCGCACGGGCGACATGGTCGTGCGGCTCACCAGTGACATCGACGCCGTCCAGGACCTCGTATCGACCGTTCTCCTCGGCATGGTGCTCAACGTGCTGACGCTCGCCGGGATGGTGGGCGTGATGGTGTACCTCGACTGGCGCTTCACGTTCGTTGCCCTGTCGGTGGCGCCGGTTCTGTTCGTGCTGGTCTACCGGCTCACGCGGCGCATCAAGGCGGCGGCGCGGGCCGTGAAGGAGAAGGAGAGCGATCTCGCGTCGGTCGTGCAGGAGGCCGTCTCATCGGCGCGCATCGTCAAGGCGTTCGGCCGCGAAGACTACGAAGAACGCCGGCTCGATCGGGAGAGCGAGGAGAGTCTCCAGGCATCGCTCCGGGCGCGGAGCGTCAAAGCGCGACTCTCACCGCTGGTCGACGTCGTCGTGGCCGTCGGCACGTTCCTCGTGTTGTTCTTCGGCGTGCGGCACGTGATCTCGGGCCGGCTCTCCGCTGGTGCGCTCATCGTCTTTGTGCTGTATCTCGGCAAGATGTACAAGCCGATGAAAGATCTCTCGAAGATGACCGACACGTTGTCGCGGGCCGTCGTCGGCCTCGACCGGATCGGCGAGCTGCTTGGCACGGAGAGCAAGGTCACCGATCTGCCAGGCGCGCGGCCGGCACCGGCGTTCGCCGGGGCGGTCGAATTCTCGCACGTCACGTTCGGCTACCTCCCTGGCCGGCCGGTGCTCGAGGACGTGTGCCTTCGGGTTCGTCCGGGCCAGTCAGTTGCGCTCGTGGGTCCAAGCGGCAGCGGCAAGTCCACGCTCATCGGACTCGTGCCGCGATTGTACGACGTGTGGCACGGCCGAATTCTGATCGACGGACACGACATCCGCGATTACACGCTGGCGTCGCTCCGCGAGCAGGTGAGCTTCGTGTTGCAGGATCCGGTGCTTTTCCGCGCGACGGTCTGGCAGAACATCGCCTACGGACGTCCCAAGGCGACGCGCGAGGAGATCGTTCGCGCCGCGCGCGCGGCGAATGCGCACGAGTTCATCAGCGAGCTGCCGCGGGGCTATGACACCGTCATCGGCGAGCGCGGCGACACGCTGTCGGCCGGCCAGCGCCAGCGCATCGCCATCGCGCGGGCGATCGTTCGCGACGCGCCGATTCTACTGCTCGACGAGCCGGCGTCGGCGCTCGACGCGGAGTCCGAGACGCTCGTGTTCGACGCGATCCAGCGGCTCAGGCGCGGCAGGACGTCGATCACGATTGCGCATCGGCTGACCACGGCGCGTGGGGCGGACGTGATCTTCGTGCTGGACGACGGCGCGATCGTCGAGCGCGGCACGCACGAAGAGCTGATGGCGGGCAATGGCATGTACGCGCGCTTGTACAGACTGCAGTTCGGGCGCGAGGATGACACCTTCGCCGGCATCGCCGGCGATGCGGAGGCCGGGCTGGCGCACCGTTAGTACGCAGCCTGTTCCGCGTTCAAACGCCTACAACGGCCAGAGCCACGCGGCGCCGCGCACGCCGCTCGAATCACCATGCCGGTTGCCGACGACGCGCGTCTCCACGGAGCTCGAGAAGACGTACTGGGGCAACCGCTCCGACACCGCGGCGGCGAGCCCGGGTGTGTTCGACATGCCGCCGCCGAGCACGATCACGTCGGGATCGAGCAGGTTGATCACCGACGACAGCGCGCGCGCCAGACGATCGTGATATCGGGCGAGTGCGTCGCGCGCCGCGGGTTCGCCGGCGGTCGCGGCATCGACGATTGCCTTGGCCGCGAGGCGACGCCCGGTCTTTGCGGTGAAGTCGCTCTCGAAACCCGGTCCGGAGAGGAAAGTCTCGATGCAGCCGTTCCTGCCGCAGTAGCACTCCGGCCCGGGAAACTCGTCCGCTCTGATCCACGGCAGCGGATTGTGCCCCCACTCGCCGGCGATCAGGTTCACGCCTTCGATTACCTTGCCGTCGATCACGATGCCGCCGCCGACGCCGGTGCCGAGGATGACGCCGAACACGTTCGACGCACCGGCCCCCGCGCCGTCCACGGCCTCGGAGAGCGCGAAGCAGTTCGCGTCGTTCTCCATGCGAACCGGTCGCGTGAGCTCCGCTTCCAGATCGCCCCGCAACGGCTGGCCGATGAGCCAGGTGGAGTTGGCGTTCTTCACGAGACCGTTCCGCGGATTCACCGCTCCGGGAATTCCGACACCGACGGTGCCTCGCGCGCCGGCCTGGGACTCGACGCCGCGTACGAGCCCCGCGATCGCATCGACCGTCGCGCGGTAGTCGCGCGGCGTGGCGACGCGCTCGCGGGCGAGGATCGTCCCCGACGCGTCGAGGGCCACGGCTTCGACTTTGGTGCCGCCGAGATCGACGCCGATGCGAATGTTGGTCGGTTCGTGCGAAGTGGACATGATCTGTCGCTGCAACGGACGCTGCCAATGTAGCGATTCAGGTCCGCGCGGCGCACGCCGGTCCCCCGCTCTGGCGGCTCGTACCCGCGCGGGGCAGCTTACAGCCCTCGCACACTCATTGTTCAGAGAGGCCCGCGATATGTCGCGACTCCGCGTTCACGCCTTCTCGATTTCCATCGATGGCTACGGAGCCGGTCCGGACCAGACCCTCGAGAATCCGATCGGCGCCGGCGGCCTCGCGCTCCACGAGTGGATCTTCAAGACGCGCACGTTTCAGGAGATATACGGCGACGGCATCGGCGAGGCCGGCATCGACGACTCGTTCATCGCGCGGAGCTTCGAGAACCTCGGCGCTTGGATCATGGGGCGCAACATGTTCGGCCCGGTGCGCGGAGCCTGGCCCGACGATCGCTGGAAAGGCTGGTGGGGCGACAATCCGCCGTACCACGTGCCGGTGTTCGTGCTGACGCATCACCCACGACCGCCGCTCGAGATGGAGGGCGGAACTACGTTCCATTTCGTCACGACCGGAATTCACGACGCGCTGCATCGGGCGCGCGATGCGGCCGGCGATCGCGACGTGCGACTCGGCGGTGGCGCGTCGACGATCCGCCAGTACCTGCGTGAAGGGCTGGTCGACGAGCTGCATATCGCCATCACGCCGGCGCTGCTCGGCAAAGGGGAGCACCTGATGAGCGGCATCGATCTGCCCGCGCTCGGATATCGATGCGCGGAGCACGTTCCGTCGGAGCGCGTCACGCACGTCGTCCTGCGGCGCTAGCGCGTCTTGCGTAGTTTCACCGCATCCTCCCCCCTTCTCCCCGACCCCGGTGAGCCATGAAACGTCGTGCCCTCGCGGTCTGTTTTGCCTCGGGCTTGATCCTGACATTCGGCCTGTCCAGCGTGGTTTGGGCGCAATCGGATCAGTCGCTGCGCGGGAAGATCTCGCAGCTGTTCATCTTTGGATCGGGCGAGGATCCGCTGTTCCTCGCCGGCACCGCTGACCCGAGCAATCCAGCGTCGATTCGCGCGCACGGCTCGCACTTCGTGCCGTCTGCGGTCAGTGAAAATGGAAGCCTGATCGGCTTCATCTCGAGCGCCATCGCGACGAGCGTCGGCAATCTGCCGATCGGAACCACCTCGGGCAGCACCGCGTTCCGATTCGAGGGTGGCGTGCCGGTGAAGACATCCACTTCAGCGGGCCCGATCTTCGCCGAACGGTCGCAGACGCTGGGCAAAGGGCGAACGATCGTCGGCATTGGGCACAACAGCTTCCATTTCACTTCGCTCCGCGGCGTACCGCTCAACGACATCGAGTTGATCTTCACGCACGAGAACGTGACCGACGCGACGTTTCCCGGCTGTGATTCGATCCAGGCGGGCGATTGCTCGAAGATGGGAATTCCCAATCTCGAGAACGACATCATGCAGTTTCGCCTGAACCTCGATCTCGACGTCGCGGTGACGGACCTGTATGCCACCTACGGGTTGACCGACTGGATGGACGTCGGTCTGGTGGTGCCGCTCGTGTCATCGCACCTGCACGGCAGCAGCTTCGCGCAGGTGGTTCCGTTTGGCGGGCCGACGGCGGCCCACTTCTTCGCCGGCACGCCCACCAATCCGGTGTTGTCGGCCACACGCGACGTGAACGGGTCTGCGTTCGGGCTTGGCGACGTGGCGATACGATCCAAAGTCAAGATTCACGAGTCGGAGCGCAGCGGTGTGGCCCTGCTCGGCGAGGCGCGGTTCGCCACCGGCGCCGCGGATGATCTGCTTGGCGCCGGCGCGTTCACGGCGCGCGGTCTCGCTGTGGTGTCGGGAACGGTCGGCAACTTTTCGCCACACGCGAACCTGGGCTACGCCTACCACGCCAGCTCGGGCAGCGTAGGGTGGAACGACGCCGTGCTCGCAACGGCAGGCTTCGATGATCTGATCGCCCCGCGCGTGACGCTCGCCGTGGACATGGTGAGCGAGCTGCAGGTCGGCGAATCGAACCTGCACTTGCCGGGACCGGTCACCTACGACGCGCCGTTCCACCGCGTGATTCAGCCATCGTCGATCCCCAACACGCGCGACGACCTGGTGAACGGCTCGTTCGGCGGAAAGTACGAGCTGCCGAACGGCTTCACGGCCGTGGCCAACCTGCTCGTCCCGCTCAACCGCGGCGGCATGCGAGCCAACCTCATGTTCACCGCCGCGCTCGAGTTCAACTACTGAGCGCCGACATCGGCCACTAAGAACGTGGGGCGGTGGTGCGATCGGACGGATCCGACTGCAGGATCTGTCGGATCGCGCGTCGGCTTGCGATGTGCCGATGCTCAACGGGCCGAAAGGATATGTGTAAACGACCGCCCGGGCGAGCCGTTGCCTCCCGAGGCAGTCCCCAAAAAATCTCTTCGGCTCGTTGCGAGTGTGGACCTTCGCTGACATTGGAGCGATCGGTCGAATCCGGATCGCCAGATCCGTCTGATCCGCACTCACCCAACGTTCTTAGGACCGAGCCCCGGCGCG
The DNA here is from genome assembly GCA_035492735.1 of Gemmatimonadaceae bacterium. Lineage (GTDB taxonomy): Bacteria > Gemmatimonadota > Gemmatimonadetes > Gemmatimonadales > Gemmatimonadaceae > JAQBQB01. The sequence continues at coordinate 1,801 of DATJIZ010000230.1, read as the reverse complement.
AGGCGGCTCAGCGTACCGCGACGAGCTTCCAGGCCCCGGTGTCGTGGCGGAGGTCGGCCTCGAACGCCACGGTCTGCTGCTGCCGTCCGGCGCTCGTCGTGAACTCGTACGTGCCGGCCACGCGCGCCGTGGCGCGGCTGCCGTCGACCTGCAGGCTCTTGATGGCGAGCGCGGCGCGAAGCTCTCGCGTGGATTTGAAGAACTCTGAAAACGCGCTCGCCTGATCGCTGGTGATCGTGCCATAGACCCGCCGAAGCTCGGCCATGTCGCGCGACTCGATGGCGCGGGCGTATGCATCGATGACGTTTCCGATCTCGGCCGAGGCGTTCGCCGCGCTGGACACTGGCGGAGGCGCGGCGACAACCTGCGTCGGCGACGAGGGGATCGGCTTGCTCGGCGCGGCGGCGGCCGGTGGAGGCGTTTGCAGAGTCGTAACTGGCGCGCCGCTCGATGGGACGGTGCCCGCGGTGACACTCGCCGCGGACTGACTCGATCCGGCTGCGGGCGGCTTGGGCGGCACCGTCGGCGGCGAATTGGCAGACGATGTCGTCGCCCTCGCCGATGCCGACTCCGATTGTGCGCGCGGCGCGACGCGGCCGGTGCCCGGCACGGCCTTGCCCGACTGGCTCACCGCCGATTTGCGCGGGTCGCTGGCCGCCGGCGGTTTCGGATCGGTGTCGCGCGGCTGCTGCCGCGCCTGAGCGCGAGCAGAGTCGGGCACAACCGGGGTCGCCGTCGCCGAGCCGGGCGCGATGGTAGGTGGTGCCGACTTCGCGGCCAACGTCGTGGTGTCGCCCGGGCCCATGCCGCGCCGCGCCACGAACCATCCCGCGAACACCAACACCGCCGCGGCCGCGATTCCTGCACCGGAGTACGCGAATCGACGCCGCCGGACCTGCCTGAACTGGCTCGTGCGGCGTTCGTCCAGCGCCTGCTCGATCGTGGCGCGCAGCGAGATCGTTCCGGGCGCCGATGAGCGTGAATCCAGCGACTGTCGCACGGCGAGCAGGTCGTTCGCCATGTCCAGGGCCGTGGGATAGCGCTGCTCCGGATCCTTGGCGAGCGCGCGCATGACGATCTCGTTCAACCGCGGCGGCAAACCGGGCGCGGCGATGTCCAGCGACATCGGCGCCTCGCTCAGCACGCGGTACATCACCGCCTGGAGCGGCCCGCCGGAGAATGGCCGCGTCCCGCTGAGCAGTTCATAGAGCACCGCGCCCACGGAGAAGATGTCCGTGTGCGGGCCGACTTTGCCGCCGGTGATCTGTTCGGGCGCCATGTAGCTCGGCGTGCCAATCATGACGCCGGTGCGGGTCATGTCCGATGACGCGAGGTGCGCAACGCCGAAATCCATGATTCGAGCGTTGCCATCGCCGTCGACGCGAATGTTCGCCGGCTTGACGTCCCGGTGAACGATGCCGCGCTTGTGGGCGAAGGCGAGCCCCTGCAACACGCCGATCGCGATGTCGAGTTTGTGGATGAGTGTGAGTGGGACTTGATGCGCGAGCAGCTCGGCGACGTCCTGACCCTCGACGAACTCCATGGCGATGTAGAGGTGCCCCTCCACTTCGCCGAAGTCGTAGATGGTGATGACGTTGGGGTGCTGGAGCGACCCGGCGGCCTGCGCCTCGCGCAGAAAGCGTTCGCGTAGCTCATCGTTCTGCGCGAACGCCTCGCTCATCACCTTGATGGCGACTCGGCGCTTGAGGACGGGATCGAGGGCGCGATACACGACGCCCATGGCGCCCTCGCCCACGCGCTCTTCGACGTCGTACTTCCCGATCTTGGTGGGTGCGGCAGG
>DATJIZ010000229.1:0-16383 GCA_035492735.1 Gemmatimonadaceae bacterium | reverse complement strand
GTCCACCAGCAGAGCACCGACGGCGTCCCATGCCGGGCGCGCGGCGGCGAACCGGTCCTCGATCACCCATTGCGCGAACGGCTCGTGCACGACCGGCGCAGCGTCTTCGAAACCGAGTGCCGCGTCGTTTTCCGCGATGTCCTGCGCCGTCGTCGCGGGCACGATGCGGTCGATCATCGTCGACGGAAACGCGATCTCGCGGCCGATCCAGTCGGCGAGCGCGGCGTCGTGCTGGCTCGCGAACGACACGACCAGCCCGCACACGAGCGCGCCGTTCTGCGGCAGGTTGTCGCAGCACAGCACCGTCAACGGCCGTCCATGCGTGCGGCGGCGCTCGGCCAGCGCGGCGGCGAGCAGGCCTGGCACGCTACGGGCACCGTCGGGTTGCGCCAGATCGCGAACGATCTGCGGATGGTCCATGTCGAGGCGCCCGGTCGCCGGCTCGTGGCAATAGCCCTTCTCGGTGACCGTGAGCGACACGGCCTGCGTCTCGCGCGCGGCGAGTCGCCGCCGCATCTCGGCGTACTGCGTTTCCTGGAACAGTACTTCGCGCACGCTGCCGACGACGCGCCGTCGCACGCCGGCCGGGCCCTTCTCGACGGCCGTGTAGAGGCAGTCCTGCGGGACGAGCCGATCGCGCACGTCCGGTGAGCGCAGGCTCACGCCGCAGATGCCCCAGTTGCCTCCGGCGTGGGCAATCGCGTCGTCGGTGTAGATCGCCTGATGCGCGCGATGGAACGCGCCGATGCCGAGATGGACGATGCCCGTGGCGAGCGTGTCGAGCGGATACCGCGGTCGCGCGACGCCGGAAGGCAGGCGCGCGAGCGTGCGGGTATCGAGCCGAGCCACGCTAAAGCGCCCCGCCCGGATTCTCCTTGACGCGCGACACGAGCTGCGTCGGGTTCACGAAGCGCAGCGCGATCAGCAGCCACACGAGCGTGACCAGCATGTAGATCATCGCCATCGCGTCGACCGATTGCGGCGCCCGCACGCCGGCGGCGAACACCGCGTAGTAGAGCGCGACGACCAGCGTCTGCGAGTCGGGACCCGCCGTCAGGAACGTCAGCTCGAACAGCGCGATCGTGCGCACGAGCACGAGCAGCGACGCAGCGAGAATGCCGGGCGCAAGCAGCGGAACGAGGACGTGCACGAACACCCGAGGCGTACTCGCGCCGAACACGCGTGCCGCCGACTCTAGGTTCGGATCGATCTGCTCGATGAACGGCGTCATCACGAGGATCACGAACGGCGCCGCGGGAATCAGGTTGGCGAGGATCACGCCGGCGAGCGTGCCGCCAAGATGCGCCTGGTAGAGCACCGTGGCGAGCGGAATGCCATAAGTGATCGGCGGGACCATCAGCGGCAGCAGGAACAGCAGCATCAGCGCGCGCTTGCCGACGAAATTGCGCCGCGCGAGCGTGTACGCCGCCGGAACGCCGATCAGCAACGAAAGGAACACGACCGCGAACACCACCTCGACCGTCACCCACAGGATGTTCGCGAGCTGAAACTCCTTCCATGCGTCGAGGTACCAGTTCGCGGTCCAGCCCTGCGGCAACCACGTTCCGAGCCAGCGGCTTGCGAAGGAATTGGTCGCCACGGCCGCGATCATCAGCGCGACGTTGACGAGAAACAGCGTCATCACGCCCCACAGCAGCGCGCTCCACGCACGCTCGCTCCACGGCGTGCGCGTGGCGACGGGCGCATCGGCCGTACCGAGCCGACGATCGGTCGCGACGCCCGCGTCAGCCATGCCGCCGTCCGGGAACGTGAAATCGCATCGTCAGCCCTTGCCGCCGGTCACCGGCCCCTTGTAGAACCAGTTGCGCAACCACAGCACGAAGGCAACGATCACCAGTTGTACGAAGCCCATGATCATCGCGATGGCCGAGGCGAGCGAGTAATCGTACTGCTCGAACGCCGCCTCGTACGCGGCGATCGAGATCACGCGCGTCGGGCCCGCGGGCGCGCCCAGCAGCACGGCGGACGGGAACACGGAGAACGCCTGCACGAACGCGAGGCAGAAGCACATCGCGAGACCCGGCGCGAGCAGCGGCAGGTAGATGTGGCGAAACTGCGCCTTCGCATCGGCGCCGAGCGTCGACGCGGCGCGCGCAAGCACCGGATCAATGCCGGTGACGTACGACAGGATCAGCAGGAACGCGAACGGGAAGCCCGAGATCACCAGGGAAATCAGCACGCCCCAGTAGTTGTGCGTGAGGCGGATCGAGCCGTCGTACGCGTGCAGCAGCTGCAGGAACTGCGCGAGCCATCCCTTCGGGCCGAAGTACGTCAGCATGCCTTCGGCGATCAGCACGGTGCCGAGCGTGATCGGCACGACGAGCAGCGTGGTGATCCAGCGCTGCCAGCGCGACTTGACGCGCATCTTGTAGGCGATTGGCAGCGCGACTCCGACGTTGATCAGCGTCGCGGGCAGCGCGAGCCGCAGCGTGGTCCAGATCGTCGGCCAGAGGTTGTCGGTCGTGAAGAACTTGCGGTAGTTGGCGAGCGCCCCGCCCTCCGCCGGCTCGAACGACAGGATCAGCCCGTAGAGGAACGGATAGATGAACAACAGCAGCATGAACGCCGTCGCCGGCGCCACCAGCAACAGACTTCTGTCGAACGGAGCGCGCGCCGCGAGCGTATCGCGTGCGATCGCGCTTGCACGATCGCCCCACGCGTGCGGCTTCGCTGCTGCGCTGCCCCCCGGGGGGGCGCGATTCGCGCCTTGGGACGGCCCTGCGCCGCTCATGCTTCCGCCGGATAGACGAGCACGCGCTCGGCCGGCACGTGCACGAACACGTTCGCGCCGGGCTGCAGGTGGGTCCCCGCGCGCACGTGCAGCCGCGTGCCCCCCGCGGTGACGACGTCGACCAGCGAATCGCGCCCGCCGTATTCGACGTTGTCGACGCGGCCGGCGATCACGTTGTCGCCATCCGACGCGCCGGCGATCGTGATCTCCTCGGGCCGGATGGCCACGGCCGCGCGCGCGCCGGCGAGCGGCAGCTTGCGCGTTCCGCTCAGCCGGAAATCGGGCCCCTCCAGCGCGACGCGGCCGTCGCGCTCGCCGATGACGGCGAGATCGATCACGTTGCGATACCCCATGAAGCGCGCGACGTGCAGGTTCGCGGGCTCGGCGTACACCTGCTGCGGAGTCGCGATCTGCTGGACGACGCCGTCCTTCATGACGACGATGCGGTCGGCGAGCGACAGCGCCTCGTCCTGGTCGTGCGTGACGTAGATCGTCGCGCGGCCGAGCTCGCGGTGGATGCGCCGGATCTCCGAGCGCGTCTCGAGCCGCAGCTTGGCGTCGAGGTTCGACAGCGGCTCGTCCATCAGGATCAGCGGCGGCTCGATCACGATCGCGCGCGCGATCGCGACGCGCTGTTGCTGCCCGCCCGACAGCTGGCCCGGGAGCTTGTGCTCCTGCCCGGTGAGCTGCACGAGCTTCAGCGCGTTCGCCACGCGCGGCGCGATCGCCGACGACGCGACACCGCGCATGCGCAGTCCGAAGCCGATGTTCTTCGCGACGCTCATGTGCGGGAACAGCGCGTAGTTCTGGAACACCATGCCGAAGCCGCGGCGCTCGGGCGGCAGCGTATCGATGCGCGTGTCGTCGAGCTTGATCGTGCCGCCGGACAGCGGCAGCAGCCCGGCGATGCAATTGAGCGCCGTCGACTTTCCGCAGCCCGAAGGGCCGAGCAGCGCAATGAACTCGCCGCGGCGGATCGTCAGCGTCATGTCGCTGAGCGCATTGAACACGTGGCCGCCGCTCGCGGCGAAGCGGCGCGTGACGCGGTCAAGACGAAGCTCGCTGAAGTCGTGTTTCATGCTGCTCTCGGTGCCCCTCTCACGCTGCGCGCTTCCCGGGCGCGCGGAGAGGCCGGAATAAGGCGCGTGAGCCGCGCGGGTTGATTCCGCTCCCTCTCCCCGCGCCGCGGGGAGAGCGATTGGGTGAGCCCGGGCGCGCGCTACTTGGTTTTCTGGGCTCCGACCTGCTGATCCCAGATGCGGAATGCGTCGACTTGCGCCTTCGCTTCCAGCGACTGCGTGTGCGGGAATTCCTTGAGCCACTGGTCGTATTCCGGCCGCCAGTATTCCTTGATGGCATCCTGACTTTCCTTCGGCGCCATCGACAACGGCACGTCCTTCACGGCGGGACCGGGATAGAAATAGCCCTTGTCGTACGTGTAGGCTTGGGCCTCCGGCGTCAACAGAAACGCCATCAAGTCGAGGATGACCGGAATCTTCTCAGGTGCCACGCCCTTCGGCATCACCATGTAGTGCGCGTCGTTGACCCACGTCATGCCCTTGAACGGCGCCACCTTGTACTCCTTCGGCACGATGCCGAGGATACGCGGATTGAGATCCCAACCCGTCATCGTAACCGTCATGTCGCGCGAACCTTCGCCGAGTTCCTTCATCACGGCGCCCGTCCCGGTCGGGTAATACTCGATGCACGAGTTGAGCTCCTTCAGAAACGCCCAGGTCTTTTCCCAGCCGTTCACCGGGTCCTTCGGGTTCTTGTCGCCCAGGATGTAGGGCAATCCCATGATGAATGTGCGCCCCGGGCCGGAATTGGCCGGACGCGCATAGATCAGGCGATTCGGATTCGCCTTGCACCACGCGAGCAGCTCCTGCGGCGTCGTCGGTACCTGCTTCACTTTTGCCGGGTTGTACTCGAGCAGGGGTCCGGCGGGCATGAACGTGACTTCTATTCCGTAACCTTGCGCGAGCTCCTGCATCTTGGCCGCTGCAGGCTGATAGTTCGCTGTCAGGTTCGGAAATTTGGACGCGTATTCGGGCAACAGCTTCGTGAGCAAGCCTTGCTCGATGCCGGCGGCAAGGAAGTCGGTGCCCGTGAGCACCAGATCGATATCGCTGCGGCCGGCCCCTTGCATTGCCTTGAGCTTGCCAGGCAATTCAGGCGCGGTTGCGCGGACAATGTTTATCTTGGCGAGCATTTCCGGATGCTTCTTTTGATACGCATCGATGGCCGCCTGTGTCAGCGCGAGATCCCCCGCTGGGTCGCTGATATTGAGCGTGACCGGGCTCTTCGGGGCCTGCGCCAGCACGCTGCCGGTGCCGAACGCCACGCCGGCCGCCGCCGCGACGGCGACCGCGATCAGGCGGCGCGCCACGCGGCGCCGCTCCTGCGAATGCACGCTGCTACGCTTCATGAACATCCTCCTGTATGGGCATGCGCCCGTTCGAGCTTCATCGATCGGCGTCCACCGCGGACGGGGGTTGACTCTTCATCGCCGCGGCTTTCGTTCCTTGTTCGCGGCGCGCGGCTCGCGCGCGTCACGGTCGAGCTTCTCCGCATTATCGACGCCCCGCTGGAACTCGCGCGTGACGCGTGCAATGTGACGATGCATGGCGGCGCGCGCCGCGTCGGGATCGCGGGCCGCGACGGCAGCGGCAATCGCCGCGTGATCGCGGATCGTGCGCAGCGCGAGATCCGCCGTGTGGAAATGCTGCTGCAGTCGTCCCCACAGACCCGCGCGCTGCTGCCACAGGCCCTCGACGACGAGCTCGAGCGACCCGTTGCCCGTCGCGCGTGCGAGCAGCACGTGGAAGTCGCGGTCCTCGGCCTCGCGCGCAGCGAAATCGTCCACCTTGGCCTCGAGTCGCTTCACGCTCTGCAGCAGCGCGCGCGCATCGTCGGGTGTCGCCACCTTGGCGGCCAGCGCGGCGATCTCGCCCTCGACGAGCTTGCGCGCCGCGAGCAGCTCGAAGGGACCCGGTCCCGCGTCGGTCGGTAAGCGATCGGGCTCGGGCGGCGGATTGGTCACGAAAATGCCCGTGCCGACGCGCACCTCGACGAGGCCGTTCATCTCGAGCGAGATGATCGCCTCGCGCACCGACGTGCGGCTCACGCCGAGCGACACGGCGAGCTCGCGCTCGGCGGGCAGCCGCGATCCCGACGGAAACTCGCCGCTGGCAATCAACTGCGCGAGCTGATCGGCGATCTGCCGGTAAAGGCGCTTGGGTTCGACGGCCTGCAGAGGCAACGGCGCTCGCTCCGGTACGATGCACGCGGCGCGGGCCGCGCGGTGAAGGCATGCTCGCGTCGGCGGCGCCCGCCGACAATCGACGGATCGTAGCTTCCCCCGTATACTGTGGTCAAGTGGCCGGGCCACCCGACCATCACTTCCTTTTCCTCTGCGCGTGACCCCCTCGCCTCGCCGCCGCATCGCCGTCGTGGGCCTCGGCATGGCCGTGCCGCCGCACGCCCAGAGCCTGCTCGACCTGCGCGAGCGCGTGGAGGTCGTGGCGGGTTATAGCCCGACGCGCGAGCGGCGCGACGCATTCGCACAGCGCTTCGGCTTTCCCGTATGCGACGATCTCGACGCGCTCGTCGACGACTCGTCGATAAGCGCCGCGCTCATCCTGACGCCGCCGCGCACGCATCTGCCGCTCGTCGAGCGGTTTGCCGCCGCCGGCAAGCATGTTCTGCTCGAAAAGCCGCTCGAGGCCGACACGGCGCGCGCGGAGGCGCTCGTCGCGTGTTGCGAGCGCGCGGGCGTGGCGCTCGGCGTGGTGCTGCAGCATCGGTTCCGACCGGCAGCGCGTGCGCTGGCGGAACGGGTCGAAGCGCTCGGCGGCATCGTCGCCGCATCCGTCGCCGTGCCGTGGTGGCGTCCACAGACGTATTACGACCAGCCGGGACGGGGAACGCTCGCGCGTGACGGCGGCGGCGTGCTGCTGACCCAGGCGATCCATACACTGGACCTGTTCCTGACGCTCACCGAGCCGCTCGCGGAGGTGGCGGCGTACGTGCGCACGACGCCGCTGCATCGGATGGAGACCGAGGACCTCGCGTGCGCGTCGCTGCGCTTCGCGAACGGCGCGCTCGGCACGCTCGATGCCACGACCGCCGCGTATCCCGGAGCGCCCGAGCGCATCACGCTCGTCGGCATGGACGCCACCGCAGTGCTCGCCGGCGGCCGCCTCGAGTTGCACTGGCAGGACGGACGCACCGAAGCCTTCGGCGACCAGGCGATGCACGGCGGTGGCGCCGACCCGATGGCGTTCTCGCACGACGCGCATCGGCATGTGCTCGCCGAGTTCCTGGATGCGCTCGACGCGCGGCGCGAGCCTTCCAACAGCGGCCGCTCGGCGCTGCTCGTCCACGATCTGATCGACGCGGTGCTCGCGTCGTCACGCAACCACGCGCCGGCTCGCGTCCGGCCACGACCATGAAGATCACTGCTGCGCGCGCCATCGTCACCTGCCCCGGCCGCAATTTCGTCACGCTGAAGATCGAGACCGACGAAGGCGTGTACGGCATCGGGGACGCCACGTTGAACGGCCGCGAGCTCGCAGTCGTTTCCTATCTGACCGAGCACGTGATCCCGGTGCTGATCGGCCGCGACCCCGCGCGCATCGAGGATACGTGGCAATACCTCTACCGCGGCGCGTACTGGCGCCGCGGACCCGTCACGATGAGCGCGATCGCCGCCGTCGACACCGCGTTGTGGGACATCAAGGGCAAGGTGGCGGGACTGCCGGTCTACGAGCTGCTCGGTGGAGCGAGCCGCAACGGCGTGATGGTCTATGGCCACGCGAACGGCAACGACATCGCCCAGACGCTCGACGAAGTCGCGCGCTACGCCGAGCTCGGCTACAAGGCGATTCGCGCGCAGAGCGGCATCCCGGGCCTCGCCTCGACGTATGGCGTCGCCAAGGACAAGCTCTACTACGAGCCGGCGGACGCCGTGATCCCGACGGAAAACGTGTGGTCGACGGCGAAATACCTCGACCACGTGCCGAAGCTCTTCGACGCGATCCGCGCGCGTTTCGGCTTCGAGCATCACCTGCTGCACGACGTGCACCATCGGCTGACGCCGATCGAGGCCGGCCGCCTCGGCCGCGCGCTCGAGCCTTATCGGCTGTTCTGGATGGAGGATCCGACGCCCGCCGAGAACCAGGCGGCGTTTCGCCTCATCCGGCAGCATACGGTCACGCCGATCGCCGTGGGCGAGGTGTTCAACACGATCTACGATTGCCAGCAGCTGATCGCCGAGCAGCTGATCGATTTCATCCGCACGACGGTCGTGCACGCGGGCGGGATCACGCATCTGCGCCGCATCGCGCAACTGGCGGAGCTCTACCAGGTTCGCACTGGCTCGCACGGCGCGACGGACCTGTCGCCCGTGTGCATGGGCGCGGCGCTGCACTTCGATACCTGGGTCCACAACTTCGGCGTACAGGAGTACATGCGCCACACGCCGGAGACCGACGCGGTGTTTCCGCACGCGTACTGGTTTGCCGACGGCTACCTGCACCCGGGCACGACACCGGGCCACGGCGTGGACATCGACGAGGCGCTCGCGGCCCGCTACCCGTATCGGCCAAGCGCGTTACCGGTGAATCGGCTGGAGGACGGTACGATGTGGAACTGGTGACGGTTATTCGGCCACGAAGTGGCCGGATCGCCCACCGGTCTTTTCCAGCAGCCGCACGCCTTCGATGCGCATCCCACGGTCGGCCGCCTTGCACATGTCGTAGATCGTCAGCAGGCCGGCCGCCACCGCGGTGAGCGCCTCCATCTCGACGCCCGTGCGATCGAGGGTCTCGACCGTCACCTCGATCGCCACGCCCGTCGCCTCGTACGCGAAATCGACGCCGACGCGTGTCAGCATCAACGGATGCGCAAGCGGAATGAGGTCGGACGTGCGCTTCGCCGCCTGTATCGCGGCGATGCGCGCGACCCCCAGCACGTCGCCCTTCGTCGCCGATCCTTCGCGAACCATGGCAAGTGTCGCCGGCGTCATCGCGATGCGGCCACCCGCGCGGGCGAAACGTCTTGTTACTGCCTTGCCGCCCACGTCGACCATGTGCGCCTGCCCGGCCGCGTCGAAGTGGGTAAAATGAGCGCCGGTTGCGCGATCGTCGGCGTTCTTCGCCGCACCGGGCCCTTGCGTTCCGCCGGTCGATTTCGTGCGTGAGCGCGCCATGAACGATCGCTGTTTCGCGGTGAACTCCGTCGGGAGGGCGGCATCTTAGCACCAGCCCTTCACGCTTCTTCTCTCGTGACCGCACCACGCCGATCGTCGTTTCGGAAGGTGATTGCCGCTGCGACGGCAATGGCGCTCTCGTGCGCGCCGTTCCCGGCGATCGGCGGTTCCGCGACGGTCAGCGAGGCGGTACCGCTGTACACGCCGCAACGCCTGCCCGACCTCGGCGATGAGTCGCAGACGAACTTCTCGCCGATGCAGGAGCGCAAGCTCGGCGAGACGATCGTGCGGCAACTCCGCGCGAGCGGCGGCTACATCAACGACCCCGAGGTCAACGACTACCTGAACGAGCTCGGTCATCGGCTCGTCGCCGCGTCGACCGACGTGCGACAGGATTTCGAGTTCTTCGGCGTGCCCGACAACCAGATCAACGCGTTCGCGTTGCCGGGCGGCTACATCGGCGTCAACACCGGATTGATCCTGCTCGCCCAGAGCGAGTCCGAGCTCGCCAGCGTGATCGCGCACGAAATCTCGCACGTCACGCAGCATCACCTGGCGCGCGCGCTTTCGGCGCAGAAGGATTCGATGCTGATGTCGCTGGCCGGGCTCGCGCTGGCGATCCTCGCCGCGCGCGGCAGCAGCGCCTCGAGCGGCGATGTGGCCGCAGGGGCGATCGCGGCGACGCAGGCGCTCACGATCCAGCATCAGATCAACTTCACGCGCGAGAACGAATACGAGGCCGATCGCCTCGGCTTCCAGCGCCTCGACGCCGCCGGCTTCGACGTCACCGCGATGGCGACGTTCATGCAGCGGCTGCAGACGGCGATGCGCTTCGTCGAGGGCAGCGTGCCGACGTACCTGCGCGATCACCCGGTCACCTACGAGCGCATCGCCGAAGCGCAGGCGCGCGCGTACGGGCATCCGTATCGCCAGGTCGTCGATTCGCTCGACTTCCACCTGGTTCGCGCGTTGATCCGCAGCTACCAGGGAGAGCCGCGCGACGCGGTCAAGTGGTTCGACACCGCGCTTGCCGAGCACAAGTTCAACAACGCGATCGCGGCTCAATACGGCCTGGTGGCGTCGCTGCTGCGCACGAACGACTTCGCCCGCGCGAAGAAGGAGCTCGCCAAGCTCGAGAAGGTGGCGCCGGCGCATCCGATGATCGACGCGATCGCGGGCCACGTGCTGCTCGAAGCGGGCGACGTCGACGGCGCCGTCAAGCGCTTCGAGGCGGGGGTGGCGCGCTACCCGAACAAGATGCAGCTCGTCTACGACTATCCCGAGGCGCTGCTCAAGGCCGGCCGCAACGGCGACGCGGCGAAGTTCGTCGAGCAGCAGCTCACGCGCTTCCCGGACGACGGCCCGTTGCAGCTGCTCGCTGCGCGCGCCTACGCCGCGCAGAACCGGCAGATGCTCGCGCACCGCCATCAGGCCGAGTACTACGCGTGGCAGGGCAACCTCAAGGCCGCGGTCGAGCAGCTCGAAATCGCCGCCAAGCAGAAAGACGGCGACTTCTACCAGGCGTCGGTGGTCGACACACGGCTGCGCGCGCTGCGCCGCGAGGTCGCCGAGCAAAGCAAGTCCGTGTTCGGCCGCCCGGGCTAGTGCAACGCGAAAGCCGCGCGAATCGCGGCCTGCTGCTCCAGGCTGCTCAACGTTCCGTCGGTCAGCGTCACGCTTGCCGGCACGTCGATGCGCGGCAGGTCGCGGCCTTTCAGCTCGTCGTTGATGCGCGGAAGATGGCTCGCGAGCAAGGCATCGAACTCGCGCGAGATTCTCGCAAGATCCGCGCGCAGGACGTCCGTGCGCGCGAGCTGGTAGGCAGTCGGGCGGCCCTCCCAGGACATGATCGCGCCGTAGAGGAGATCGGTGTGCTCGCGAAGGCGTTCTTCGCCCGTGATCGCGCCTCCTTCCGTGGTGGCGACGATCTGCTTGCGAAGTGCGTCGGTACTCGACTCCACGCTCGCCAGCTCCTTTCGTACCGGGTCGTCCTCCGGAAGCGCTTTCGCCCGCGCGAGCACCGTCGCGCGCGCGATGTTCATGCGCGCCAGGAGCCCTGACATGTCACCGAACAGCCCGTGCACACGCATGGCGGCGTCGAACTGGGCCTGGCGATCGGCAAGGCTGAACGTGGCACGCCGGTCGAGTCCGATGACGAGCGGTGTCTGGTAGACCTTGTCGGCCTTGGTGAGCCGGACCGTGTAGGTCCCGGGCGGCAGACGCGGTCCGCGGGTCGAATTGCGCGCGAGCTGAGCCGCCGGCGGAACGATGGGAGGCCGAACCCGCATCGACCACGTCACACGGTTGAGGCCGCGGTGCTTGCTCGCGGGACGCGTGTCGAGGATCTTTCCGGCAGCGTCGAGGATTTCCACCTTGAGGGTGCCGAACAAGTGTCGCTGGCGCTGGTAGTAAGCAATGACGGCGCCATCGGGAGGGTTCGCGCCGGTGAATTTCGCGTCGCCCTCGGGCCATCCGCCTTCTGCGCTGATGCGCTGCTGAATCGGCCGCGACGCGACGAACGCCAGTTGCTGCTGCAGCAGGTCGGGGGTCAGGTGACGAAGCGGCGTGATGTCGTCGATCACCCAGATCCCCCGTCCGTGCGTTGCGAGCACGAGATCGTTGTCGCGTGTCTGCAGCGCGACATCGTTCACGGCGACCGCAGGAAAATTCGCGGGCCTGAATTGCGCCCAATGGGTCCCGCGATCGGTGGAGATCCACAAACCGAACTCGGTGCCGGCGAACAGCAGGTCGGGATCGATCGCGTCTTCCTTGACGACGTGAACGTAGCCGCGCAGGCCCTGCGCGGGCCCGGCGATGCGCGACCAGGTCGCGCCATGGTCGGTCGTGCGAAAGACGTAGGCCCGCATGTCGCCGAACGTGTGGCGGTCCACCGCAGCGTAGGCAGTCGCGGCATCGAAGCGGCTCGCCTCCACCCACGACACCCAGCTTCCTGCCATGACACCGGGCAGGGCGCCGCCAACGCTCGTCCAGCTCTTGCCGCCATCGCGCGTCAGTTGAATATTGCCGTCGTCGGTGCCGACCCAGATCACCCGCGCATCCTTCGGCGACTCGCTGACCGAATAGATGGTCGTGTGCATTTCGGCCACTGAATTGTCGACTGTGACGCCGCCGGATTGCTCCTGCTGCTGCTTCGCGGGATCGTTCGTTGTGAGGTCCGGGGAAATTCGCTCCCAGCTTTGCCCCTGGTCGCGCGAACGGAACAGGAACTGGGCGGCGGTGTAGAGCGTTCCTTTCTCGCTGGCGGACGGGTAGAGCGGCGTGTTCCAGTTGAAGCGGAGCTTCTCGCCGGGGCCGGCCTTGGGCTGGATGTCGCGCGATTCGTGCGTCCGCCGGTCGATCCGGAAGCTGTATCCGCCCTGGCATTCGCCGTACATATAGTTCGGGTCGACCGGGTCGGCGAACGCCCAGAAGCCGTCGCAACCGAGGAAAGGTTCCCAGCGACTGTTGGTGATTCCGCCGGGGTACGCCGAATCACCGACGAAGACGGCGTTGTCCTGCAGGCCGCCATAGACCTGGTACGGATCGGCGGCATCGACGCTGACGTGATAGAACTGCGACACGGGAAGGTTGTCGCTCTTCCACCAGCGGTTGCCTCCGTCATACGACGTCCAGGCTCCGCCGTCGTCTCCGCCCACGACGTGCGCGGGGTTTTGCGGGTTGATCCACAGCGCGTGCCAATCGCCGTGCGCACCCGCGCTGGTCTCGGAAAAACTCCTGCCGCCGTCGTTCGAGACAATCAGGCTGAAATCGGTCTTGAACACGCGATCGGGCAGCTTCGGATCGACCACCAGGTTGGCGAAATAGAACGGGCGCCAGACCATCGCCTGGCTGCGGTCCCGCTCTTCGAACGTCGCGCCGCCGTCGTCGGATACGAACAATGCGCTGCGCTGCGCTTCGATGACGACGTACACGCGCTTCGAGTCCGACGGCGCGATTGCGATCGCCGAGCGGCCCCACGGCTTGGCCGGCAATCCCTTCGTGGTCGCGGCGTCGAGATTGCGCCACGAGGCTCCGCCGTCGTCGGTCACGAAGAGCCCGCTGCCGCTCGGCGCATCCGCGGAGGCGCCCCCGGAACGAAAGGTCCAGCCTGCGCGCCGAAAGTCCCACAGCGCCGCGAAGATCCGGTCGGGCCGCTGCGGATCCATGGCGATCGACGAGCAGCCGGTGGAAAGATTGTCACCTTTCAGGACGAGCGTCCACGTCGCTCCGCCATCGGCGGTCTTGTAGAGCCCGCGCTCGGCGGAGTCGCTCCAGAGTTTTCCCGGCACGCAGGCGTAGACGACGTCGCCGTTCATCGGGTTGACGATGATCTGCGCGATGCGCTCCGACTCGGCGAGGCCCATGTGCGTCCACGTGTCCCCGTTGTCGGTGGATTTGTAGATGCCGTCTCCGATCGAGACCGAATTGCGGGTCCATGCTTCGCCGGTGCCGACCCAGACCGTTTTCGGCCGCGAAGGATCGATCGCGATGGCACCGATCGACTGCACGGGTTGCCGGTCGAACACGGGTTTGAACGTCGTACCCGCGTCGAAGGAACGCCAGACGCCGCCGCTCGCCGCTCCGATGTAGAGGGTCACCTTTCCGTCGGGATCGACTCTTCCGGTTACCGCGGCGATGCGGCCGCTCATCGTCGCCGAGCCGATATTGCGGATGCCCAGGCCCGAGACGGTTGCACTGTCGATCGGTGCAGCCACGTCGGCAGCGGACGCGACGCCAGCGATCGACAGGCATCCCGCCAACACCGCGCAGCGCGCTCCGCGATGGGCGCTCATTTCGCGGACGCCGGAAACCGGAACACGGCATCGCTCAGCGGAATGTTGGCTTCCGCCTTCTCGATGGTGATTCTCCGCGTCTTGGCGCCGTCCTTCGGTCCCGAGTCGATGGAAAACGGAAAGTAAACTCCGTTCACCTTTTCGTAGTTGCCGAAGTCGGTTTCGGTCTCCAGTTGGGCACCGCGTATCGAGCGCTGATAGAGGATGCGGATGACGAGGTAGTAGTCGGGATCCAGGTAGACGTACTGCACGTCGCCGTCCTTAGTCGTGACCCGGAGTTTGTGCGCCTCGGTTCCGTCGACGTCTTCCATGCCCAGATAGTCGATGCGCTCGCCCTTGCTCGCGCTGTCGACCAGCGGGCCGTCGAGGTCTGCGACATCGACAAGCTCCTTGCTTTCGTCCGTCGAGATCCTCTCGGGATCCTTGCGGCCGAACAGCGGCGAGATCGCCCACCCTTCGTGTCCATCCCAGGCGCGCACCGCGGTCAGTCCCTGGAGCGTCGCATCCGTGCGCATCTGGCCTGGTCGCTTGATCCGTCGAATCAGGGAAAACTCCGCGGTGAACTCCCCGAAAACCTCGAGCTTGCCCGTGAGTTGCAGGCTCCCGATGGCCTTCATCTTTTCGGCGCCCCCACGGGCCTCGATATGCTTGGCGACGAGTTCATCGACGGTCGCGGCGAACGGCGTAGAGGTCACGAGGCCGAGCGAAGCGATGAGCAGCAGACACCGTATCGGCATGTTCGACGTTCCCGGGCGTTTTTGGCTCGGTAGTTTAGCCGCAGACGACGCATCCGCTCGCCTGCCCGCACTGCCCCGCGGATTCGCCCAGCAGAGCCAGTCCGCGTTCGGCCGTCCCTGGCTGAGGCGCCGGCCGAGACACGCCGGCCAGCGTCACGTGCCGTCGTGGCGATCGCTCGAAATCCGGACGGATCAGCCGGTGAGGTAGCTGCTGATCGGAATTCCGAAATCCCACCAGTCGTCGGCGCTGGCAATGCGCCGCAGGCCCACGTTGAGCTTGCGCTCGCGCGGAATGCCCAGGACCATCATGGACACGAACTCGGTCGGCGCCCAGTGATTGACCGGATTGCCGAAGAAATTGTCGGGCTCGAAAAGCGGGGTCGGGTGAAAGTAGAGGTCGTAATCGAGCGCGTGGAGCACGAAGTCGAGGAGCGCGCTCGATTGGTCCCGAACCTCGTTCTCGAAGTACAGCACCGGCCGGAAGCGTTCGATCTGCATCTCGCCGCTGCGCAGGACGTCGAGCTCGCCGCCGTCGACGTCGACCTTGATGAAATCGCACCGCTCGAGCTCGAGCGAGTCCAGCGGGACGCGCGCCGCGCCGGAACTTGCGCCGTCAGCGCGTCCTGGAATCGCCGGGGCGCGAGCCGTAGCGAGCACGTTGAGCGGCCTTGTGTTCCGGATGGCGTTCAGCGCGAGGTTGGCGCAAAGCACGTTGAACGTCTCGCGATCGGCCTCGATCGCGTGGACCAGTCCGCCTTCCCCCACGATCCGCGACATCGGCACCGTCAGCGCGCCGATGTTCGCGCCAACGTCGATGGCCGTGTCACCTTCGCGCAGGAAGCCCCGCATGAGCCTCACTTCGCCCTCGCTGTATTGGCCGTACAGGTCGAGGCACCTGCCGACGTAGATTCGCGTGACGTCGTACAACATCCAGCCGTGACGGCACTGCTTGAGCGTGAGGTCGCCAAACTGCATCGTATGCGGGGCGCCAGAAATCGGGGTCCATTGTACCGAGCTGGCGCTTTTGACAAGGGACCTAAAAACAGCAACCCCGCCGAAGCGGGGTTGGTCTGGAGCCAAATATTCTTATTGGCTTCGAAGCGCTTCGTCAAAGAGGTCCTTGTGTGCACTTCGAAATTGATCTTCAAACCGGACGATCTGAAAACCATTATCAGCACCGACGAGCCAAAGCTCTAGCTGCGCACCGTTGCCGTTCCCTTCGCCAATGCCATTGCCAACTCCATTGGCTTTGCCGTGGCCGGGATTGCGTATGAAGAACCGAGGGTAACCGGCTACCCGATCCATCGTTCGATTGGCGTTCGGGTTCCATAACAGCGACCCCGGAAGGAAAGCCGTCCCAACACCGCCTGGCTTCCAGTAAGCAATCTCCTTGGGATGGGAAAGATCGCGAATGTCGAAAACTCGCAAGCCCGCAAATTGGAAGGCGCACGCGAGCATTGATGGGTTGTTGGGACGATCGGTAATGCACCTTTCCTCGTTGTAAGCGGGAATTCCGCCGCCGACTTCTGGCGGATCATTGAGCAACGCAGCACAATTGGCCGAGTCGTTCACTTCGAGCCTGATTTTGGCGACGATTTTCGGGTTCGACTCATCCGTGATGTCGATGATATTCGGGTAACCGTGCGGGGATGCTCCCCGGGCACATGCGGCCGGCGCACCACCGACACCTCCATTGCCCCCGACCTCGTCCGAGCTGACGACGTACTGGCGCCCTTTGCTGCTAAATGGGTACATCGGCTCCGCCACCCCCTGGTCGTCCCAGAAGAGCTTGCTGATGATCCGGATCTGCGGATTAGGGCGACGAAACTGATAGTCGCTGACGTCTTCGATCACCAGCCCGTCTGGACCGTCTATTCCGAAGTTGTGGCC
>DATJIZ010000228.1:0-3985 GCA_035492735.1 Gemmatimonadaceae bacterium | reverse complement strand
ACTTCGCCCACTTGTTCGCCGGAGGAGAGCTCGACGCGCATGCCGATCAGGTCGTGCACGTACACCTCGTGCTCGCCCAACGGCTCGAGCTCGTCGGCTGGCGCGAGTATGAACCGGTCGTGCCACGCATCGGCCGCGCTGCGATCGGCAATTTCCTCGAAGTGCACGATGAAGCCGCCCTTGAACGGCGATGCGGAGACGAGGTGCAGCTCGCGGCGGCCGGGCGCGGGATCGCCGGTCGTGGTGCCGGCGATGAATCGTCGGCCGGGCGCGAAGACGGCGTCGGGATCGTCGGTGATCGGCTCGATCACGACGTCGCCGCGAATGCCGTGTGCCTTCCGCACACGGCCGACGATCATCAGCTCGTTCGACGTCAGGCCGTTTCGGCCTCGCCGCCCGCGGGAGTCTCCGAAAGCGGCACAGCGGTCGCGGTGAGCTTGCGGCCGACCCGCTGCTCGTGACGTGACTTGAGCACGCCCGCTTTGCGCAGCAGTGAGCGCACGGTGTCCGTGGGCTGCGCACCGTTGTCGAGCCAGTAGTTCACCCGGTCGTTCCGGAGATTGAGCGCCTGCTCGCCCTGCCGAGGAGCGTACTGCCCCACGACCTCGATGAACCTGCCGTCGCGCGGACTCCGCGAGTCGGCGATGACGATGCGGTAGCTCGGCTGCTTTTTGCGGCCGGTCCGGCGGAGACGAATTTTGACTGCCATCGTACACTCCTCAATTGGGCGTTCAGTTCCTGCTCGCGGGCTCCTCGCGTGCTCGGGAGATCCGAGTCGCACCCGTTGGGGGAAGGGGGAAGAGGGAAGCGGGAAGAGGTCCGACAAGAAACGCCGTACCCCTTCCCCCTTCCCCCTTCCCACTTCCCTCTACCGCATTCCAAACATACCTGGTCGAAACTTGCCGGCACCGCCGGGACTTCCGGCGGCGCGTTTCATCATCTTTTGCATCTCGCGGAACTGCTCGAGCAATCGGTTCACTTCGCTGATCGGACGGCCGCATCCTTTGGCGACCCGGGCGCGGCGGGAGCCGTTCATGATCTCCGGCTTCTTCCGCTCTTCGGGCGTCATCGATAACACAATGGCCTCGAGGTGCCGGAGCCGCTTGGGGTCGGCGGCCTTCACCTGTTTCAGCATCTTGGTGTTCACGCCGGGCAGCATCTTGAGCAGCCCCTCGAGTGGACCGAGGCGCTCGATCTGCTTCATCGCCGAGAGAAAGTCCGTGAGGTCCATGCCTTCCTTGCGGACCTTCTTCTCGAGCCGCTTGGCTTCATCCTGGTCGAACGTGGCCTGCGCCTTCTCGACCAGCGTGACGATGTCGCCCTGTTGGAGGATTCGGCCGGCCATGCGCTCGGGATAGAACTCTTCCAGCGCATCGACCTTTTCGCCCACACCGATGTACTTGATCGGCTTTTTGGTCACGCCGTAGATCGACAGCGCTGCGCCGCCGCGGGCATCGCCGTCCATCTTGGTGAGAATCACACCGGTGACGTGCAGCCGCTGGTCGAAGCCCTGCGCGATCTTGACGGCGTCCTGCCCGGTCATGCCGTCGGCGACGAGCAGGATCTCGTCGGGGTGAATCGCCGCCTTGAGGCGCTCGAGCTCCTGCATCATCTCGTCGTCGATCTGCAAGCGACCCGCGGTGTCGACGATGACGACGCGATCGCGCGCCCGCTTCGCCTGCTCGATGCCGGCCTTGGCAATGCGCACGACGTCCTGCGTGCCGCGCTCGGCGTACACGGGAATGTCGAGCTGCGCGCCGAGGGTCTCGAGCTGGTCAATGGCGGCCGGCCGATAGACATCGGCCGCAATCAGCCGCGCCGGGCGGTTCTCGCCCTTGAGCTTGCGCGCAAGCTTGGCGGCGGTCGTCGTCTTGCCGGAGCCCTGCAGGCCGACCATCATGACCACCGTCGGCGGAACGGAGCTGAGCTTGAGGCCTTCGCGCTGCTCGCCGAGCATCGCCGTGAGCTCGTCGTAGACGACTTTGACCAGCTGCTGACCGGGCGACACGGTGCGGAGCTGAGCGACTCCGACTGCCTTCTTCTCGACGCGCTCCAGGAACTCGCGAGTGAGCTGAAAGTTGACGTCGGCCTCGAGGAGGACGCGCCGGACTTCCCGCAGCCCTTCTTTGATGTCGGCTTCGGTGAGCACACCGCGCCCGCGGAGGCGGGCAAAGGTGGCCTCGAGTTTCTCGGAAAGCTCGTCGAACATAGACCGGGAAAGGTAGTCCGCCGACGCGCTCGATTCAAGCGAGGAATGGTGCGCTATTAGCTTTTCGTTGTTATACTTACGCACTCCATTCCACGGCGTCGCGCTGCGGCCAACCGGGCTCGGCGCGCCAAGCTGCGATCCATCCCAGCCCATGGCGAAAGCTCAACGAAAGGACGAGATCCTCAAATCGGAGCTACCCCCGACCCTGCCGCTCATGGCACTGCGGTCGACGATCGTGTATCCGTTGGGAACGATCGCGGTCCAGATGGGAGCCCCCGAGAACCTGGCGCTGTTGCGGGCAAATGAGCATTCGGGTCTGATCGTCGCGCTGGTGGTGGCCAGTGGGGATCACGACGAGCCGATCGATGGCCAGCGCTTTCGCGGGCGGGTCGGCGTCGCGGCGCGGGTGCACGAGCGCATCAACCTGCCCGGTGACACGGTGCAGATCACGCTGCAGGGCCTGCGGCGCATCGTCGTCGACGAGATGGTGCAGCTCGAGCCGTACCCGGTGGCCAACGTGCGCGCGGCCCGCGAGACGCCCGCCGATCCCGCGGAAGTCGACGACCTGATCGCACGCGTCGTGTCCGCGGCGGAAACGCTCGCCGAGCTGGTGGATCGTATTCCGGACGAAGTGCCGGCGATTCTCAAGATGAACGTCTCCGATCCAGGCCGGTTCGCCGATCTGGCGGCGACGAACATGAACCTCCGCATCTCGGACAAGGACGAGGTGCTGCAGCGGCTCGACGTCGGCCAGCGTCTGCGTTTCGTGCTCTCGCGGCTCGAGCGCGAGGTCGCGCGGGCGCGCGTGATGGAAGACGTCAAGCGCCAGACCGAGATCAAGATCGAGCAGCACCAGCGCGAGTTCTATCTCCGACAGCAGCTCCGCGCGATCCAGTCCGAGCTGGGCGAAGCGGATCCGGGCGAAAAGGATGCGATCGAGCTGCTCAAGAAGATCGACGACGCGAAGCTCCCGGAGAAGGTCGGGCAGGAAGCGCGGCGCGAGACCGAGCGAATGCGCATGCTGTCCCCGGCGTCGAGCGAATATCAGGTCGTGCGCACGTACCTCGACTGGGTACTGTCGCTGCCGTGGAACCGGGGGACGGGCGAAGAGCTGATCGACCTCAAGAAGGTCGAGGAGGCGCTCGACAACGGCCACTACGGATTGGACGAGGCCAAGGAGCGGATCATCGAGTACCTCGCCGTGCGCAAGCTGCGCGGCGGCGATCCGCACGGCCCGATCCTCTGCTTCGTGGGCCCGCCGGGCACGGGCAAGACGTCGCTCGGCGCGGCGATCGGCAAGGCGATCGGGCGCGAGTTCTATCGCATCTCCGTGGGCGGCGTGCGCGACGAGGCCGAAATTCGCGGTCACCGCCGCACGTACGTGGGCGCGATGCCGGGTCTCATCATTCAGGCGCTGCGGCGCGTGGCGGTGAAAGACCCGGTGCTGATGATCGACGAGATCGACAAGATGTCGGGCGGCGGACCGTCGGGCGATCCGACCGCCGCGATGCTCGAGGTGCTCGACCCCGCGCAGAACAACGCGTTCGTCGATCACTACCTCAACCTGCCGTTCGATCTGTCGCAGTGCCTGTTCATTTGCACGGCGAACAATCTCTACGACATCCCGGCGCCGCTCCGCGACCGCATGGAGATCATCAAGATCGCCGGCTACACGGTCGAGGAAAAAGTCGAGATCGCGTGGCGCTACCTGCTGCCGCGTCTCCTCGAGGAGCACGGCATCACGGACAAGGACATTCAGTTCACCGACGAGTCGCT
>DATJIZ010000227.1:0-6733 GCA_035492735.1 Gemmatimonadaceae bacterium | reverse complement strand
GCGACATCGGTCAAGGCGCAGATCACGGCAGTTCCGGAACCCGCTTCCATGGCTCTCATGGCAACCGGTCTGCTCGGTCTGATTCCGCTCGCTCGTCGTCGCCGCAACAACTAAGTCGCCACCAGTTTCGGGTTCATTCCTAGAGCTGGCGTCGAGCAGTATCATGCGGGAGCCGCTTTCGAAGTGGCTCCCGCATTTCGTTGCGGTACACGAATTCACGCCGTCATCTTCTCGATCCCATACGTCAATCGACTCATACGCGGGTAGGCCCACCTTGCTGTCAACTGCTACTGACGCGGCACGCCGCCTCCGGCTGCCAGCTTACATCGTCTTGGGCTACATGACGATCGGCTCGGTCCTTGACATTCTCATCTCGGCGCAGCCGGCAATCATACATGACCTTCGCTGGCGCCTGGGCGTCTCGACCCTCCTGACCGGTGCCAGCGGGACCGAGCTCCTTGGAGCGGTTCTCTTTCTCGCCCTGGCTCTGTTGGCCGCCGACGAAGTTGCCCTGTGGGTCGGCTTTGCGCTTTCGCTCCTGATCGGCCTTGGCTATCTCGTGGCGAGCGGCATTTTCACGCTCGACTCGCTGCAAATGCGGGGACAGATCAAGCCGGACATGGTCGACCGCTTCAATCTCGGCCTCGGATGGACGCTGTTTCGACTTGTCTTCACCGGCCTTGTGTTCTTCGTCATTTCCGGTGCGTTCATACGGGCTGCGCGCAACCTCCGGCGCGTTGCCGATCGAGTCAGCATCAAGCCATCCGCAACGCCGCTGGTCGTCGGGACGCCGGGAGTCGCCACGCCAATGCCGCGTCCCAACATCGAACGCCCCAAGGCGCCTACGGCGTAAGCGGCACGTTGGCTTCGATGTCGGTATCGAACTCGTGCCAGAGTCGGTTCTGGTGCGTTTCGCGCAGAAACACGCTGCCAACGACTACGGTGACGAGCGATACGACGATCGGGAACCAGAGCCCCGCATAGCGGTTGCCGGTCGCCGCGACGATCGAGGTCGCGATGAGCGGCATGAACCCACCGAACCAGCCGTTGCCGAAGTGATACGGCAGCGACAGTGACGTGTACCGGATCCTGGCCGGGAAGGTCTCCACCAGGAACGCGGCGATCGGACCGTAGACCATCGTTACGTACAAGACCTGCACGAAGATCAACGCCACGAGCATCCCGAAGTTGAGCGGCTCCGCCGCGGCGGACATCGCGTGGTAGATCGGGATGTAAGTCGCCGCCGCAAGCAGGCAGCCCGCCATGATGATCTTCTTGCGGCCGATCCGGTCGGAGAGCGCCCCGAACACGACGAAGAACGGTGTGCCGACCAGAAGGCCCAGCGCGACGATCTTGTAGGACGTGTCGAGCGGCAGCTTCAGGACACTCTGCAGAAAGATCAACGCGTAGAACTGGCCCGTGTACCACACGACGGCCTGCCCCGCGGTTGCGCCGAGCAGCACCGTGAAGAACACCTTCCATCGCTCGGCGGTCCCGTAGCTCTCGGCGATCGGCGCGCGCGACGTTCGGCCCTCGGCTTTCAGCCGGGCGAACAGCGGTGATTCCGCCATTCGCGCGCGAACGTAATACGACACCACGACGAGAACGGCCGAAAGCAGGAACGGAATTCTCCAGCCCCAGGCGCGGAAATCGGCATCGCTCATCGCCCGCTTCGTGGCCAGGATGACCAGCAGCGAAACGAACAGGCCAAGCGTCGCCGTGGTCTGAATGAACGAGGTGTAGAAACCTCGCTTGTTCTCGGGCGAATGCTCGGCGACGTACACCGCGGCGCCGCCGTACTCGCCGCCGAGCGCGAGGCCTTGCAGCAATCGCAGGGAGACCAGGAGCACCGGAGCCAGAATGCCAAGCGTACCGTATCCGGGCAGCAATCCGATCGCCGCCGTCGACACACCCATGATCAGCAGCGTCATCATGAAGGCGTACTTGCGGCCCACCCGATCGCCGATTCGGCCGAACACCAGTGCACCAAATGGCCGCACGGCGAAGCCGGCAGCGAACGTCGCGAGCCACTTGAGCAGTGAGATCGTCGGATTGGCCGCCGGGTAGAACACCGCGGCGAGAACCGCGGCGAGGCTGCCGAAGATGTAGAAGTCGTACCACTCGATCACCGTGCCGGCGGAAGATGCGGCAATCACGCCCCAGATCTTGCGTTCGTCAGTCACGCGGCCATCTCCGGCTACAAGGTGGTCTGGCTGGGCTTCGGGCGCGATAATTCTCCCGCCTCATCGGCTGTCGCGCCAGAGGGCTCGCCGCAGCGAGGCGCACACCATCACCCCTCGAGGAACGGATCCATGCGCGGCGTTCTGTTGTCCGGACTGTTCGCGTCCACGCTCATCGTTCCGCTGAGCGCGCGAACCCCCGCGAGCGCACCTCCGACTCGCGTCGTGATCCTCGGTACGGGGACTCCGAACGCCGACCCGGACCGCTCAGGCCCGGCGGTCGCGATCATCGCCGGCGGCGAGGCGTATCTGGTCGACGCCGGTCCTGGCATCGTTCGCCGGGCGGCGCTTGCCTCGCAGGTCGATTCGATTCCCGCGCTCGCGCCGCCACGGCTCGGGCGCGTGTTCCTCACCCATCTGCACTCGGATCATACGGTGGGGCTTCCTGATCTCATTTTCACCCCATGGGTGCTTGGCAGAACGACTCCGCTCGAGATCTACGGGCCGCCCGGCACGAGCCGCATGGCCGGGCTGCTGGAGCAGGCGTATTCAGAGGACATCGAGATCCGGCTCCACGGTGGCGAGCCGTCGAACAAGACCGGGTACGCGGCGACGGCCCACGACGTCGCAGCCGGCGTGGTCTACCGGGACAGCAACGTCACGGTCACTGCCTTCGAGGTCGCGCACGGGAAGTGGCCACACGCATTCGGGTATCGATTCCAGACGCGCAACCGGACCATCGTCGTGTCGGGCGACACGCGACCGACCGACGCCGTGGTTCGCGCGTGCAACGGCTGCGACGTCCTCGTCCACGAGGTGTACTCGGCCGAGCAATTCGCGCGACGCACGGCCGAGTGGCAGGCCTACCACGCCGCGTACCATACGTCGACGACCGAGCTCGCCGACATCGCGTCGAGAGCCCGGCCCAAGCTGCTCGTTCTCTACCACCAGCTCTACTGGGGCGACGACGACGCGGCGTTGTTGCGGCAGATCCGTGCCCGGTATTCCGGCCAAGTCGTGTCGGCGCGCGACACCGGCGTCTATTGACGCCAGGCTCCGGCGCCACGACGTTCCGCCGCATGCCCTTCCTGAGCTTCTTGCGCCGTCACTGGCTCGGCACGCTGCTCGTCATCGTGATCGCCATGCCGATCGGGATCTTCGCGTTGTGGACGACCATCGCGCTTCACTACACGTACTCGACCGGTCGGCGCGCCGGCTATCTGCAGAAGTTCTCGAGACGCGGCTGGCTGTGTAAGACCTGGGAAGGCGAGCTGCAGATCACGGCGATCCCGGGCGCGACGCCGGAGATTTTCCTGTTCAGCACCCGGTCCGATTCCATCGCCCAAGAGCTGAATCGTCTCAGCGGCCGCCGCGTCGCCGTCGTTTACGATCAGCACAAGGGCGTCCCGACCTCGTGCTTTGGCGACACGGAATACTTCGTGGTCGGCGTCACTCCGGTCCAGGGGCCCTGATCAGGGTTTCGACGGCCGCTTACCGCGCGTGGGCGTGCGCGATGTCCCGCGATCGGGTGTTTGCTGTGGCGTTTCTCGTGGCGGCCTCGCGGGATGCGTTCCGTTCAGCCGCGGACGCGGCCCGTCCGCAACGGCGACGACCACATCCTTGATGTAGTTCGCGATTCTGGTGTAGTGCGGGTAGTCGATGTACTGCGGTTCGTCGGTCCGCTGATGATAGTCGCCGTGCAGACCGGTGAAGAAGAATGCGATCGGCACGCCCTGCAGCGCGTAGTTGAAGTGATCGCTGCGGCCGTAGATGTTGTTGTAGCCCGACCACGCGACCGTGGAGTCGAACTTGTAGTCGAGCGCGAGCGGCTTGGCTTCCTTTTGGTTCACCGCCGCCACAGTCTCGCCAAGGTCCTTCGAGTCGTTGTATGACCCGACGACGGCCAGGTAATCCGGTCCGCCGCCCGGAATGTCCTCCGCCCGTCCCCGACCGATCATGTCGATGTTGATCTGCGCAACGATCGAGTCCATCGGCACCGTCGGGTTGAGCGTGAAGTAGCGGGAGCCCTGGAGCCCCGCCTCCTCGCCGGTGTGCCACACGAACAGAATCGACCGCTTCGGTTTGACTTTCATTCCCTGGATCGCTTCGGCGATCTCGAGCACGCCCATCGACCCCGAGCCGTCGTCGTCGGCGCCGTTGTTGATCGAATCGCGACGTACGCGTGGATGCTCGCGTCGCACGCTGTCCATGTTCACGTGAATCGACGCGAGCTGCTCGGGCGTGAGCGCCGCCATGTTGTTGGCGATCAGCGCCGCGTTGCGCGCGTCGTTGAATGCCTTGAGTGAATCATGATCGACGCGTGGTGTCGTGATGCCGATGTGATCGTTGTGCGCACCGATCGCCACGTACTCGTGGCGCAATCGCCGATCGCTCCCGGGAATGATCGCCACGACGTTGCGCGCCCAGTCGGTTGGCAGCTCGACGAAGTCCAGGGCGGCGCTGACCGTGCCCCCGGCGGTGCCGGGCAGCATCTTGTCGAGCGAGCGACCGCCAAACAGCCGCAACGCCGCCTCGTGGGTGAGCCGGATCGACGCCGGCGGCGTCAACTGCGCCACCTGTTGCTTGAGCAGCGTCAGAGAATCGGGAGGCGCCGCGGCGGCACCCCGGCCGCCTCTTCCGCCGCGTCCACCGCCGTTGCTGAGGGTGGCGAATCCGGGAATGTTGATCAATGCGCGCGCTCCGGCGTTCACCGAATCAAGATCGACGGTGGCGACGGCCACCGCATCGGCGAATCGCGATGCGCCAAGCGACCCGAAGGCGCCCCGGCCGCCGCGTCCCGCCACCACCACGCCGGACACCCCACGGCCTCCGCGGCCGGCCCGACCGCTCGCCGCCGAGGGCGGCTCCGGCATCAGCACCACGAACTTTCCCGCCGCCTCCGCGGCGCTGATCTCGCGCGTGGTGTCTCCTTCGACGCCGCCAAAGACGACCGGCGCCTGCACGATCGGCCGCGGCGCCCGAGGTCCCGCCACCGCCACCCAGTCGGTTTCCCATTCCAGCGGATTACCGTCGGTCGTCAGCCGCGAGTGATTCGTGAATTCATGAATGTGATATGGGAGATTTTGAAAGTACGTCCCATTGTCGCCCGCCGGCACGAGCCCGAGTCGCCTGAGCTCCGCCGCGATGTAGTTCGTCGCCTTGAAGTTGCCGATTCGACCCACCTGGCGGCCCAGCATCGAGTCGTCAGCGAACTGATAGAGTCGCGTCTGCAGATCGCGCTCCGTGATGGCCGCCGTCGTCGGCCCGGGGACGAGCCGTTCGGGATTGCCATAGTCGTTCAGCTTCGGCGTACGCTGTGCCGCCACGGCGCCGAGTGGCAGGACGAGAATGCACATGCTGAGTGAGATTCGCGACATCGCAGTTCGAGCTCCGGATGTTCCGAGGTTGTAGCAGTGACAAGATGCGGCGCAATCCGCGCGCGCGTCAGCGGCGCGGTACTTCGTTCTTCATGTCGCTCCACGCCTGCTCCACGTGCGGGGGAATGAGCAGCGAATCAGCGATGCCGGCGATCTCTTCGGCTTCACGCCATGCGAGTTCGAGCGTCGCAAGCTCGCCGTGCATCGCCGCGCGCTCGGCCTGCTCGTGCAACGCCATCTCGAAAGCAAGCCGCTGCACGGAGTCGAGGGCGAACAATCCGGTCGACCAGTCGCGCGTACGCCAAACTCCCCGCCGCGCGCCGAAACCGCCCCAGCCCGAGAACTCCACGAAGGCACCGCTCCTCCCGGAGTCCCGGCGAACCTGGGTCGTGACCCGACTCACCTGCGCGAGTTTGTCGAGAAAGCTTTCGGGACTACCAGCCTCCTCGATCACGCCCACGGCCTCGGCGACCGTTCGCTTCGAGCCGCCGAATCGGTTGGTGACCGGCAAGATCCGCGACGCCACGTGCATCGCCTGCGCGCCCTCGAAGCGCATGCTTCCCCCGGCGTACCGCAGATTCACGGCGAGCGGCCCATCTTCGCCCGGCTCGATCGCCGTCTCGAGCAGATGCCGGCGGCGCACGCGCAGCACCTCGCCGGTTGGCGCCTTGATCCGGGCGACGACCGTTTCGCGATTGCCGCGGACGATGCCGCTGCCCGCGCGCGCAATCAACCATCCGAATCCACCGAGGCCGACGCCGACGACCGCGCCGCCGGCGACGATCGCCGCGAGTGCGCCGAGGCCGCCGCCAGCCAGCAGCATCTGCCTGCGCCGCCGTCGCCCGAACTGATCACCGTATCGCCACGCGGCGAACTCGGGGCGCAACGGCTCGCCGATTCGTACCAGCGTCGTGCCGTCGCGCAGTTTGGCGAGTCCAATGTTGTCCGTCGCGACGCGCCGTCGGGTATCCCGGTACGAGCGCTCGGCGTGCTCGATCGCCTCCCACCGCTCCTCGAGCGGCGACAGGTTCCAGCGCTCGCAGTGCGGACAAACGACCCACAGGCGCCCCTTGGCGGCATCGAACGCCAGGCGTCGTCCAATCGGGAACGTCTCGAACGTCTCGTTCCTGCCGAGATCCCGATGACAGAAAAGGCACGTCGCGAACATGGGGCTAC
>DATJIZ010000226.1:0-7832 GCA_035492735.1 Gemmatimonadaceae bacterium | reverse complement strand
ATCGAATCGAGCCTGACCGTGTAGGCATGATTCAGAACGGCGATG
Organism: Gemmatimonadaceae bacterium; assembly: GCA_035492735.1. Taxonomy (GTDB): domain Bacteria; phylum Gemmatimonadota; class Gemmatimonadetes; order Gemmatimonadales; family Gemmatimonadaceae; genus JAQBQB01. The sequence continues at coordinate 7,787 of DATJIZ010000226.1, read as the reverse complement.
CTGTCGGCCTGAACGGGTGTGAGCTCGAGAGTGTCGGCGGCGCGGAGGATCTGCGCCATCGGGTTCATGACGCCGCCCGACCCATAGAACGCGCGGAGGAACTGCTCCGGCGCCCGCTGGCCCGAGGTCGTGCGTCCACGATCGAGCAACTGGGTCAGGTCCTGCCGCTCCCGCGGCGGTCCCACGTCCACGCGCAGCATCGCGGTGAGCGTGACCGGCGCGCGGATCGCGCTCTGCGAGAGTGCCGTGGCGCCGAAGCGTTGGTTGACCTCGTACTTGAACTGCTGCGTGGCGGGGTCGAAGCCGCGAACGAACAGCAACTGCGACGTGGGGATGAACTGCTGCCCCCATCCGTGCAGATGGCTGTCTCCGTGCATCAGCACGTCGGCGGCAGCCAGCGGATTGGCGACCTGGAACGAAAGATTTGCGCGCTGTGGCATGCGGACCTTCACCGGATTGAACGAGATGGTGAGGTTCGCAGTCGAGGTCCACGGCCCCTGACAGCTATTGCGCGTCGCGATCTTTCCGAGCTGGCTCTCGAGGCAATCGCGCGCCGAGCGCGAGCCGTTGGCGAGCAGCGACCGCATGCCTGTCGCGAGGGCGCTGTCGCCCGTCGTGGTTGGGTTGAACACGAACGCGCGATCGTTCTGATATCCGTCGCCGTTGATGTCGCCGGCGACCACCGGCGTGTACGGATTGCCGGAACGGAACGACCCGTACCATCCGAGTCGTACCCAGTCGAACGCGTTGTAGCTGAGCGTATAGACGATCTGATGTCGTGAATCGAAGCTCGACCGTCCCCACGCTACGTCGCGTGGATCACCCGATGTACTCGTGAATCCGCGGTACCGCTCGCGCGCGTCGGCGTAGACGTACGACAAGCTCCACGTGAGGCTCGAGCTGAACGTGAAGGGACGCAGCTGCAGTGTGAGCTGCTTGGTCTCGGACATCATGTCCGAGCGGAGCTGGCTCACGTGTGAGAAGGCGGTGGTGACGCGATCCTCGCCGGTGGCGATCGCACCGGTCGTCGGAACGATGCTGCCCGCGCGGGCGTATACCGGCCGCCCGTCCTCGTTCGAGAGTGCGAACTGGCGCGCCGGATTGAAGTTCAGATCGAACGTGCTCGCCTGCTGCATGTTGCGAGAATAGGTCGCGTCGACTGACGTCATGAAACGATTGTTGAGCACCATCCCGTTCCACTGCAGGTTCGATCGCAGCGACCGCGGCGCCTGATAGCTCTTGTCGAACAGCGACACGTTGGGCGCGGAGCTGGCGAACACCGTACCCGTCGTGCCGTCGGCGCACTGCTCGGGAATGGCCCCGATGCTCGCCGCATACGCCGCCCAATCAGGTGTCGGGGCCGCGACCCCGACGCAGGCGATCTGCTGAATGCCGCCCGGCAGCCCGGTGTTGTCGAGCGCTGAGCCGATCGATTGTGCGTTCGGCGTGTTTTGAAAGATGCCGATGCCGCCGCGGACTACCGCGCGCGGTCCGCGGACGGCGCCTTGGAAGGCAGCGATCTGCGCCGCCGTGCCATACATCCACGAGAAGCCCACGCGTGGGCTGACGTAGAGGCGATTCGGCACGTAGTCGTTCCGAACGTCGAATGCCTGCTCGACCGCCGGATTGAATGCCGGCGCATCGGCGAACCGGTTCCCGTCCACGCGCATACCATATTGGATCTGCAGGTCGCTCGTTGGCGCGTACGAGTCGCCGAGCGAGATCCCGCCAACATATTGGCCATCGCTGCGCGTCCGCGGAGAGAGCTGTCGGGCGAAGAACGCCGGCCGACCGGCTTCGAGGTCAGACAGCGAGTTGAAGCTGAAACTCCCGAGCTGGTTGGTCGTGAGGTCCTGTGCGTATTGATCGCGCCGCAGTTCGGTCGTGAGCTTGAGCTTGTGCTTGTTGTTCTCGCTGAACCACGAGAGGGCGTTCATGAACTGCCCGGTGGTCGTGGTCTGGCTGATGTTCATCGCCGGATTCCCGCCGAACGCGACCGTCTGAACGCTGGGCGTGCCGTCGGCGAACGTGGAATTCACGCGAACGGTGCCGCTCGGGAGCTCGACGAACGGATTGCCGAACACGCGGCTTCGGTTCACGCCGATCGACGTCTCCGTGAGCACGCCGAAGCCGAAGTAGCTGGAGTGCTTGGCCTGAACCCCGCCGTACCAGCTCGTGCGCTCGCCGCTGTGCGCGGGCAGCTCGGTGGTCGAGATGCCGGCCGGGTCCTGGCGATTCAACGATGCATTGAAGGTGAGGTTGAGCGCTTGTCCCGTGGTCGAGCTTGGCGGCATGAAGTCGAACGTGCCGAACACGAGCGCGTTGTCGTACAACCGCGAGTTCGGGATCCCGCCAACGGTGGCGGGCACGCGCGCCTGGTCGAGAATGCCCAGCAGACGTCTGACGGAGTCGGATGCGATCCCCGCCGTCTGGAGTCCCAGCGCGCTGGTGTTGAGCAGCGTCTGGAGATCCTGCGATCGCCGCCCGGCTTGATAGGCGATTGAGAAGAACGATTTGTCGGCCTGAATCGGCCCCGAGAACAGGCCGCCAAGCGACACGTTCTGATACTGCTGTCCGAGCGATCGAGCGGCGGGGTCGGTCCACTGCAGGTGTGGCGTGTCGAAGTTCAGGCTCGAGGTGCGGAAGATGTAGTTCGATCCGCCGCGCGAGCGCACGTTGAGGAGCCCGCCGCTGAAGTTTCCGCGCGCGACGTCGTAGGGCGTGGTGATGACCGACGTCGAGACGCTGGCATCGCGCGGCAGGTTCGACCCGCCGAAGTTCATCCCGTTGAGCGTCGTGAGATTCTGGTCCGGGCTGAGCCCAAGCACCGAGAACCCGGACGGCGAGCCGTCGGCGCTCGGTACCAGCTGTACGCCGGGGAGCGACGCGGCAAGCGCCGCGAGATCGCCGAGCTGATCAGCCGAGACCGATCCGGGGTTGACGGGGCGCTCGCTGCCGCTGATGTCCGGCGAGAGATCGTTGCGCCCGACCTTCTTCCGCTCGCCAGTCACCTTCACGGCGTCGAGCTGCGCGGCCACCTGCTGCAGCTTGGCGTCGGCCACGAGGATCTCCTGATCGCCCGTGCGCTTCACCTCGAAGCGCTTGGCCGCGTAGCCCAGCGCGGCGACGTTGACGAAGTAGTCGCCGTCGTCACCGGGAAACGTCACGGTGAACCGCCCGCCCTTGTCGGTTCTCGCGGTGCGAGAGACGTTGCCGCTGAGCGACGTGACGGTGACCGTCGCACGGTCGATCGGCTGATTGTCCGGGCCGACGATTCGCCCGCGAATGACGTCCGTCTGGCCGGCCAGGGCTCCCGGACATAGTGCGGCGCCGAGGACGACGGCCGCGGCGAGCAGAAACGAGTGGCGGAGACTCACGGGGGGGCCTCGAAGTGGTGAGACGGCAGGGCAGGTAGCGCCTGGGGATTGCGTTGGCACCCCGTTAGAGCGAGGAGCGGCCCGAAAGGGTTTCCTCGAACAATACGCGCGGTGTCGCGCGTGTGTTTGCGTGGCACGCCCGCGGCCGACTTCGTGCATGGCGGAGCCGGCCATGTCCCGAATCGCTCACGGTGCGGTGCTCGCCCTTTCTGCGCTGCTCGGACTCTCTCCGGGAGGGAGTCTGAAAGCCCAAACCGCCCGACCCGATGCGTTTTCAAGTTTGACGATCAACGTCGGCGCGACTCGCTTTCAGACCGATTCACGCCTGTCGCGCTACTACTCACCCCAGACGGGCTTCGTCGTGGAGGCATCGACGCCGTTCGAGCTCGGCGAGCTCGCGCTCACCGGGGAGCGTGCGACGTTCACGTCGGTCGGCGGCGTGAACCCGGATTTCCATGGCACGCTCGCTCTGCTCGCGTGGCGGTACCCGACGCGGCTGTTCGGCGGCGTGTCGGCCAGGCTCGGCGCCCACGCTGGTGTGATGCAGTTTTCGTTTCAGGATACACTGATCAACGCCGGACTTCGCAAGGAGCGAGAGCTCGTAATGGGGGTGAGCGGCTCGCTGGAGGCGCGTATCCTGTCGCGGCTCTCGGCTTTCATCATGGGCGATTACTCGCACGTCTGGTTGCACGTGCCGGTGCACCTCGCTCGGATCTCGGCCGGCGTGGGATACACCACGCCAACGCCCGGATGGCTTCGGGATTTTCTCAGGTGAGGCGTAGGCGGGTTGCGCTGGCCCTCCTCGGGCTGGCCCTTTGCGCCGGAGCGCCGGCCCTTGGCGCGCAGACGCCGATCGTGATCAGGCGCGCGGAGATCGAGCGCTCGGGGTGGAATCGCATCGCTGAGTTTCTCGAGGGTGCGGCAGGGTGGGCCGTGAGTAGCGTCGACGGCGCCACGTTCGCGGCGAGCCCGGATCACTTGCCGCAGCCCGGCGAGTCGGCCGCGGGTACGGCGCAGTGGCTCGTGTTCGTCGACGACCAGCCCGTCCAGACGAACATGTTCGGTCTGCATCTTCTCGAGCTGTTGCCGGTCACCCCCGGTGAGATCGACAGCGTCGTCTTCGTACGAGTCCCGGCCGTCATCGGCGGCACGCCGGCCCCGCGCGGTGCGATGCGCATCTATACATCGCGCCACGCCAACGGCTCGTTCGCGCGCCTGACATACGAGCACGGCGACGAGACCGGCGATCCCGGACCATACCGGTACACCACGCTGCAGTCGCCCAACCTCGAGAAACTGGGCCCATTCGCGCACGCGGACCTGGGCTATGCCGCGCCGAGCTGGAACCTCGACCTCGGCGTCCACTTCACGTCATTGAACACGACCGACTCGATTCTGCAGTCGAGGTTTCCAGGCTTCTCCTCGCAGGTGCCGCAGGATGTGATGACTGTGGCCCCGACACTGCGGGGCGAGCTGCACGCGTTCGGGCGGCACACGTTGCTCGCCGGCTACGGCGAGCAACGCGGCCTGCTTCTCGTTCCGACGACGACGCGCGAGCAGTCGCTGCGATCACAGGCGACCAGCGTCGGGATCGGCGGCGCGCTCGATTCCATCGCGCGGACGGTCATTGGGTACCAGGCCGCCGTCTGGTCCGCCGACGTGCGCGAGCTCGACTCGCCGTTGCCGTTCACGATCGGACACCGGCGCGAGCTCGGCCTGGCGTCGGTCGACGCGCAGCGGGCGTTCGGCGGTGCGACGATCGCAGCAGGAGCGGGCGGATACAAGTGGCGGCTGGCGCAAAACGGCGGAACGCGGACGCGGACGGCGGCGCGCGAGTTCGCCAGCGTGCGAACTGGCGGCGCGCGCTTGTCCCTCGTGGCAACCGGAGTGCTCGTGAACGGCTCGCGCGGCACCACGGCGGACGCACTCGGCTCCGTGAATGTCGCGATCGACACGAGCACTGCGCTGACCATCAGTGCTGCCACGATGCACGAGCACCCCGACATCGACGGAACGTGGATCGATGCGGCGGTGCTGGGACGCGAGGCGCAGAACGAGAATACCCGATTCTCGATTGGCTCCGTCGGGTTCACGCGACGGCTGGCCGGGACGCTGGCGATCGGCGTGGATGCGCGTGCGGAGCACGTCGGAGACTGGCGGCTGGCCGACGCGCCGATCCTGCCGGTCACGTCGATCGGCGACGCGTCGCCGCTGGAGATGGCGAGTGGCACATTCGCTGGAGGCGGCGTGCGCCTCGAGTCGGTGGGTTCGGGTGTGTGGCAGGGTTCTCTCGCCTACGACCGGATGGCGCTGGCGAGCGGCGACTCGAGCTTGCGGGAGCGCGTCCACTCGTCCCCGAGCAACGAGCTCCGGGGGCAACTCGCTGCGATGCCTGTCCGCGACTTCCGGCTCACGGCGACGGTCGACGTCATGGACGGAACGGCGTGGCCCGGTTTCGGTTCCGACAGCGCGACGCTGCGCGTGCCGGCGATCTCGAGGATCGACGCGTCGGCTGAAAAGTGGCTGTGGTCGCGGCGCCTGCGAATCGAGCTGCTGTTTCAGAATCTTCTCAACAGGCCGGAGCGGTACCATCCGTACGGCGCGCAGTGGAATCTGCGGTGGCACCTCATGGGATCGCTCGTGCTGCCGCCGTAAGGCGCCTCGGCACGTCGGCACCTCGGCGTCGCGAGACGCGGTCACCATGATCGTGCGCGGGGTCACCAAACCGGTGTGCGATCGGGCGTAGCCGGGGCGCAGGTGGCGGGTCAAGTTCGTGACACTCTTCCCGTACGGTCGTTTTCGTGTGAGAAGTCTCTGAACCACTCCCTCGACTGTGATGCGTATGCGCCCATCATTCGTTCTCCTCCCGCTGATCGTCCTGTCCATCGCCTGCTCGTCGCCGCGCGATCGCGCGCGTGCCGACAGCGCCCAGGCGCTCGCCTCGCAGCAGCGCGTCCTGATGGACAAGTTGTCGGCACAGCGCGACTCGGTGTCGCTCGTGTTGGCCGATGCGAACCTGTTCATCACGAAGATCGACAACTCGATCTCTCACGTGAAAGGCCTGCAGCCGGCCGCGGCCAAGAAAGGCTCGGAGAGCGGTCTGGAAGACCAGCTGCGCGCGCGCAAGGACCTGCTGCGTCGCGTCGACGCGCTCGTTGCCCGGTCGCGGCAGACGGCGCGCGATCTCGCTGATCTCAAGGACAAGCAGGCGAAGCTCATCACGGAAAACGGCCGATTGGCCGACGAGAACAAAGCCCTCCGTGACTCGCTCGCGGTCGAGGTGCAGCACGTAGCCGACATGACGACGAGCATCGAGCAGCAGGCGCAGGCAGTCGCGATGCTTCAGGCGCGGCTGGATGATCTCACCAAGGAGCTCGGCGCGGCGCGCGCCGCGTACGCGAAAGCGTACTACGTGATCGGGACCGAGGATGAACTGATCAAGAAGGGCATCGTCGTGAAGGAAGGCGGCGCGAACTTGCTCATCAAGCGAGTGGGGCGCACCCTCGTTCCGGCGCGCGACCTCAAGCCGGACGTGTTCACCGCGATCGACACGCGTGAGGTGCACACGATCGATGTGCCCGACACGACGCGGAAGTACCAGATCGTGTCGCGCCAGAGCCTCGATGACGCGAAAGTCACGACGCGCGAGGGAAATACCTTCCGCGGCGCACTCGAGATACCGGAAGCAGAACGGTTCTGGTCGACGTCGAAGTATCTGATCATCGTTCAACGGTAGAGCTCATCGTTCAACGGTAGAGCGCGTCGAAGAGTCGTTTGCGGGCACGCCGCGTGCGGCGTTCCTTCTGGACGGACGGCGAGCGGCCGCGGCCGGTTGGCGCGGCGCCGTCGGCCACAACCATGAGGAGATTCGCATGGCAAACGACCGGGACCTCGAGTGCCAGCAGTGCGGCGCCCATTTCAAGTCGCGCGACGCGCTGGAACAGCACAACAAGCAGGAGCATTCACGTCGGGCGGGGTCATCCTCCAACGTGAGCTCCATGGGCTCGAGCCAAAGCTCGTCGGGCTCCCGCCAAAGCTCGTCGTCGTCGAACATCGGCAACCGTAGCGACCGCGACCTCAATCGGTAAGGCGGTGACTGGGCGAAGGGCCGCCGGTCTCATGACCGGCGGCCCTTCGTGTGTTTCGGGCCGCCGCTGGGCCGGCTGCGCGCTGGACGGACCGTGTACCGCGCGCCAACATAGAGATCGCGCGCCGCGTATCTGCTTCGCGTCTCTGCCGCTCGCCTCGGAGAGCGCACCCGCCCGGCTCCGTCCCCCAGCCCAACCTCTTGTGCCGTCATCGACCAAGACCAGTCCGCGCACCTCGGCGTCGTACACGCCAACCCCGTCGGGGGGTGCTTCTCCTGTCGAGCGGAGAATCCTGCCCTTGCTTGTGCTCCTATTCATCGGC
>DATJIZ010000225.1:0-13903 GCA_035492735.1 Gemmatimonadaceae bacterium | reverse complement strand
CTGCCTCGACTGGAGGCTCGATGCGAATGCTCATCGTGGACCGTCGATTCGCCGCGGCGTTCCTCGCGGCCGCGATCGCGAGCGGAGCCGGCGCCCAAGCAAAACCCTCGGCCGTGGTACGCGTGGTCGCGGTGGACTCGTCGGGCATGCCGGTTCGAACCGCCGAGCTCACGATCACGCGCGGCCTGCGCGACGTCGTCGCTCGCGGAACGACCGACAGCCTTGGAGCAGCGGCGCTCGCCCTGCCCGCGCTCGAGGACAGCACCGATCTGCAGGTCACCATGCGCAAGATCGGATACGCGCGGGCTGATCGGTTCTTTGCGGCCGCGCCGCACGACACCACGTTCGTCGGACTCATGGTGCCGCGCCCGCTGACCACGCTCGCGCCGGTGAAGGTGAGCGCGGAAGCCGATCTCAAGTGGAAGAGCTATCATCTCGACGCCGACGAGATCGCGAACAGCACCGCTCCGTTCAGCGACGGGTGGGACGTCGTCAAGCGGTTGCGGCCCGACATGCTGACGAGCCGCGGGGGATGCGACACCGGGATCCAGGAAGTGTGGGTGAACGGCAAACGCATTCGGCTGCCACTTCTGCCAATCGGTATGGCTGCCGCGCGAGCATTCGTCGGTGTTCCACCGAGGGCGCGGATCTCGTATGTCCCGATCACCGTGCTGTCCGAGATCGCTCCCGAGCACATCGAGGAGCTGACGTATCACGACTGCTTCGACAGGTCGATGGCCGTGGTCGGAAGCGTGAACGCGCTCTTCGTCGTGCTGAAGCCCGGGGTCGAGTACGTGCAGGACGTGGGGAGCTTCGTGGTCGAGACCACCGCCGACAGACCGAATCCATGAACGACGCGGATAGCGACAATCCGGAAATGATCGACCGCCGCGCGTTCGTCGGCGCGGCGGTCGCTGGCGCGTTGACATTTCGGCACGCCAGCTCGAGTCCGACACATCCGGAGGATGCCCGCCACCAGCCGCAGGTTCCGTCGTTCGCGCTCGAGGAGACGACGATCGACGAATTGCAGTCGCGCATGCGCAGTGGCGCGGAGACGTCCCACTCGCTCACGCAACAGTACCTCGCGCGCATCGATACCATCGATCAGCGCGGCCCGGCGATCAACGCCGTGATCGAGCTCAATCCCGACGCGCTGTCCATTGCCGCGCAGCTCGACGCCGAGCGCAAGTCCGGCAAGGTGCGCGGCCCGCTGCACGGCATCCCGATCCTGATCAAGGACAACATCGATACCGCGGATCGGATGCACACGACCGCCGGCTCGCTGGCGCTCGAGGCCAATATCGCCGCGCGCGACTCGGTCGTCGCCGAGCGACTGCGGCGCGCGGGGGCGGTGATTCTCGGCAAGACGAACCTGAGCGAGTGGGCAAACTTTCGCTCCACACATTCGACCAGCGGATGGAGTGGGCGCGGCGGCCAGACGCGCAATCCGTACGCCCTCGACCGCACGCCGAGCGGATCGAGCTCCGGCTCAGGTTCGGCCACAGCCGCCAGCTGTTGCGCGGCGGCCATCGGGACGGAGACCGACGGCTCGGTGACATCGCCGGCGGCAGCGGCCGCGCTGGTGGGAATCAAACCGACCGTCGGCTTGATCGGCCGGTCGGGAATCGTTCCCATTTCGCACAGCCAGGACACCGCGGGGCCCATGGCGCGAACCGTCCGCGATGCGGCGATCCTGCTCGGCGCCCTCGTGGGCGTAGATCCGCGCGACTCGGCAACCCGGGCCAGCACGGGCCACAGTCGCACCGATTACACCGCCGAACTCGACAAGAGCGGTCTTCGCGGCGCCCGCATTGGCGTGGCGCGGAAGCACTTCACCGGCTACAGCCGCGACACCGACCTGGTGTTCGAACGAGCGCTCGATCTCATGAAGCAGCAGGGCGCCGTGATCGTCGACCCGGCGGAGATCGCGACCGCCGGCCAGACGGATGATTCCGAGTTCGACGTGCTGCTGTCCGAGTTCAAGGCCGACCTCGACGCCTACCTTCGAGCGCTCGCGCCGAATGTCGCCGTGCACTCGCTCGCCGACGTGATCGCGTTCAACGCGAAGAACGCCGCGCGCGAGCTGCGCTACTTCGGCCAGGAGATCATGGAACAATCGGTGAAGAAGGGTCCTCTCACCGAACGGAAGTATCTGGACGAGCTCGCAAGGAATCGGCGGCTGATGGGCGCGCGCGGCATCGACGCCACGATCGCCAAGTACAAGCTCCACGCGATCGTCGCGCCGACGCAGGGGCCGGCCGATCTCATCGACCTCGTCAACGGCGATGCCGGCGGGCGGGGCTCGTTCACGTCGCCGGCCGCGGTGGCCGGCTATCCCCACGTGACGGTTCCGATGGGATTCGTGCGCGGTCTTCCGGTCGGCATCTCGTTCGTGGGCGGCGCCTGGAGCGAACCCGCGCTGCTCAGGCTCGCGTACGCGTTCGAGCAGGCGGCGCCTGCTCGGCGAAAACCGGCATTCGCCGTGACGGCCGAGGTCGGTGATACGCGCCGTGGGGCATAGCGGCGACTCGGGAATACATCCTGCATTGCGCCAGCTCATACAGCATCAGCGAGCGGAGTGGCACGAGCGAAGAGGCAGGACCGAGCATACGACACGAGAGCGGCGACCTTGAACAAGGTCGCCGCTCTCGTTTTTGGAGCCGTGCACTACTCGATCGATCCGCCCTTCTTCGTCTGCGGCACGCCGTCGGTCATCCACTTGGGCGCCGGTGTGCCCTTGAGATAGTGATCGAAGAACTGCTTCATCCGCTGCTGGAAGTCCTTCTGATTCTCTTTGCGCGCGAGATGGTGCGGCTCGCCGGGATATGAGAGCAGGATCACCTGCTTCCCCCATCGACGCGCCGCGCCGTAGAGCTCGAGGCCCTGGTGCCAGTCGACCGCGTTGTCGGCGGTCCCGTGCAGAATGAGGAACGGCGTCTTGATGTTCCGCACGTTGTAGAGCGCCGATTGCTCCTCGAACAGCGCCTTGTTGTCCCACGGGTTCGTACCCATCCGCACCTGGCCGACCTCGACGATGCCTTGCTGGAGCGTGCCCGTGCCGGGATACGTCTCGTCGTAGAAGCTGATCAGATCCGTCGGCGGCGCTCCGGTGACGACGGCCGCGAACATGTCGGTCTGCGTGAGAATGTACGACGTCTCGTATCCTCCCCAGCTGTGACCCTGGATGCCGATGTGCTTCGGATCGGCGTACCCAAGCTCGATCACTTTCTTCACGCCGCTCGTCACGCAGTCCAGCGCCGAGCTGCCTGGTTTACCGACCTCGTAGACGATGTCGGGCTCGAACACCAGGTACCCGTCGCTCGCGTACTCGGCAAAGTGCGGCCGATCGTCGTAGATCGGCATCGGAAATTGATGATCGGTATTCGACAGCTTCTCGTAGAAATAGACGAGCATCGGATACGTCTTGCCCTGCTCGTAGTTCGCCGGCAGCGTGAGCGTGCCCTGCAACCGCTGGCCTTTACTGTTCTTGAAATCGACCAGCAGCCGCTTGCCCCAGCGGTACTCGTCCATGAACGGGTTGGCGTCGGTGACCCTGCTCGGTGACGCGAACGACGTGGTCGTGGCCCAATAGTCTGGGAATTGAGTGAAGGTCTGTCGCGCGAAGATCACGCGATCGGCCTTCTCGGCCTTCTGCGCCTGACCGATCTGTGCATCGTCATAGACGAGCGGCGTCGGCTTTCCGCCCGGGGACACGGTGTAGTAGCCCGACTTCTTCGTCCACTCGCCGTACGCCGAGAGGAGCAGCGGCTTGGAGAGATCGATGCCGTCATCATCGTCGTTTTGCGCGGCGGCAAACGCTCCGCCGCCACGCCCACCGCGCCCGCCTCCGTTCGGCCGGTCCAGGCGCACGATGCGGAACTCGATCTCTTGCGAGTCGCCTATGCCCGCGGTCAGGTCGATCGGCTTCCCGCCGTCGAGCGGTACCGCGTAGACGTCGTATCGGTGGTTGAGGATCACGAATTTGCCATCGCGCGACCAGCCAGCCACGCCGTACGTCGGCTTCTCGTACGGATGGTCGTCAGTCTCGTCGACGAAGCTGATCTTGTCGCCGCCGAGCGGCACGCTGCGTCCCGTCTCGAGATTGTTGGCGAAGACCTTGTTGTTCTTGAGATAGAGGAACCACTTGCCGTCGGGCGATGTGCCCATCGTGCGCGTCAGGCCTTTGTCGATCAGCGATCGCTCACCGGTGGCCGTGTTCACGCGGTAGTAGTCGCCGCGGCTGCCGCCCCAGGCGACCTCGCCGCGGTACGTGGTGTCCACGCGTCCGATCGCCCACCGCGCGTCCGCCGTGGGCGTGACGGTGCGCATTGCATCGTCGGCGAGACGGACGAGCTTGCGGTTGGACAGGTCGAACACGGCCGGGAGGGTGGCACGACGCTCCTGCGTGATCCGTACCATCTGGACCGACTGCACTTCGTCGTCCTTCCAGTGCCAGACGTCGACGTTCGCCTGCGGCTCGGTCGAGGGGGCGCGCTCGGCTTCCTGCTCCTTGAGACCCACGTAGATGCGCGAGCCGTCGCGCGTCCAGCGGGGCGGCGCGAACTCGCTCAGCACCATCGTTTTGGGGAAGCCCTCGTCGGCCACGGGATCGTACTCGATCGTCACGGGCTTGGGCGTGGCCACGTCGCGCCACACGAGGAGCGCGTTGTCACGCAGCGCGTTCTCCTTCTTCTTGTCGCCGCGCAGCACGGCCAACCCCGTGCTCTTGTCCGCCCATGAGAGCTGGTCGTAATCGGCCGCCGCGGAGCTCAGCACCTTGGACTGCGACGTCGCGAGATCGATCGCATAGACGCCGTTGCCGTTCCGCTCGGCCGCGTCGATGGTGTAGGCGAGCATGTGCCCGGCATCATCGAAGTCGAACAGGTTCACGTTGCCGATGTTCTGGCTGACGCCGGTTGTCAGATCCCGCAGCACGAGGTCGGACCCGCTATTCTTCGCGGCCGGGTTCGACTTGGTGGCGTGAACGGCAAGATACTTCGAGCCTTTCGAGAACTTGAACGTGGCGCCATCGGGAACCTGGTACCTCACGCCGGTCGACAGGTCGATCAGCTCGAAGCGGCGCGAAGCTCCGCTCGCGGTGGTGTCGGGCTGAGCGCCGCGACCGCGGCCGCCTCCACCGCCGCCGCGGCCGGCACGACCACCGCGAGCCGTCGGTGGGCTCACGAAGTAGCCGATGAATCGGGAATCGTCGGAGAATTGCGGCGCGGAGCCACCGGGGATCGTGTACACCGTGCTGCCCGAGAGCTGACGCACGAACAGCGTGTCGTCGCCATCGTTCGGCGCATAGGTGTACGTCATCCACGTGCCGTCGGCGGACAGCGCCGCATTGTTGATGCGCTTCCAGCGGCCGATGTCGGCGAGGCCGAGGACCTTCTTCGCGCCGGGATCGGTGCGCGCGGCAGCGGCCGTGACCGCGGGTGCACCGCTCTGCTGCGCGAGCGCGGGAAACGACAGGAATAGCGGAATCGCGCAGGCAAGCGCGAAATGGGCGGCGGGGCGTCGGGGCATCGAGTTCTCCAGCGGACAGCGAGGCGAGTTGGCGAATATACGCGCGGCGTGGCGCGATCGCTCGCGCTCCGCGGCTCGTCCCGGCGATATTGCGGCATGCGAACCCTTGCTCTCGCCGCGGGATCGGTCGTCGTGATCGGGGGCTGCGCGCGCTGGCCGCTGCGACGCCCGCCGGTGGCTCCGCCGCCGGCCCCGGCGCCTGCACGTCCCGTCCCCTACCCCGTTTTCGAGACGCACGCCTTCGCTCGCGCCGTCGAGCGCGGAACTCGCACCAGAACCGGCGAGCCGGGTCCGAAGTACTGGCAGCAGTTCGCCCGCTATCGCATCGACGCCGAGCTCGTGCCCGCGACAAGTCTCGTGAATGGCCGGGAAACGGTCCGCTATTTCAATCGTTCGCCCGACACGCTGCGCGCAGTCTGGATCTATCTCAACCAGAATCTGTTCGCACCGACCGCGGCGCGCGTCGAGTCGACGCCGGTCACGGGCGGCATGGAGATTCTCCGCGTTGCCGCGGGCGGTCAGGCGCTCGCCAGGCGTGACACGGGCGCCGGATACGCGGTGAACGGGACGCTGATGCGCGTATCCCTTCCGCGCGCGCTCACGCCGAGCGATTCGCTCGACCTCGACATCGCGTGGGCGTTCCAGGTTCCTCCCGACGGCGCGCCGCGCGAAGGCACCACTCGCGGCGGCGACCTGTTCATGATCGCGTACTGGTATCCGCAGCTCGCGGTCTACGACGATCTCACGGGCTGGCAGATCGACCCGTACCTCGGCACCGCCGAGTTTTACATGGATTACGCCGACTACGAGGTGAATCTGAGCCTGCCGCAAGGTTGGCTCGTCGGCGCGACCGGAGAGCTGACCAACGCCGCGGAAGTGCTGTCGTCGCAAACGCGCGCCCGACTCGCCGAAGCCCGGCGCGGTGGCGGTGTGGTGCACGTGGTGCGCGATGAGGATCGCGGCGCGGGATCGACCAGGGCCACGAATACCGGCTTCGACGGTGTGGTCACGTGGCGCTTTCGCGCGACCAATGTGCGCGACTTCGATTGGGGCGCTTCATCGAAGTTTCTCTGGGACGCGACGATCGCGGTCGTTGGCGACCGAGACGGTGATCACAAGCCCGACACGACCGTCGTCAACACTTTCTATCGTCCGGAGGCGCGGCGATGGGCGTGGGACAAATCCGCCGCATACGAGCGAAACGTGGTCGAGTTCCTGTCGAGCTATCTGTGGCCGTATCCGTGGCAGCAGATGACCGCGCTCGAGGGCCCGGTGTCGTGCAGCGGCATGGAATACCCAATGCTCACCTGCATCGGCGGCCCGCGTGACACGCTGTCGCTCTATTCGGTGCAGGTACACGAAACGGCGCACATGTGGTTTCCGATGCAGGTCGGCTCGGACGAGCGGCGCTACGCGTGGCAGGACGAGGGCCTCACGCGATTCAATCAGGCGCAGGGGATGCAAGCCTTCTTCAAGGGCTACGATCGCGAGCGCATCTCGCGCGAGGCCTACCTCGCTCTGGCGCGCACCGACAGCGAGGTCGCGCTGATGCGGCCGGGCGATCAGTATCCGGTGGGCACGCCGGCGTACGGAATCGCTTCGTATGACAAGATGTCGACCAACATGTCGGCGCTTCGCGCGCTGCTCGGCAACGACACGTTCATGTCGGCGTATCGGACCTACGGCCTGCGCTGGCTGTGGAAGCATCCGTCGCCATATGACTTCTTCAATACATTCGACACAGCGGCAGGCCACGACCTGTCGTGGTTCTGGCGAACCTGGTGGTACGAAACCTGGACGCTCGATCAGGCGATCGCCTCGGTGACGCCGCTGAACGGCAAGCTGGCGGTGACGATCGAAGACCGCGGTCTGGCGCCGATGCCGGTGCGCCTGGCGATTACGCGCAGTGGAGGCGCCGTGGAGCGGCGCGAGATTCCGGTCGACGTGTGGCTTTCCGGCGCGCGGCGCTACACGCTCGCGCTCGACGCGCCGGCGACGGTGGCCAAGATCGAGATCGATCCCGAGAACGCGTTTCCCGACATCGATCGATCGAACAATCGGTGGGTCGCGGGCCCCGCGAAATAGTCGTGGACCGTTACCGCGACGCTGCGCCCGCTGCCGCGAGATCGAGTTGAAGCCAGGGAACGTCGGGCTGTACCCCGGTCCACATCCGAACCGGCCCGACGAGGATGTCCGTTTGCGCGGAATTGCCGGCGATGATCAGGCGGTATCGCGCGTCCGCCAACGGCCGTCCAGGCACGATGACGAGCGGTCTGCCGTCGACCGCGACACCACAGCGCCCATCCGGAAAGAGCTGCACGCGTAGCCGATAGGGTTGCCCCGAGAAGTAGCGCGGTGCCAGCGGCCGTCGTTCCTGGCGCAAGTCGAGAACCGAGACGAGGTGGGCGTTCGCCGGCCCTTCCCCGCCCGGTATGCCCAACAGGCACCGGCCGACGCTCGGCCGATCGGCCGATCCCGGACTCTCGCTGTCGCGGTGGTCCCAGCGCGCGAGCCGCGCCGAGTCCATCCCGGGCCGCAGCTCCACTGAAAGCGTCTGCCACTGCAGCGAGTCGACCGGAGTGCTGACGACGACCTCCACGCCCAGCCCTGCCGAGCCAACGAACTCCTTGCGACTGTAGACGCCGCTCGAAAAGGAGCCGTCGCCATTGTTGCGCATGGCGGCGCCGACCGGCGTGCCGCTGATCACCAGCGGCGCCGGTACGCCGAACGGCACGAACTGCACGTTCAAGCCGGCCGTCCAATCCTCCACGAGTACGAGCGGCGCGTCGCTGGCACCGATCCGAACGGTCGTGTCGGCGGAGATCCACCCACCGGCCGACACGCGGATACGCGCTTGTCCGGCCACATGCGGAATGAGTAGGCCGGAGACGGAATCGATCGTCGCGACATTGGGTGTGAGGCTCGACCACGTGAGCGGAGCCGCTGGCCGGGCGTGCTCCGAGTCATCCTTCGCGGTCGCGATGAGGCTCGTCCCAACCCCGAGCGGCAGCACGGCGGCGGGCGCGCGGATCGAGAGCTTGGCGAGGTAGCCGCCGGTGCGTCGGCGCCCAAGCCAGGCCAGCACGAGATCGCGCTCGCCCAGGCGATCGGCGACCACCTCGCGCGCCAGGTCAGGCCGTGCGAGCGGAAAAACAGTCCAGCGAGCCGGCAATTGTGGATTCGGCGCACAGCGGCACGCCATCCACTGCCCGTCCGGACTGAGTTGCGCGCCGTCGACACGGCCGGTCACCAGCGTTCGAGTCTCATGGTTCTCGACGTCGACCGTGGCCACGACCGCCGAATCAGCGACGCCAGGAACTGCTTCGATGACCACGACGCGGCGCCAATCATACCAGCCGCGTACGGAGAGGGCCGCCGGTGATTCCCGAAGACCGCAGTCGAGGCGGCTCGCATCGACCGTGATCACGCACAAGCGGGATCGTCCCGTCGACCAGTCATGGCGCGCAAATGCGATCTCGGTGCCGGACGGGTGCCACTGCGGCGTCTCGTCGGATGCCGCGCCGTTCGTCAGCTGGCGCACGACGCCCGAATGGACGTCGACGATCGCCAGATCGGCGTGGCCGCGCGGAGAGAATCGGGCCGTGGAGAACACGAGGTACTTCCCGTCGGGCGACCAGCTCGGCGAGTAGTCGTCCGCTGGCGACGACGTGATGCGACGCTCGGCACCGGAGCCGACATCCGTGAGCACGACGTCGAGGCCGCCGCTGTCCGGAAAGCTTCGTCGCGACGCCCATGAGCGGCCGTCCGGACTCAAGGCGGCGCTCAGTGGATCGGGCAGACCGATCGGCCGAGCTGACCGACCGCTTTGGAGCTCTATGACATCGGTGCGCCCGAGCTGCGATTGCCGCAAGTCGATGGCGGCCGCGATGGCGTGTCCTGTTGAATCCCTGGAGTACGCATAGAGTGTGGCGTCGGGCGGCTCCGTCGCGTTCGAAGGCTTGACCCCGTACGCAATCGCCGACGCGGTGGCCACCACCGCCGCGGCGACGAGAACGGTACGTCGGCGCCGCGAAATCCGAAGATGCAGCGGCGCGCCGTGAGCGAGCGCGCTCGGCTGCAGCAGCCCGTGCTGCCGGCTCGCGAACTCGGCGGCGAGGTCGCGGGTCGGGCGCGGGTCGCCACGCCTGCGCGCCACGGCCAGCCAGTTCACGAAGCAGCGCGTCACTGCTTCGACATCGGCCGCCAGCGCGAAGTGCGACGACGCGCGCAGCCAGGCCCCGCTGTCGTCCGACGCATGCTTGAAGAACCACGCGCCAAGTTCTCCGTGGATTTTGCGAAGCGCGTCGTCGGTCGCGAGACCGGTCGCGACCTCGCCAATCGAGTCGTGCATGACACGCCATCCCTCTTCGCCGGTGACTAGCAGGCCCCGGTGCTCGAGCGCCACGGCGTGCGCGTGGAGTTCGCCCCGCCCCATGTCGAGGAGAGTGGCGAGCATCGCTTCCGGGAGCGGCGTGCCCGCCGCCGCAATCACGGTGAGCACGCCGCGCTCGGAGGCGGAGAGCGCGCGAAGTCGATCGGCGAGCGCACTCCTGGTGCCGAGCATCTTCTCCAGATCGTCGGGCCGGGGCGAGCTCCACGTGGAGTCGCTCAACCTCAGCACACGGCGTTCGACGAGCAGCTGAAGCGTCTCGAGAACGAGCAGCGGCACGCCGTCGGTGGCCGAATGCAGTCGCGCAACCAGGTCTTCGGCCCACGGCTCCTCAGGCAGCGCGCCAAGACCAACCACGAGCGAAGCGACGTTGGCCTCGGTCAGCGGCCGAAGCCACAGGTGGATCGTGGCGGGAGTGCGCAGCGCCATCGGCCCGGGACGGGCAGCCGTCACCGCGAGCAGCCGGTGATCGGAGACACGCTGCAATGCGCTCGCCAGTGCTCGCTGCGACGCTTCGTCGATCCAGTGCAGATCGTCGATGATCAGCGCGAGCGGGACGTCCTGGGACAGCGACGCGATCAGCTCCTGCATCGCGACGGTTCGTCGCAGCGCGACGTCGTGAATCTGTGAATTGTCCGGCTCTACATCGTACACGGTCGACAACGCCGGGTTGAGGGCGACGAGCGTTCGTGCCGACGCCGCGGAGATGCCGGTCGCACCGGGTAGCAGGGCCAGTGCGGCGGCGAGCTCCCCGAGAGCCGCGTACGGAATTGCCTGGTCGCCTTGTCGCAGTGAGAGCATGGCGATTCGCGCGCGCCGGGCGCGGAGCCGGGCGGCGAAGTCGGCGACGAGCCGCGTCTTACCGACACCCGGCAGCGCCGCGACGTGCACGTGCACGGCGTGTCCGGCGTGCGCGTCCTCCCACGCCGACGCCAGCACGGAGAATTCCTCGGAGCGGCCGATCAAATCCGCGTTCAATCCATGCGAGGTGGCGCTCGTGCCCCGGCCTCCGGGCGACGATTGCGCCGCGTGGATGATTGCCCGCGTGGCAGGCTCGGGTTCGATCCGCTCGGCGGCCAGACGACGCGCGAGTGATTCGGCTTCGGCGGTCGCGCCAAGGTGGTCCCCGGTGCCAAGCAGCACCTCGATCAGCAGCCGCCATGACGCCTCGGCGGACTGATCCTCGTTGCGCATGCGACGGGAGAGAGCGACGGCATCACGATGTCGCGCCTGCGAGAGATAGCGCCGCACTTCGCTTTCGGCGGCGCGCAGGAACAGCGATCGCAGTCGCTGCCGCTCGACCTCGGCCCACCGCTCGAACCGCAGCCCGCCCGGCATCGCCATGTTCGGGAGGAAATCGCCGCCGTAGAGCTCTACCGCTTCGTCGTACGCCTGCGACTGGATCGCTTCGAGAAAGCGACCGCGATCCGTGTGCACGTCGGCGGTCAGGTGGACGAGATCTCGCGTCGCTGCGATCGTGTCGGCGCCGAGTTTGCGCCGGAGCAGCCAGACCGTCTGGCGAACGCCGTGGCGGGCGGCTTCCGGCTCGGCGTCGGCCCAGAGGAGGTCGATCAGATGGTCGCGCGTGGCGCTGCGGCCCGGCGACGCGGTGAGATACACGAGCACGGCGAGCGGCTTGCCCGGTCCGATCGTCGTGGCATCGCGATCCTGCGCGCTCGTGATGACACTCGCGGTGCCAAGCGTCCTGACCGTCGGCCCGAGCCCGAAAGCGTCGCGTCCGAGATTATTCATGACACCGGGCGCAGAATGAACTCGCGCGCGAGACGATGCGGGCTACCAGGGTGAGAGTCGCCGTTTATGACCGTGAAATTCTCGTATTGTTATGCTCGCTGTCGCGGACGTTACCGCACGGCACAATCGCCTGCAAGATCGGCGAGGCGTTAAGCGAGCCTTAATGCGGCTTCGATGACAGGATCGGTGCCGGCACTCCGCGCGGCATACGGTCGCGCGCCGTCCTGTCGTTGCCCGGCGTCGCGTCCGCCAGTCGAACGGGCATGACCTCCTCGCGCGGCGTCCGCCTGGCGCTCACGATCCTGCTCGCGATCTACGGCTTTCGGTTGCTGCTGCACCCGGGTGACTACTCGCTCATGGACAGCGTCGACCTTCCCATTCACGAGACGGGGCATCTGGTCTTCGCGCCGTTCGGTGAGCTCGTGCAGATGATGGGTGGCACGCTCTTCCAGCTCATCGTGCCGAGCGTGTTCGTTGGCTACTTCGCGTTGCGCAAGGACCGGCACGCGGCGTCGTGCGTGCTCTGGTGGGTGGCGCAGAACTGCTGGAACGTCTCGGTCTACGCTCGCGATGCGCGTGCACAGGAGCTGCCGCTGGTCGGCGGCGGCGAGCACGATTGGGCTTACCTGCTCGGCCGATTCGGGTGGCTGCCGTACGACCAGGCCGTGGGGCGGTCGTTCTGGTGGGCGGGCGTCGCGCTCTACCTGGTCGCGATCATCGGTGCGCTGTTCGCTCTGGTCGGCCCGGCGGAGGCGAGCGACGAGCCTGAAGAGCTCGCCGCCCGGTAGCCACAGTCAGCGGTTCGATTGCCGCTTTCGCACGTCGCTATCTCCAGTCTCGCCGAAGTCGTCCCGGCTCGGCTGATCGCCGCGCGACTCTTCGCTGCCCTCCGGCTGATCGGGAAGCGTTCGATACGTGCTGGAACCGCTCAGGTTGTGATCTTCACCTACCTGGTCGCGGAGCCACTCGTTGTCCTTCTCGTGCTCGGGGCTGAACCGCGAATCCGACGACTGGTCGCCGTCCGCGCGATCGCCGCGCTGGTTCTCCCGATTCCCGTCCTTGTCGGCCATGGCGCGCTCCTTGTTGAGGATGCTGCCTCGGCACGCACGGGCCATGCCGCACGCGATGGCCGCGCGCAATCGACGCAATCACTCGGAACGAGGATCGGGCATGACGCTTTTGCAAGGCTCGAGCGCCCCGCTGACCATGCGCATGCTGAGCGTTCTGCGCATCGTCACCGGGGCGCTGTTCTTCGAGCATGGGCTGCAGAAGGTGTGGAACCTTCCGCCGGCGGCGCAGCGGGTTCCCTACCATCTGGTATCGCTGCTCGGGCTGGCCGGCGTGATCGAAACGGTGGGCGGATGTCTCGTGCTCGTCGGACTCTTCACCCGGCCGGCCGCGGTCATCGCCGCCGGCGAGATGGCGGTGGCATACTTCAAGGTGCACATCCATCGATCGTTCTTCCCCATCAACAACCGCGGCGATAACGTCGTCCTCTTCTGCTTCGTGATGCTCTATCTGGCGTTCGCGGGCGGCGGCGAGTGGTCGATCGACCACTGGATCGCGAACCGGCGCGGAGCCAATCCCAGCCCGTAAAGGCATGAACGAACGCCCGTACATTCTCGCCGAGTCGACCTGGAAGACCGTCGATCCCACGCCGTACGAAGCCGCCATCCTTCCGTGGGGGGCGACCGAAGCCCACAACTATCATCTGCCCTACGCGACCGACAGCATCCAGTCGGAGCAGGTGGCCGTTCGCGCCGCGGAGCGTGCCTGGTCGCGCGGCGCGCGGGTCGTCGTGCTGCCCACGGTTCCGTTTGGCGTGAACACGACGCAGCTCGACATCAAGCTGTGCCTCAGCATGAATCCGAGCACGCAGGCGGCGCTGCTGGACGATCTGGTCGCATCGCTCGAGACGCAGGGGATCCACAAGCTGTTGATCCTCAACGGCCACGGCGGGAACGACTTCAGGCAGATGATCCGCGAGCTGCAGCCGGCGACGCGTGTGTTTCTGTGCTCGATCAACTGGTGGTCGTGCGTGGATGTGACGCGTTTCATCGAGGAACCGGGGGATCACGCCGGCGAGGCTGAGACGAGCGCGATGCTGCACCTCGCACCCGGCCTGGTCCGGCCGCTGGCCGATGCCGGCCCGGGGCGGGCCCGCGCGTCGCGCCTGCGCGGCGTGCGCGAGGGCTGGGCCTGGGCCCCGCGCCGCTGGACGCAGGTGACCGC
>DATJIZ010000224.1:0-13153 GCA_035492735.1 Gemmatimonadaceae bacterium | reverse complement strand
CTGGTCTCGAACACCTTGGTCCAATGCGCGCCATCGCGCGTCCGGAAAATCTTCGCCTGGCCCTGTTCGGCCGGACCGGCGCTGATCGCCCAGGCGCGCGCCGCACCGCGCGCGACGATCGCCCGCAGGTCCAGCGAGTCGGCGCCCGCGATGCTGTCCAGGGTCCACGTCGCACCGCCATCCGTCGTGCGCACGAAGCGGCCGTGGGTTCCACTCGCCCACGCAATCGTCGGGCTCACGGCTGCCAAGCCGCGAAACTCCGCGTTCGTCCCGCTGACTTGCGGCGTCCACTGGGCGCCCGCGGTCCGAGCCAGCGCGAGCAATCCGAGCACGAGGAGTGTTCTCATAATGATTGGTCCATGTCCGTCACTTACCATCCCCAGGGTCGAGATCGTCGACCATGGTCACCCAGGAATGCTCGGCTCGCGAGAGTCCGAGCCACAAGAACGCGATCGAGACGAGCAAGAGCACGAGCGATCGCACCCAGTAGCGCGCAAAGTCCTTGTACGCGAACAGCGCCGCCATCGGCAGAAACAAAACCCCGAACATCACGAGGGCGGAGCGTAGCAGGCATCCCGGTCGCGCGAGCTTGGCCATCTCAGCCCCACCAGAACGCAGTGGCGATCATCCCGTACAGGCCGATCAGCGCCACGCCTTCGATCCAGATCGTTTCGCCGTCCGTCACGATGATCGCCGAGGTGATCGTCGTGAGCAGCAGCGCGGCGATGAGCAGCGGAGGCATGACGAGCGTGAACACCGGCCCGCCGAGCACGAACGACAGCAGGACCAGCACTGGCGACACGACGAGGGCGATGAGCAACGAACTGTTGAGGATCACGCTCATCGCGTAGTTCGGACGGTTCTTTGCCGCGAGGCGGATGCCAGCGACGTTCTCGACCGCGTTCCCGGCGATCGCCACGATCACGATCCCGGCGAATGCCTGGGAAAGGTGCAAGGCCTCGATCGCCGGCTCGAGCGCGCTCACGAACCATTCCGACACGAGTGCGGCGCTGAGCGACGCAACGACCAGCACCGCGATGGCGAGTCCGATCGGCCAACGGTCGACCGTCGAGGGGGGTGGCGCATGGCGCGGGCTTCGCTCCGGATCCGCGCTGAGCGAGAAGGGCAGACTGGCCAGAAAGACGACGAGCAGCAGGACGGCGCACGCGGCACTCAGCGATTCTTCGTGCGTGGATGCCGGCGTGTGCAGCTCGGCGGCGAGCGTCGGAATGGTAAGTGCTGCCACGGCGAGCATCATCATCGACACGATCAACCGCGGTGGCTGGGCGTCGAAATGCATGCGACCGTGCTTCACGCCGCCGACCACGATTGCCACACCGAGCACGAGCAGCGAGTTGGCGAGGATCGATCCGATGAGAGCGGCCTGCACGACGTTCACCAGGCCGGCTCGCAAGCTGAACGCGCAGACGAGCACCTCGGGGAGATTGCCGAGCGCTGCCTGGAGCACGCCCGTCGCACCGGAGCTCAAGTGCGACCCGACCTGTTCGGTGCCCGTCGACACGGTCATCGCGAGCACGGACAGCGCGACGGCGGCGGCGGCGAAGCGGAGAACGTCGTTCGCATGCAACAGCTGAAGCACCGCCGTGAGCAGCACCAGTGCACAAGCGACGGCGAAGAGAATCTTGTCGTTCCGTTTGATCATCCGGTCGGCACGTCTTCAGGCGTGTTCGGACGGGTGGACGGGTGGACGGGTGGACGGGCACCCGGAATCGCGCGAATCTAACGAGTTCAGTGGGGGAAGAGGGAAGAGGGAAGAGGGAAGAGGGGAGAGGGAAGAGGGAAGAGGGACGTGGTGAAGCCTCGCCCGGAGTTACGATTCCTGAAGTACCACCGCCGCCCGCCGCCCGCCGCCCACCCTCTTCCCCCTTCCCCCTTCCCTCTTCCCAATGCTCGACCTTCCCGCCATTCGCGCCGCCCGCGACCGAATCGCCGGTCGCATCCACGTCACGCCCACGATGAGCGCCACGCGGCTCGGCGATCGAGTCGGCGTGCGGCTGGTGCTCAAGTGCGAGAACCTGCAGAAGACCGGCTCGTTCAAAGTCCGCGGTGCGCTCACCAAGATCAGCACGCTCGACGCCGACGCGCGCGCGCGCGGCGTCGTCACCGTTTCGGCGGGCAATCACGCGCAAGCCGTCGCGTGGGCAGCGCGCGCCGCCGGCATCCACGCCGTGGTGGTGATGCCCGAGAAGGCCTCGCCGGCCAAGGTCGAGGCGAGTCGCGGGTACGGCGCCGAAGTCGTGCTGTACGGCGCCTCGAGCATCCAAGCATTCGATCGTGCGCACGCGCTCGAGCGCGAGCGCGGTCTCGTGTTCGTGCACCCGTTCGATGACGAGATCGTGTGCTCGGGCGCCGGAACCGCGGGGCTCGAGCTGATGGAGCAAGCGCCCGACCTCGACGCCGTGGTGGTACCGATCGGTGGCGGCGGCCTGATCTCCGGAATCGCCGTCGCCGTAAAGGAGATGTCTCCGAGGACGCGCGTGTTCGGCGTCGAGCCGACTGGCGCAGCGTCGATGCGCATGAGCCTCGATGCCGGGCACGCCATGCGGCTCGATTCGGTCAACACGATCGCGGACGGCCTCGCGGCTCCCATGGCGGGCGAGGTGAACTACGAGATCGTCCGCCGCTACGTCGACGACGTCGTGCTGATCGACGACGACACCATCGCTGAAGGCCTGCGCGAATTGCTCGTCTCGGCCAAACTGCTCGCCGAGGCGGGCGGCGCCGCCGCCACGGCCGCGGTGCTCGCGGGCGCGATTCCGCTTCGCAAAGGCGCTCGCGTAGCCGCCATCGTCAGCGGCGGGAACATCGATCTGGCCAAGCTTGCGACGCTGCTCCGGTAAGCGTGCAGCTCAACGCCGCGCTGAGTCGGCCGTGAGCCGCGGATCGTCGCGGAAGGCGTACGCAGTGACCGCGAGCCAGACGGCGCCGACGACCATGCCCGCGATGACGTCGGTGGGCCAGTGTACGCCGAGATAGATCCGCGAGTACAAGCTCGCGAGCATGACCGGAACGAACACATAGTACGGCCACGTCCATCCCTTCACGCGGTGGAGAATGATGGCGAGCGTCAACAGCACCGACACACTGGCGATGGCGTGTCCGCTC
The DNA here is from genome assembly GCA_035492735.1 of Gemmatimonadaceae bacterium. GTDB lineage: Bacteria > Gemmatimonadota > Gemmatimonadetes > Gemmatimonadales > Gemmatimonadaceae > JAQBQB01. Next base: position 10,027 of record DATJIZ010000224.1, on the reverse strand, counting down.
GGGTACGAGCTCCAGCCGTACCAGCCTCGCCGCGGAAAGAGGTCGGGCCGCGCGCGATCGAAGGTGGCTTTGAGAGACGGATTGAGCAGATAACTCCCGAGCTGCACGACGAACAAACGCATTGCCTCGTGCGGCCGGTGCTCTCTGCCCCAGAGCCACCACACCAGCAGCAGTATGCCCGGAATCAGCGAGATGTTCGTTCCGAACCACGGGAAAACGAGCATCAGTGAGTCAATCGCGCGCGGCAGCGCCGGATGCATTCGCACGATGAGCGCGCGCTCCCACGGCAGACCACGGTTCCAGTCGCCACCGGCCGTGATCAGCCCCGCCGCCAGCATGCCGGTAGCAAAGGCCAGGGCGAAACCGCCGAGTATCGCGCCCCACCGTTGCCGATACCACGGCCTCGCCAGCGGTTGCCGCACATCCGCACTCATGACTATGGCCACGGCCGCTTTCGAAGGCACGTTGCCTGCCACCAAGATCCCCGGGAGGATGAGCGAATGACCAGCCAGCCGAAGGATCGCGGTGCCCGCGACGCCAATGCGCAGCCGAAAGACGCCGATGTGATGCGGGGACGGAGCTTCGAGGGTACGAACTACGCGGCAACCGAACAGGAGCAGACGCGGGAACGACAGCGTGCCGGCCACGACCACACCGACGAGGTCGGCGAGATTACCGAGACGGAGCTCGACGACGGCGACGTGTAGTCAGTCGCTCAGTCCACGATCTCGCACGGTCATCATCGTACCGACCATCGTGGCGACGAGTCGTTCGTTCGCACCGTCGTAGGCCGTCACCTCACACCAGCACACCGTAATCGTTCTGCCGGCGCGAAGGACGCGGCCGCGCGCGAGCACGCGATCGCCGGCTGCCGGTGCGAGCAGATTGATCTTGAACTCAACGCTCAGTACCGCGGCACCGGCGGGCATGAGACTGAGCGCGGCATACCCGCAGGCGCTGTCGGCGACGGTCGCGAGCGCGCCGGCATGGAGAAATCCATGCTGCTGGACGAGCGCCTCGCGGGCGGGGAGCTCGACCTCGACTTCGCCGGGAGCCACGCGCGCGAGCCGGGCGCCGAGCGTGTGCATGAACTGCTGCCGCTCGAAGCTCGCGCGAACTCGCGCTTCATAGTTGGCGTCGGGCGGGACGTGCTCGCTCACGCGGCGTGGCGGCAGGCGCAGCACACCGGAGCGGCGCCGAAGTCCACCATCAAGCGGCGCAGCCAGGATCCATATAGATGGCGTGCGCACAGCACACGACGGCAGTGCACGCATGCACCGCCGCCGATCAGATCGAAACGCGCGCCGCACACCTCGCACTCGGTGCCGAGGTCGGTGCGCGCGAACACGCGGACCCTGCGCGTCATTCGACGCTCCGGCGCGTATTCGCGATCACTTCTTGTTTCGGTCGTGAATGCGCGCGACGGTCCACACGACAATGGTCGCGCAGCCGCTCTGGCCCGGCGGCGAGAACTGCGGCGGCGTCTCAGAACCGTGATACACCTCGACGGCGACGATCTCGCTCGGGCGTACGAAGTTGTCGATGTCGCCCGGCGACATCTGCTGCCACGGCGTGTTGTCGACGTAGTAGTTCACACAGCCGCCGGTCGCATTGCGCGAATCCTGGATCACGTACGTTCTGCCATCGCCGGTGGGCGTGATCCGAAGCCCAGGCGCGACTCGCATCACGTCGCTGAACGACAGCGCGTCGTGGTTGATCTGGTTGCCCTCGAGGAAGTAGCCCATGCCGGTCTGCTTGCGCTCGCGGAAGCCGACGTCGGAGAGCGCCTTGTCGCGCGCCGCCTCGACCCGCATGGTCGCAAGGAGCGGAACTGCGTCACTCATCGTGACCGTCGTTCTTGCCGGCGTCGCCGATGCCAACTCGACGGGAACCTCGGTGACCGCGTAGCCGAGCTTGCGGACCTCGAGCGCCTGCGTCCCGGACGGCAGGCTGTCGAGCGTGAAGCTGCCGTCGGGCTTCGTCAACACCGTTTCGCCGCCGCCCTGCAAGGTCACGCGCGCGTCGCGAAGTGGCTGGCCCTTTTTGTTGAGCACGCGGCCGCTGACCCGCGCGGTTCCTTTGGCGATGCGCCTGACCTTGCCGCTGTCGTTCTTCACCTCGATCACGGTCGCGTGCTGCGAGGCGATGCTGAATGCGCGGAGCGCGAGGAACCCGTTCGTGACCTCGGCGGGCACTTCACCGGAGCTCACACCGTTTCGGAACACCTGAACCTTGCCATCCATGTCGCCCGGCAATCCGCAGATGCGGTACAGTCCCGTCGAATCGACCGTCGCTTCCCGCGTGCGAAGCTGTTTGCGGCCGATCGGATCGGGCTCGTAGAAGACCAGCTGCACCTTCGATCCGACCGCTGGCTCTTTCGTGTCGGGATCGCGCACGAACCCGACCATCGCGGCGGGGCCGCGCATTCGCTGCGCCGAGTTACAGAAAGCGTTCGCGATCTGCTCGGCGGTGGGGACCGCCAGATCGAGACTGCGCGACTCGCCTGCGCCGAACGCGTAGGCGGGAGTCCGCATCTGCACGCCGAGCGTATCGAGCAGGGGATGCTCGACGACGACCGAGTGTGATCCCGGCGGAATGCTGTCGATGCGGTAGTGCCCGTCGGCGTCGGTCATTGTGGACCGAGTGGTGCCCGCGACCGTGACCTTCGCATTCACCAGCGGCATGCCGTGGACGCTGTCCATGACGAACCCCTGCAGGCTCGTGAACGCGCCTGCCGACGGTGCTGCCTTGGGAACGGGAACGACCTGGGCGTCGACGCGGGCACTCGTCACCACCGCGACGATCCCCGCGGCAATGACGAGCCGGCTAATGTGACGGAGAGCGGATGGGGTTGCCTGGAGCATGGGACAGCGAGGGGGTGGAGGGGGTCACCCGCAAATTATGAACGGAACGACGCCGGTACTACCCCTCCAACCGCGCCCGGGTTGCGATCGGTCGACGCGGCGGACTCACGGAATGCGGCGCGCCCGGCGATTCAGGCGGATCGCCGGACGCCGATCCACGATCCCGACCAGATCACCGCCGCCGGACCGTAGCGCGGCTCAGATCGTACGCGGATTGAATGTTGAAGTTGATCTGGTCGCCCTTGCTCGCGGCGAGCGGCCCGACCACGGCGCGGCCGCGACCGTCGGCGGGAATTCCAACCAGGTACAGCGTCGCCGTCGGGAACATGATCGGATCCAGCAGCACGTCTGTTTTTTCGTTGGGGCCGACCGCTCCCACGAACTCGGACCTTCCGTCGTTGATCGCATGCAGCTCCATGCTCGAACTGCTCTGATTCTCGACGTGGAGCACGACCGTCTTGGCTGCTTCCGCGGGTTCGATCACCTCGCCGCCGGCCGACTGCCCATACCGGCTACATCCAGCGCCGAGTGCCGCCGCCGCGGCCAGAATTGCGATCCTTCGCGTTCTGAACAACATGGCACCTCCTATCTCACAGCCCGTTCCTCCTATCTCACAGCCCGTTCCTCGCGTTTGGCACAACGCACCGGGTGGGAAGAGGCACGATCGGTGCCGGCACCGGACGGCTCAGAGATGCTCGAGCGTATTCAAGGTGTCGAGCTCGTCGACATCGACGTAACAGTACGGTCCGCACTGCGTCAGTCCAGCCTGACGGAACAGCGCGCGATATTGCGCGGCGCTACGCTCGTGCCAGCCGATCCGATCACCGACCATCGCGTCTTCGGTCGCGAACGCCTCGATGTAGGCGAGACCGCCGAGTCGCTTCCGAATGGACCGCAGGCCGCGCAAGACGTCCGGCGTGCCGACGTACTGCAGGACGTCGGCGCACACGATGAGGTCGAATCGACGCGGGAGCCGCATCGTGTCGAGATCGGCGAGCGTGCCGCGCCTGATGTGGCGGGACGCGCCGAATCGGGCGAGCACGTAGTCGCTCGAGTCGACCCCGATGTAGCGGACCTCGCGGCGCATGCGCCTGAGCAGCGGATACCATGGCGCCTCCCCACAACCAACGTCCAGAACCGTACCCAGCCGACGCCCGAGCAGATATTCGGTGAGTGAGATCACCATCCTGACCTTCCGCTCCAGGCCGTGGCGCGTCGTCACCGCGTCGTGCGGGTCGCGATACCAGCGATCGAAATACGTCCGGTCGTAGAGCTTCATTAGAGAACGTTAACAATTCCTGGCTGGCGGCGTGAATCGAGCGATATTGGACTTGAGGGCACGTCGTCTGCGGCTAGATGGATCCTCACCCTACTCCGGAGCTCCGCTCAATGGCCGACGAAACGCGCCACGACGAAGCCGGCAAGTCCGATGAGCGCCGTGCGCCCGACAAGGATCATCACGACGAGCAGGACGAGCTTGCTCGGCGGCGCGACCACTCGAGCCGCGACTCGAGCGATCGGCCGCCGCTCACCCGACGAGAGCGCGAGGAGCGCTGGCCCATAGGGTAAGTACCCTGGCGAAGCTGGACGGGCGCGGCCATAGTGAGCCATGGACATCACGGGCCGTCCCGACGATCCGGCCATCGAGGAGCTGGCGCGTTCGATTTATTCGCTGTTTCCCCGCTGCATGCGGTGCGGCGAGACGATCGCGCGCTACGAGGACGCCGACATTCGCATCCTGAGCCATCGTGTCGTGCATCGCGGTCGCTGCGCCGAGGAGGAAGCCGCCGGCGAGCGTCAGCTCGGCAGCGGCTCGTCGACAGGAATTCCGCGCGACGGCTGATTGGGCGGCAGCTCGATGATCGTGACCGGAGTCTCGTCCGGACTCGGTGACGGATCGGGCGGGCGCGGGATCGGTTCGGGACCAGGATGCGGGTCCGGAGCTGGCGCGGTCATTGGTTTCGCTCGGAGTGTCTGACAAGCTTCGCGCTTGCAGGATCCGCGCTACCGCCCGCCCGCCGCGATTGGTCCGCGCGTAGTGCCGCGTCGTGCGAGCCCGGGTTGCCGCGCGCGACCGGATTTACCAACGTCGCGACCGGCGATGACGCGCGGGCGCGCCGTCACGACCGCAATCGCCAGCGCCGGCGGGAGCGCGAGGCCGATGATGGCAAGGTTGTCCTGCGCCGACAACCCCGTGGCGTGCATGGCGAGCGCGAGCACTGCGAGCGCCATCAGCGCTACGCTGGCCGAACGCGTGAGTCGCTCGGCGCGACCAGACCACAGGTACAGCGGCAGCAGCACGACCATCACGAGCCACAGCGGATTGAACAGCAGCACATTCTCGTTTGCATGCGCAAAGACGTGATCGGTCACGGTCCAGAGCATGGTCAGGATCAGGCCGAGCAATCCGGCGAACAAGGACCAGATCGCCGTCACCGTCGCGAGCGCCGCGCGCGCGAGCCTCGTCCCGGAGCTCGCCGCCAAACCCGCCCAAACCACGAGCGCGGCGATCACCATCCCGCCCAGCAGCAGCCACACGCCGAGGTCAGGCGGCGTGTCCGGCTCGGGACCGCGGTTCGCCTGGAACAGCACACGCTCGCCGCGCACGAGCGGGTGCATGACGCCCGAGCTGTCGATCACGCGGACCTTGGCGACGAAATCGTGCAGTTTCTTGGGGAGGAACATCTCCTGCCACTTCGTCAAATCCACGTCCGCCGGGCGGCCGAGGCCGATGTCGACGCCGATCACGATCGGCACGTCGCTCTGCATGAGCCGGAGCGTGTGCCATCGGTAGGTTGTGCCGGTGAGCCCGCGCGCCTGTGCCGCGATCGGGCCGCCCAGGGCCCGATCGAGCAGGTCGCGCACTCGCGTCGAACAGTTGTCGCGGAAATAGTCGTAGCGATAGTTCACGTTTTCCGGCAGCGCGTTCCAGCGGATCGCTGCGAGAATGGAGTCCTTCTGTGCCGGCAGCAGATCGAGCTCCTGCGCCACGACCGTGCGGTTCCAGTAGCGATACTCGAGCAGGATGTTCTCCATCGAGTCGCCGCCCATGGAGTAGAGCATCGTGCCTTTGAGAAATCGTGCGATGAAGTGCGGCTGGCGGAAGCTGAACACGCCCCAGTTGAACACCGTATCGCGGTTGGTCAGGTTGTCGTGAATCCAGATCGCGTTGTGGCCGAACAGCTCCCAAATCTGTTTGCCATTGCCCATCGTGAGCAGATACACGGTCACGTTGCGACCCGCCTGATGCAGGGGGTCGGGCTGTGGCTCGGCGGCCGCAGGCGCGACTGGCGTTTGCGCGGCGAGCGTCGTGGCGGAGGTCAGCGCCAGCGCCACGCGGAAGAGCGAACGTAGCATTGCCGGAAACTAATCGCCGGAACCGTCAGGCGGCGGCGATGCCGTTCGCGATGCATTGGGCGAGCGCCATGACCGTGATCATCGGATTCACGCCGCTCGATGCCGGGAACGCACTCGCATCCGCGACGTGGAGGCCGGCCACGCCGAACACCTCGCCGCGCTCGTCGCACACGGCGGTAGTGCGGTCGCGGCCCATGCGGCAGGTTCCCATCTGGTGCGCGCTGAAGAGCAGCAGCCAGTTCGCATCGACGCGCTCGGCCATGACGCGATCGCAGAATCGCTCGAGCGCATCACCGGACGATGCCGCGGATGCCGCGAACGAAAGACCGCGCGTGTGGAGGGTGTGCACCTCGTCCGCGCCCGCGGCGACATGCACACGCACCGCGGCGGCGATGCCGCGGGCCAGCAGCATCCGTTCCGGAGCTCCGGGACGGTAGCGAATCGCCACGCTTCCGTCGCGACGCGCGCTCACGCTGCCGCCGCCACGATCGCGCGTGAGCACGATGATCGCGCTGAGGCCTGCGGCGCGCTGCATGACTCGTCGATGCGTTCTCGCGCTCGTCCAGGGCGCGGCGAAGCCGATGAGCCCCGGATGCGCGGGCGCCGTCTCGAGTCTGACGCCAAAGTTTCCGTCGACGTTGGCGAGCTCATTGCTCACGATCGTCTGCGGCGGTCCGCGCCACGCCTCGATCGCTTGCGCGTACAATCCGGCGACCGCCGTGGTCGGGTGCAACGAGAGGTTTCGTCCGAGCTGCGGCAGCTCGACGCCCGACCGCTGGAGCAGCGCAGGCGTTTCGATACCGCCGGCGCAGGCGACGACCCGCCGCGCGCGTATGGTGAGATCGAGGCGCTCGCCCGATCGAGCTCGCACCGTGGCGTGAACGCCGGTGACGCGCCCGCCGTCGATCGCGATGCGTTGCGCCCAGCAATCGGGCACGATGCGTACGCTGGACGAGCGTTGCGCGTCGTGCAGGTAGGTGACCGTGGTCGAACGCTTCCCGCCCAGCCGACATCCGAACGTGCAGTAGCCGCATTGCGACGTCTCGCACCCCTGCGCGTTTCGCGCGATTCGCGCGTGATCGAAGCGCAGCGCGGCGCACCCACGCTCCAGACACGCGTTGTTCCCGTTGACGTCGCTCTCGTCGGTCGAGACACCAATCCGCGCCGACACGCGGTCGAGTGCTTCGGAGAACTCCTCCGAGCGAAACAGCTCGCTGCCGGATCTGTCGCTCCATTCGTCGCGGATCGCGTCCGGCGTGCGCAGCGACGTCTGCCAGTTCACGGCCGTACCTCCGCCGAGGCATCGGCCGGCGAAGATGGAGATGGCGGCGTCGCGCGTGGAGGTGAGGCCGGCGCCGTGGTAGAGCCGCTGCGTGCCCTCGAGCTCCCGCTGCTCGAAGTCCGGTCCCTGATCGCCGGGCCCGGCCTCGAGCACGATCACGCTCTTGCCCCTGCTCGCGAGCTCCGCCGCCACGACACCTCCGCCCGCGCCCGAGCCGACGACGCACACGTCGCACTCGAGCGTTGCGCTCTGCTCCAGCCGCGTGAGATGCAGCAGCTCGGCACGAGCCGGCGGAACGGTCGATGGCGCGTAGCCGATGCGGGGCCAATTTCGGTTCACGCCCGCGTCGTCGGTCACGGAGTAGAACAGGAACGCCGTGAGCCGTTTGAGCGCCTGAAAGCCGGCCCGCAACTGCGGGAGCCGACGCGTCGCCATCCGCGCCAGCAGTCGCTCGCGATCGCTTGGCGACATGTCCACGATCCCGCGCGGTCGCCCGCAAAGCAGCGCGCCGAACATTCGACCATCCATCAACCGCAGCAGCTGACGGAGCTCTGCACGCTCGATCTCCGGGAGGAGCCCGATTGCCTGCTCGGCTACGGCCGGCACGCCAAGATCCGACGCGCTGGTCGCAAAGAGTGCCGGATCCTCACCGGCGGCGACGGCGAGCGATGGATGAAACGCGTCGCAGACGGCGCGCAGCACCAGCCGTTCGCGTTCGGTGAGTGGCTCAGCGGTAGGCATGGTTGCCTTCAACTTGCAGTGAATCCAACGACGGAGCCAACCGATCCCGCGGGGAGGTGGGCCATGGTATGGGGACGATCGCGACAGGGTGAACGGGACGAACACGTGGACGCGCGAACCGCCGCGCTGCTCGAGCCACTGCGCGAAGCAGCGAGGCCGCTGTCGTCGCGGCGTGACCTCGATCCGCTCGTCGAGCGCATCGGCGATGCGCGGTTCGTGCTGCTCGGGGAAGCATCGCACGGGACCTCGGAGTTCTACACGTGGCGTGCCGAGCTGTCCAAGCGCCTGATCGAGGAGAGGGGTTTCTCGTTCATCGGCGTGGAAGGCGATTGGCCCGACTGCTACCGCGTGAATCGGTACGCCAAGCGATTGCCGGAATCGGGCGACGGGGCGGAGCAGGTGCTGCACGCGTTCGAGCGGTGGCCGACATGGATGTGGGCGAATCGCGAGGTGGTCGACCTGATCGAATGGCTGCATGACCACAACCGTGGACTGGCGCCCGAGCGCCAGGTGGGCTTCTACGGTCTGGACGTCTATTCGCTCTGGGACTCGATGCGGGCCGTGACGGATTATCTGGCGCGCATCGATCCGGCATTCGCCGCGTCCGCCCGGCGAGCCTACAACTGCTTCGAGCCGTACGCGGAGGACGTGCAGGAATACGCGCGCGCGACGGCGCTCGTGCCCACGTCGTGCGAGGACGAGGCGGTCGCGGTACTGCGCGAGCTGCGGCGCCGCGCACCGCGGTATCGCGAGGACGGTCGTGAAGGCTACTTCGACGCCGAGCAAAACGCGCTCGTCGCCAGGAACGCGGAGCTGTATTACCGAACGATGGTGCGCGGCGGCCCGTCGTCGTGGAACGTGCGCGACAACCACATGGTAGAGACGCTCGACCGGCTGATGGCGCACCACGGGCCGGACGCGAAGGCGATCGTCTGGGAGCACAACACGCACGTTGGCGACGCACGGTTCACGGACATGGCGCGTGCCGGCATGGTGAACGTGGGCCAGCTCGTTCGGGAGGCGCACGAGCGCGAGGGCGTGGCGCTCGTGGGCTTCGGCACCCACCGCGGCACGGTGATCGCCGCCGACGAGTGGGGCGCGCCGATGGAGCGCATGCGCGTGCCTTCGGCGCGGGTCGGCAGCTTCGAGGACGCGATGCACGACGCGGCGGTCGGGGACGCGTTGCTGCTGTTCGATCGTTCGGACGACGGCGGCGTTCGCGGTCTCGACCAGCCCCTTGGCCACCGGGCGATCGGCGTGGTGTACGACCCGAGCTACGAGCGGTGGGGCAACTACGTGCCGACGATCGTGCCGCGCCGGTACGACGCCTTCCTCTTTCTCGACGAGACGCGCGCCGTGGATCCTCTGCACATGCCGGTGCGGGTGGACGGCGAAGCGCCGGAGACCTATCCGAGTGGCGTCTGAGATTTGTAATTGGGGTCAGACACCATTTTAATTGGGGTCAGACACCATTTTCTCGGAAAATTGGTGTCTGACCCCAATTAGATATTACTCATAGAGGTCATCCAGCGGCAGCGCGGCGAGCTCGACGAGAAAGCCGGCGACCCGCTCGACCGCGGCGTCGACGTAGGCCGCGCCCTTCGCCGCCGTCGATTTGGACGGGTCGCCAATTCCGGTGTCCGCGGTCACCTGCGTCCAGCGGCGCGGGGCCCAGGCCCAGCCCTCGCGCACGCCGCGCAGGCGCGACGCGCGGGCCCGCCCCGGGCCGGCATCGGCCAGCGGCCGGACCAGGCCGGGTGCGAGGTGCAGCATCGCGCTCGTC
>DATJIZ010000223.1:0-17999 GCA_035492735.1 Gemmatimonadaceae bacterium | reverse complement strand
CCAGCGCCCGCACACGCCACGTCAGCTGTGGAGCCAGGGTGAGGACATGAACAACCACTTCTGGTTCCCGACGTACGACTTTCCGAATGACAAGTCCAGTTGGGAGCTCGACGCGACCGTGCCCGCGGGCTACACCGCCGTGTCGAACGGAGCACTGGTCAGCGAAACGGCGGGACCGGGCGGTTCCCGCGCGTTCGTTTGGAATCAGGCCAAGCCCAGCGCCACCTACCTCGTGTCATTGATCGTCTCGCGGCTCGCGCGGGTGCACGATTCGTGGCGCGCCGTTCCGGTCGACTACTACGTCTATCCGCAGGACAGCGCGCTCGCCTGGCGCCTGTTCCACGTGACGCCGGACATGATCGACGTCTACTCCCGGCTCACCGGCGTTCCGTATCCGTGGCAGAAGTACGCGCAGACGACCGTGGCCGACTTCTTTGGCGGCATGGAGAACGTGAGCGCCACGACCCTCGTCGACTGGCTGCCCGACGCGCGCGCGTACCAGGACCGCCCGTGGTATCAGTACATTCTCATTCCACACGAGCTCGCGCATCAGTGGTTCGGCGACTACGTGACGACCGAGAACTGGGCCAACACCTGGTTGAACGAGGGGTTTGCCGAGTTCATGCCGGGACAGTACTGGGGGCAGAAGCTCGGCGACCACGCCGAGCAGGATTACTATGCCGATGAATACCATCAGTTCATGGCCATCGAGGGGCGACGGCCAATGCCCCTCGCGTCGATGGGATCGAACAACATCTATCCGAAAGGCGCGCTCGTCCTCGAGATGCTCAAGCACTACCTGGGCGACGCGCGCTTCTGGGCAGGCATTCACCGCTATCTGACCGATCACGCCTTCGGCGTGGCCACCACCGACGATCTGCGGCAGGCGTTCCTCGACGCGACCGGCGAGAACCTCGACTGGTTCTGGCGCGAGTGGATGTACAGCGCGGGCTACCCGGCATTCACCGTGACGTCGAACTACGATGCCTCCGCGCATCGACTCACGCTCGTCGCGCGGCAGACCCAGCGCGACTCACTGACCGCCGATAGCACCGGCATGCAGTTCGTGATTCCAGAAGCGTTCGCGATGCCGATCACCGTGCGCGTCGGCACGTCGTCGGGCGACGTCGTGCACCGTGGGTGGATCCGGCAGCGTGAGGACACGATCGTCGTGGAGAACGTCACGTCCGAGCCGACCATGATCGTCTTCGACGACGGCAACCGGGTCCTCAAGTCGCTGACCTTCCAGCTGCCTACGGCGCTGCTCGCTGCGGAGCTCGCGCGCGACACCGACTTGTGGGATCGCGAGTGGGCATTGACCGAACTGGTGAAACGACCGGGCGACGCGGCGGCGGGCCGCGCCGTGGCGAACGCCCTCACGACCGCCGACCACCCATACACTCGCACCCTCGCCGCGAGCGCGATCGACACCTTCCCCGCCGGTATCGCGATGCCCGCCCTCGCGAAAGCGCTGCACGACACGTCGGCCCAGGTTCGCGCCGCGGCCGCCGGCGCGCTCGGCAACGTCGGCGGATCGGAGGCGCTCGCGCTGGCCCGAACGGCCTGGCAATCCGACTCGAGCTACACGGTGCGAGCCTCGGCGCTGACGTCTCTCGCCCAGCTCGACCCCGCAAATCGGCACGCGCTGTTGCTGCAGGGCTTGTCGATTCCGTCGTATCGCGACGCGATTCAGAATGCCGCGCTCATCGCGATCGTGCGGAGCAATGACACGAGCATGATCGCGGACGTGCAGCGGGTGGTCGGAGACCAGTCGCTTCCCGCGCGCATACTCGCCGCGTTCGCGTCGCGCGGCAACCAGCGCGCGCTCGATCTCCTCGTCACGGACCTCAACGACGATCGTTCGTGGGTGCGCTCGTGGGCGCTCGGCGCGTTCGGTGGGATCGATCCGTCGCGGCGATTGTCAGCGCTCGAGAGCGCACTGCCCCGGATCACGCATGCGGACACGCGCGCCGCCGTCCAGCGCGCGATCGACACGCTCCGCCGCGCGCCACGGTGAGCGCTCCGGTGAGCGCTCCGGTGAGCGCTCCGGTGAGCGCTACGGCCGTTCGGCTTCGCTCAGCCGGACGATTCGCCGTTTGACCTCGGCCACCCGCGGCTGCAGGTCGGGATCGGCGTTCTTCCAGAGGTCGACGAACTGCGAGTAATGGGCGATCGCCTTCTGGCGATCGCTCCTCGCTTCGTACAGCTCGCCGAGTCTCTTGTGTGTTCCCGCGAGCGCGATGGCGTCGATGGTGCCCAGTTTGTCCCAGAACGGCGTCGCGAGGTATCGCTCGTACATCGCGATCGCCGAGTCCGGCTGGTCAGCTTGGTCGAACGCGCGGGCGAGGTCGAATGCGGCACACGGCGCGCACTCCCCGGCCGCATAGCCGTCGCTGGCCACGTCGCTCCGGCGAAATTCGGCGAGCGCGACGAGCGGCTTGTGCTCGGCCAGTGCGACTTCAGCCAATGCGTGGTGGTACGCCGGTGCTTGCAGGCGGAGCCGCGCCGTGTCGGTGATGTTCCGTTGGTACTCCGCCAGAATCGCACGGCCCTTCTCGGGACGACCCGCGATCGCGTAGGCTTGTGCCGCACGAAAATACGGCCGGTCCGCGGCGGCGAGTCGCTGCATGGGGTACGCGGCGAGCGACTTGTCGATCCGCTCGGTGATCGCGGGCGACGACCCGTGAAACCATGCATCGGCCCATAGCAGGTCCAGTGAATCCACGACGGCCGGAATGGGGGCGCCCTGTCCGGTCATGGCGATGCTCGACTCTCGTCGCAATCGCACCGCCTCGGTCAGACGGCCCCGCAGTGCCGCGAAGCCGGACTTGTACCACGCCAGGTCGGCGCGGGCGCCGGCGTCCCAGCCGGCGCCGACCGTGTCGATGTCGCGTTCGGCGGCATCGAGCCGCCCCTCGGCGTACAGGAGCATCGGCGCGCGCAGGCGAATCGTCGAATTGTCCGGCACCCGCCGCCGAGCCTCGGCCAGAGTCGCCTCGGCCTGCTTCAGTTTCCCCTGGTCGATCTGCGCTTCGATCAGGTTGCTCCACGAGATTCCCGAACCCGAGTCCTGTCGGATGTCGCGGACGTAGATCGACTCCGCGCCCGCGTAGTCGCGTCTCGACACGAGCATCGACCCGATGTTGTTCGCCAACTCGCCGTCGTACTTCTGCACGAGCGCCTGGTACGCGGCGATCGCCTTCGTTCGATCGGCGTGTGGGCCACTCATGTAATAGGCGGCGACCGTACGCATCCGCTCGTGCTCGGGCAAGTGATCACTGAAGCGGTACGCATGCTCCATCGCCGAATCGCGGCTCGACCGCGCCGCTCCGAGATTGCCGAGCGCGATGCTCAGGGCTCGCCACGCCGAGGCGAAGGTGGAGTCAAGGGCAACCGCCTCGCGGCCGAGCAGGACTGCCTTTTCCGCATTGCCTTCGATGTTGTTGGCCCGAGTGGACGCGCTGTACTTCCTGAGCGCCTCGAGGGACGACGTCGTGACTTCGGCCAGCGGGGGCGTGTCGTGCACCGACCGGAGTGACTCGCCGATCTTGCCGCGCAGTTCGCGCGCAAGCTTGTCCGCCGCGTCGATCAGTCCACGCGGCCCATCGCCGGTCTCGCGAAACGACGCGAGCTCCAATCCGGAATCTGCCGAGACGAGCCGCAGCGCCACGATGTATCCGCCGCTCACGCCAGTCACGTTGCCGGCGATGACCGCCTTGACGCCCTGCCGCTGCGCGACCTCGCGTGCGAGCCTCACGGAGAGCGGCGCGATCGGCGACTGCTGCATCAGGCGGAGCGTCGATGCCACTCGCGTCACCGGAACGAGCGAGATCACGGTCGATTGCGAGAGCCCGGCGCGCACGGCGTCGCTCACGACCGCCCCGAGCGCCGAGTCGGTGTTGGTCACCTCGAAGTCGGCGATGATCACAGGCTCGCGCGACGAGAATTTCCCCGCGGCGAGCAGCGACCCGACCGGCCCCACACCAAACGCGCGCAGGAGCATGAACGTGCCAACCAGTGCGACAAACCCGGCGAACGCGTAGACGCCGCCGAGCGACGTGCGCCGCCATGAAACGTGCGGGCTCGCCTTGAGCGCGATCGTCGCCATCGTGCCCTGGGGTGCGGGCGATCCGCCTGGCGTGAGGGTGGGTGTCGCCGTCAACGCGCGCCGCGCCGTGTGGTGCACGTAGGCGGTGAACAGGATCACCGGCAGGCCAAGCCCCATGATGACGAGCGATCCGGGGAACACCCAGTCCGGCAGACCGATGCCGACGATTGCCGCTTTCGCGACGATTGCCACGATGACGACCGCGGCTGCGTAGATCCCGAGCGCGCGCCGGAGCGTGCCAGGAGTCGCAAGCAGCGCCGACGGCATGGCGCCGTGTGAATCGCTGCTCGACACCGATTCGAGAACGCGAACGAGATCGCTCGCCGACTGTGGCCGTGCCGCCGCGTCCTTGGCGAGGCAGCGCATCACGAGATCGCTGAGCGCCGGCGGCGCGTCGGGGCGCAGCGCACCGATCGGCTGCGGCGGCTCGCCCATGTGCGCAGCGAGCAGCCGCTGCGGCGTCTTTTCGACGAACGGCGGCCGACCCGCGAGCAGCTCGTACGCCATACAACCGAACGCGTAGATGTCGGCGCGGTGATCGGTCGACGGATCCGCCGCCGCCTGCTCCGGGGCCATGTAGGCCGGCGTGCCGAGCGACGTGCCGACCTGCGTCAGCGTGGCACCGGGGGCGAGCGTGCGCGACGCGCTGATGGCCTTCGCAATGCCGAAGTCCGTGACCGTGGCCGATCCACCCGACACGAGCACGTTGTCAGGCTTGATGTCCCGATGCACCACGCCGCGCTCGTGTGCGTACGCCAGCGCACGAGCGAGGTCGCGCAAAATGCTCACCGATTCCGTGATCGTGAGCGGTCCACGCGTCAATCGCGCCCGCACCGATTCGCCTTCGACGAACGGCATGGTGTAGTACGGCAGCCCGTCGGTCTGGCCGGTGGTGAGCACGGGCACGATGTGCGGGTGCTGAAGATTCGCCGCGACCTGGATCTCGCGCTTGAACCGGTCGAGGTTGACGCCCGCCGTGAGCTCCGGAGACAACACCTTCACGACGACCTTGCGTCCGAGGGCCGTTTCCGTGGCCAGGAACACGCGCGACATCCCACCACCCCCGAGCTCGCGCTCGAGGGTGTACGACGTGCTCAATGTCTGCTGCAACTGCTCGCGGAGGGTCATCGGAGGCTTGGCGGCTACCGGCGCAAACTACCGTCGGGGGTAGGTCCCAGCCAGGTTGTGCACGTCAAAGTTCGCATCGCGGTGCAGAATGAGCCGCGGTTGCGCCGAGGCAGCATCGTGCGCATGGTCTACGGTGACGATACTCGACAAGCGAGGCCTGACCCCATGCTCGACGCTCTGACCCGTTCCTTGATCGTGATCGCGCTGTGCGCGCCGGGGCTCGCGGCGCAAAAGAAGGCAAAAGAGGTCAAACCCGGTGGCGCGGAGCTCACGCGGCTCGAGAACCAATGGGCCGCGGGACTCGTGCGCCGCGACCGTGCGCTGTTCGACAAGCTCCTCGCCAAGCGGTTCATCTACACGGAGAACGACAAGATGATGGAGCGCGAGGCCGTGTTGCGCGACGTCAGCGAGAGCAGCGACACGGTGACGGCGGCGCACAACGAAGACATGCAGGTCCACGAGTTCGGCGGAGTAACGGCGGTGGTCACCGGCTGGCTGGTCGTCGAGGGCCGGAGCAAGGGCCAGCCGTTCACGCATCGGTACCGCTTTACCGACACCTGGGTCAAGCGAAAGGCGGGCTGGCAAATCGTGGCGGCGCAGGACTATCTCGCCCCGAAGTAGCCGGCGCGGCGCGCGCCGGCAGCGAGCGCGCCGGCATCGCGCGACGATCCGAACGAGCTACGCCGTTGGAATCGGTTCGTGCGGGGTCGATCGGAGCATCACGCGGAGCAGAAAGCCGTACATCAGCAGGCAGCTCACGGCCCCCAGTTCGTCGGCCAGCAGGATCGCCCGTCCCAATCGCGGCTGCGACGCAAGCTGCGGCGCCAGGGCGCAGCAGATCAGCGAAAACGCGACCACGATTCCGCTCAGGACCAGGGCGATCCAGAACGCACGGCGAAGCGCATTGTCGTGATCCAGTTCCCACGTCAACGTGGCGTAATAGACGAGGCCTTCGGTGCTGGTTTCGGTGCTCCCGCCGGGCTGCAGCAGCTCGCCATAGCGGCGAGCGACCTCGTGAAAGCTGCGCCGGGTCAATAGGTGGCGCAGGTACAACGAGCTCACGCCGGGATGCGGCACGTCGATCAGTCGCTTGGCCGCGCGCTCGATGCTGCGCGTGCTCTCCTGCAACGCGAACAGCACGATGGCGCCGAGCAGCCCCATGGCCGCCGACAGCGTCTGTGCGACGGTGCTCATGGAGTAGAACAGAGCTGATTCGAGATCGGCAGTAGCCACCGAGACTCCTCCGCGATCCATCGGCAGGCATTTGATGCTACATTTCACATCGGTCGCGCAAAGGTAGCTCCCTTCACGTCCGGAGGACACCGTGCGAATTCGCAACATTGCGTCGGCGATCGCGGTCCTGGTCACTCTCACGGCGTGCGACACGCTGCCGACCGCGCCGACGAACCAGGCTTCCGCGCGCACGCTCTCGGCATCGCGGGCCGCATCTCGCAGCGCCACGCCGTCGGCATCGAGCCCCGCGTGCAAAGGCGCAATCGTCGAAGACAGAGCCCGGAACTGGCCGTGGGCGCATAGCACCAAGTCGGATTTCTTTGCGCCACCGCCGGGAGGCATGGCGGAGTGGCTCCAGCTACAGGGCGAAAGTATCGGCGTGGCTTCGGTCAGCGAGCTGCAGGACTACTACTGTGGCGACTGATCGCTCGAGGCGCTCCGGCTAGCGCCGCGCCGGCGCGCCGCTCCAGTTGCCGCCGAGCGCCTTGTACATCTGCACCGCCGCGAGCAGTTCGCCGAGCTGGGCCTGGCTCAGCGCCAGCTCGGCGCTGAACACGCTCCGCTGGGCGTCGAGCAGGTCGAGGTAATTCGCCAGCCCGGCATTGTAGCGCAGCGTCGCGATGTCGAGGGCCTGCCGCAGAGCGGTGGCCTGCGTCGCTTCAGCCACCGCTTCATCGCGCGCCGTGCGGACGCCGATCAGCGCATCGTTCGCCTCGCGCAACGCATTGAGCGCCACCCCCTCGTATGAGGCGCGGGCCTGCTCGGCGCGGGCGCGCGCCGCTCCCGACGCGCCAGCCAGCCGCCCATTGTCGAACAGCGGGAACGAGAAGCCGATCAGCGCCTGGTACACCCGACGGTTGCCGTTGAACACGTCGGTTGGAACTCCCGCCTGGCTCCCGTACGATCCGACGATGTTGAAGGTCGGCCAACGCGCCGCGTCGGCAACGCCGATCCGCGCCACGCTGGCGGCGTAGGTTCGCTCCGCCTGGACTACGTCGGGACGGCGTGCGAGCAGCGCCGCCGGAATCGAGTCCGGTACCACGAGCGCGCTGATCGCGTCGTCTAACGTACTACCGCGCGGGATCGGCAAGGGACCCTGGCCGAGCAGCACGTCGAGCTGATGCTCGGTCTGCGCGCGCGCCCGCTCCGTTTGCGCGAGCGTCACCGCCGGTGCCGCGACCTGTGCCTCGAATTGACGGACGTCGAGCTCCGACGTGAGCCCATGGGCGTATCGCTCGCGCGCGACATCGAGCGTCGACTTGCGCAGGCTCAGCGTCCGCTCGGCGATCGCTTGCTCCTGATCCAGCTCGAGAAGTTGCACGTACGCCGACGCTACGTCGCTGACGAGCGAGAGCACGGTTGCGCGTTCGCCCGCCTCTTCGGCGCGCACGTCCGCGCTCGCCGCCTGGACGCCGCGCCGCACCCGCCCCCAGAAATCGAGCTCCCACGCCAGATCCGCCGTCGCGCGCGCCGCATGGAAGGCCGTCGGCGGAAACGATCCGAGCGCCACCTGATTGCTGCTCGTGCTGCTGTTCAGCGAGAAGCTGGGCGCCTGCCCCGACCTCGCGACCCGCAGATCCTGTCGCGACTGCTCGATGCGCGAGATGGCCACGCGAAGGTCGCGATTCTGCCGCAGCGCCACGTCGATCAGCCGGACGAGCGTCGAATCGTGAATGATGTCCAGCCACGCCGTCGAGCTCACCGTCGCATCGGTGAGCGTCTGTCGCGCCGGGAACGATCGTACGGTCTCCAGGCTGTCCCGCCGCCGCTCGGCGGCGAGGGAATCAAAGAACACTCGAGAGGAATCGCTCAGGCGCACGGCGCCCAGGCGCTGGTCGGGCGCGATGACCGTCTCCGGTCGATAGCGAGGTCCAGCCATGCAACCCACGGCGCCGATCATCGCGGCGAAGAGTGCGCGTCGCATCAGTCTCCTACCACGGCAACCGCCGCTGCGACCGGCTGCGCGCGCCGCCGCTCGGCCAACCCACGAATGATCCGGAAAAAGAGCGGGATGAAGAAGATGCCGATCGTGGTGGCGAACAGCATTCCGGCGAACACACCGGTCCCGATCGAGTGGCGGCTCACCGCCCCGGCGCCCGAGGCGAGCATCAGCGGCAGCACACCAAGAATGAAGGCAAAGGATGTCATGAGAATCGGCCGCAGTCGCTCTCGCGCCGCCTCCAGCGCCGCGTCACGGATCGACAGCCCGCGTTCGCCGCGCAAGTGCGTCGCAAACTCCACGATGAGGATGGCGTTCTTGGCGGCGAGGCCGACGACCGTGATCAAGCCGACCTGAAAGTAGATGTCGTTGGGCTGCCCTCTGAACCAGATGCCGAGGAGTGCGCCCAGCACGCCGAACGGTACGCCAAACAGCACGGCGAACGGAACCGACCAGCTCTCGAACTGCGCCGCCAGCACGAGGAACACCATGATGAGACCCAGCACGAACACGAGCGCCGCATCGCCGCTCGATGCACGCTCCTGATACGATTGTCCGGAATACGACACGCCGAGACCCGCCGACGCGAATTGCGTCTGGATGAGCTGATCGACCTGATCGAGCAGCTCGCCGGTCGAATGCCCCGGCTTGGGCGCGCCCGTGAACTGCGCCGACGTGAACCCGTTGAACCGCGTGATCACCGTCGGCGCGCTGCGGAAGCTCGTCTGCGTGAGCGCCGACACCGGCACCATCTGGTTGTTCGTTCCCCGCACGTAGAGCTGGCCGATGTCGTTGGGCGACTGGCGGTACGCCTCGGCGGCCTTGGCCTGCACGCGATACGTCTTGCCGAACAGGTTGAAGTCGTTGATGTAGAGCGTCGACAGGAATGCCTGGAGCGTCGAGAACAGATCGGTGAGATTGACGCCGCGCGCCTTCGCCGCCGTGCGATCGACCGTGACATACACCTGCGGCACGCTCGCGCGGAACGTGGAGTTGAGGCCCCCAGCGACCGGCAGCTGGTTGACCGCTTGCCGGAACTCGTTCACGTGCTGCGCGAATTGTCGAATGTCCTGGCCGTTTCGATTTTGCAGATTCAGCTCGACGCCGGCCGTGATGCCCAGCCCCGGCACCTCGGGCAGGTTGAAGCCGAACGCCATGGCATCACGGAGACCGAAGAACTTGCCGTTCAGACGTGCCGCGATCGAGTCGAGCCCGTCGTGCGGCGAACGCTCGTCCCACGGCTTCAGGTTGAGGAACACGGTGGCCGCGTTCGTCGAGCTCGATTGGCTGAGCAGATCCAGCCCCACGAGCGCCACGATGTTCCGAACGGCCGGCTCGGTGCGAATGATCTTCTCGATCGTGGCGACGGTGGCTTCGGTCCGCTGCAGCGACGCCGCGTCGGGCAGCTGCACCGACATCGCCATGTAGCCTTTGTCCTCGGTCGGGATGAACGCCGTCGGGATCCGCTTCCACAACACGCCCGCCAGGACGACGAGCACGGCGAACGCGCCGGCCCACGCGGCTGGCCTGCCGAGCACGCGGTCGACTGCGCCGACGTACCCGCTCGTCGCTCGCGCGAACGTCCGGTTGAACCAGCCGAAGAATCCGGTCGTGTGTGCCTCGTTGGACTCCTTCAGCAGCAGCGCGCACAGCGCCGGCGTCAGCGTGAGCGCCACGATGCCCGAGAGCACAACGGCGATGACGATCGTCATCGCGAACTGCTTGAATAGCGCGCCGGTCACGCCGCCGATGAAGGCAACCGGCACGAACACGGAGCACAGCACCAGCACGATCGCCACGAGCGCGCTCGCCACCTGCCGGATTGCATGGTCGGCGGCCAGCCTGGGCGGCAGCCCTTCCGTCGCCATGATGCGCTCGACGTTCTCGATCACGACGATCGCGTCGTCCACGACGATGCCGATCGCGAGCACCAGGCCGAAGAGCGTCAGCACGTTGATCGACATCCCGAACGACAGCAGCCCCAGGAACGTGCCGATCACGCTGACCGGCACGGCGAGCATCGGAATGAGGGTCGCGCGCCAACTCTGAAGGAACAGGAACACGACCAGCGTCACGAGGATCATGGCTTCGATCAGCGTGATCGTCACTTCCTTGATCGACGCGCTCACGAAGGGCGTCGTGTCGAATGGAACGGCGTAGTGGATGCCGGCCGGGAAGCTCTTCTGCAGCTCGTCCATCCGCTTCACGATCTCTTCCTTGACGGCCAGTGCGTTGGCACCGGGTCGCGTGTAGACGAGCGCGAACGCCGTCGGCACCCCGTTGAGGCGCCCCTCCAGGTCGTAGCTCCGCGCGCCGAGCGTCGCCTTGCCGATGTCGGACAGCCGCACGATCGAGCCGTCGGGTCGGGCGCGCACCACGATGTCGTTGAACTCCTCCGGTGTCTGCAGGCGACCGATCGTCGTGATCGGCAGCGTGAGCTGGGTGCCGGGCGGCGACGGCTCGGCGCCCAACCGGCCGGCGGGATTCGTCGCGTTCTGCTCGCGCACCGCCGCCGCCACGTCGCTCACCGTAATGCCGAGCTGCGCCATTTTCGCCGGATCGAGCTCGAGGAGCATCGAGAAGTCGCGCGCCGGAAACGGTGTCGCGTCGCCGACGCCCGGCAGCCGCTTCAACTCGTCCACGACGTAGAGCTTGAAGTAGTTGGCGAGGTACGTGGCGTCGTAGCGCGGATCGTCGGACCGCAGCGCGACGGCCGCGAGGATGTCGGTGTTCGCCTTGACGATGGTGATGCCGTTCGTCCGAACCGCTTCCGGCAACTGCGGCTCCGCCAGCTTGACCGCGTTCTGCACGTCGACGGCGGCCAGATCCTGATTGCGGTTCACGTCGAAGGTGACCGTGATGTTCGTCGATCCGTCGCTCGCGTTGGACGACGTGTAGTACAGCATGCCCTGCAGGCCGGCGAGCTGCTCTTCGATCGGCGCCGCCACGGCCTGGGCCGCATCTTCCGACGACGCGCCGGGATAGTTCGCCTGGATGCGCACCGCCGGTGGCGTGATCTGCGGATAGCGCGCGATCGGCAGGAGCCGGATCGAGAACAGGCCGAGCAGCGTGATGACGATCGAGATGACGGCGCCCAGCACCGGGCGCCGGATGAAGAAGTAGCGGATCTCCTGCTGCGAAGGACCTTGCGCGCCGCTCACCGCGTCGCTCCGCGAGCCGGCTGCGACGGAACTGGTGGCACCGGCGCCACGCCGCGCGGCGCCATGGTCGACGAGTCGACGACCAGCACCGGTGTCACGACGCGCCCCGGCGCGACCTTCTGAATTCCGTCGACCACTACGCGGTCGCCCGCCGCGAGACCGGAATCGATGATCCAGAGCGTGCCGCTCCATGGACCGGGCGTGACGTCGCGCGCCGTCACGGTGTCGCCGGCCCCTACGACGTATACGAACTGCCTGCCGAGCCCCTGCTGCACGGCGCGCTGCGGCACGGCGAGGGCGCTGGCACGCGCGAAGCCGTCGAGCCGCACCTGCACGAATTGCCCCGGAAGAAGTCGTCGATCGGCGTTGCTGAACTTGGCGCGGAACTCCTGCGTTCCGCTCGCCGAATCGAGCGTGGGTGCCATGAAGTTGATGTGCCCCACGCGCGGCAGCAGCGCGCCGTTTGGAAGGGCGACGCGTACCTCCAGGTTCGCCACACCAGGCTGCAGCAGCGCGCGAGCCTGCGGGTCCTGTTGCCAGGCAAGCAGCTGCTGCGACGACGGGTGGAACGTGACATACACCGGGTCTAGTTCATCGATCGTCGTGAGCAGATCGGCCGGTCCGGTGACACGAGCGCCCAGCTCGAGGCGCGCCCGCCCGACCAGCCCGTCGATCTCCGCATGGATCACGGTGTCGTCCAGATCCTTCTTCGCTGCGTCGAGCGCGGCTTGCGCCAGCTCGACGTCCGAGGCCGCGTTGTCCACATCCTGCTGTGCGACGGCATGCTTGGGCAAGAGCGGCTCGAGCCGAGCCAGCGTACGCTTGGCATTGTCGAGACGCGCGAGCGCGCTGCGATAGGCAGCCTCGTACTTCACCTGATCGAGCTTGTACAGCACCTCCCCTTTCTTCACCAGGCTGCCTTCGGTGAACGGCCGATCGACGATGATGCCTTCGACGCGGGACCGAACTTCGACCCGACGATACGGCTCGACCTGACCGGTGAACTCGTATTGCTCGGCGATTCTCGTCGGCGTCACGGCGACGACGCCGACTTGCGTCGGAGGAGCGGCGAACGGCGCCTTGGCGGAGGCGCTTCGTTCGCAGCCGAGCGCGGTGAGCGTCGCAACGGAGAGGAGGAGCGGCGCGCCGAAGCGCGCAAGCGGTCGGAGCATGCGAAAGCGGGGGAAGGCGACGAAGCTACGCGGCCCCGATAGAGTTCCGTGGGGCGGAGACAGGACCGGACTCGTAATTTCGCTCGGGTGGAAGGGGCCGGCTACGGCTGCGAGGAGATTTTTACGTGGTGTCTACAGGCACGAAAGCCGCACGTCGTTTCCAACGTATGAAATCTCTTGATGCGCTGTTCTCGTTGATTGGCGTCACGGCGATCGTCGTCGGCGCGAGCTCATGCGGCGCTGCATCGGATGCGCGGCCCCGACCGGCCGCGGGTCGGGACTCGGCTGGCGACAGCGCTGCCGCAGCGACGCCGGTGAACACGCCGAGCACGTCGGGGAACGCAGTGCGTCGGCCGGCAATGCTCGAGACCGGCGACACGGCGCATCCTCTTCTCGTCGCGGGCCGAACGAAGCACGACTCCGCGGCCTTCGCGTCAGCGGTGGCGTTCGGACGGCGCATGATGGCAAAGTGGCCAACGGCGCCCGATCCGCTTCCAGGATCCGTTCTGCCAAGTCATCGCATCGTCGCATTCTACGGCAACCCGCTCTCCAAGCGCATGGGCGTGCTCGGCGAGTACCCCGTCGACGTGATGCTCGCCAAGCTCGACACGGCGGTCGCCGAGTGGCAACGGGCCGACCCGTCGACGCCGGTGCAGCCCGCACTGCAGCTGATCGCGGTAGTCGCGCAGGGAGCGCCTGGACGAGACGGCATGTATCGCCTGCGTATGGATACCGCGCTCGTCGAAAAGGTCTACCGGTGGGCCCAGCAGAAGCACGCCCTGCTCTTTCTCGACGTGCAGGTGGGACATAGCACGATGCAGCAGGAGCTCCCCCGGTTGCTGCCCTTTCTGTCGCGCCCCGACGTGCATCTCGCGATGGACCCCGAGTTCTCGATGCATTACGGCAAGGAAGGCGTGGTGCCCGGCAGGAAGATCGGCCAGTTCGACGCCAAGGACGTGAACTGGGTATCGAACCAGCTGCGGCAGCTGGCGATCGAGAAGAACCTGCCGCCCAAGGTCCTCGTCGTGCACCGCTTCCGTACGGAAATGGTGTCGCACGCGTCACAGATCGTCGTCGATCCGCACGTGCAGATCGTGATGGACATGGACGGCTGGGGACCGCCCTGGATGAAGTTCGAGTCGTACCGCGACTACATCGATCTCGAGCCCGTGGAGTTCACCGGGTTCAAGCTATTCCTTCACAACGACGTCAAACGCGGCGACGCGCTCCTCACTCCGACTGAAGTGCTGCGTCTTCGGCCGAGGCCCTTGTACATCCAGTATCAGTGATGTTGGTTGGTGGGTCCCGCCACCATCCAATGTCACCGACCCGCCGCGAAGCCCTCGTCCAACTCGCCGCACTCACCGCGCTCCCGCTGGCGCGCTGGCCGTTCGCCGTCGGTGACCCGCTGGCCGGCACGATCGCCGAGTATCAAGCGGGCCGCCGTCACAAGCTCTGGAGCGCCACCGACGTGACGGCGCGAGCGCTCGACCGCTGCCGCACCGAAGGACAGCGTCTGCGCGCGATCGACGCGCTCGCCGAGAGCGCGCTCGCCGACGCGCGCGCTGCCGATGCGCGCCTCCGTTCCGGACGCACGCGCGGCCCGCTCGACGGCGTGCCCGTGTTCGCCAAAGCGATCTACGACGTGAACGGGCTTCCGACCACCGGCTCGAACGCCGAGTGGGCCCGGCTCTTTCCGGAGTCTGTGCGACGCGACGCGCTCGAGGTTCAGCGGCTGCGAGCCGCCGGCGCGATCGTCCTCGGCAAGACGGCGGCCGACGACTTCGCGTATCACGGAAACGGCACGAGCAGCCTCACCGGTCAGGTGCTGAACCCTCACGATCGCACCGACACGCGCACGCCGGGGGGCTCGAGCGCCGGCTCGGCCGTGGCCGTCGCCACCGGCATGGCGTTCGCCGCGCTCGGCACCGATGACGGCGGCTCAAACCGCATTCCGGCGCAGTTCACCGGAGTGGTCGGCATGAAGCCGACGTTCGGTCTGGTGCCGCGCACCGGCGTGATTCCCACGTGGCCGTACCTCGACACCCATGGACCGCTCGCGCGGAGCGTGGCGGATGCCGCGCTGCTTCTCGCCGCGGTCGCGGGCGCCGATGCATCGGATCCGCTCGCGCTGACGAGCGCATGGAATGCCGGACCGTTGTCCGCGCTGGCAGACGACGCGTTGAGCGGCGTGCGCCTCGCCCTGGTCGATGCCCACGTGCCGCGCGAGCAGATGACGGCCGAAGCCCTGGCCGTGTGGGATCGCGCCGTGGGAGATCTGCGGAGCGCGGGCGCCGTCGTCGAGTCGTTCAGGCCGCCGGCCACGCGCATGGATTTCCGCGATGCCTTCGCCGCCGCGGCGCTGGCTCGCGGCGACGTCGCCGTCGATCCCGATTCGCCTGCGCCGACAGCGAACGCGCTCTTCCGCTATTTCGCCGGACGGACCGATGACCCGCGCGCCGCGGTGCGGCGCGGGTATGCGGCGTATCAGAAGTTTTATGACGTGTTGCCCGCGACGTTCGAGGATTGCGAGCCACTGCTCGATCGACCGATGACCGACGACGCGGCGGGACGGTCGTTCGCGCGCTCGCGCGCCGCGGTGGTCGAGGCATTGGCCGAATCGATGCGAGCGGCGCGCGTCGAGGCGATGGTGTATCCGACCATGCCGTTCAACGCGCCGCGCGTCGTCGACAAGTGGCCGAACGTGCGGACGGCGCTTGGCTTCGGGAATTGGCTCGGCCTCCCGGAAGTGTCGGTGCCGGCCGGACTCGGCGCCGATGGGATGCCGGCGCTCAACGTCTCGATCGTCGGCTTGCCGAACACCGACGCGCGCGTGCTTGCCCTGGCGCATGCGTACGAGCGCCAGTCACGGCGGTTTGTCGCGCCGCCGCCACGCTAGCACCGGCGTCGCGCCGAGCTTGCGAGACCTCTAAAGCCTAGCGCTTGAGCCCGCGGAGCCAACGGATGCTCTGCGGCACCGTCGCGAACGGGTCCTTCGTCTCGTCCTCGATGTAGAACTTCTCGACGCCGACCTGCTTGGCCGTCCGGATCACGGCCCGATAATCGATTTGGCCCGTGCCAAGCGGGGTCTCGGCCGAATCCGCGTTGGCGGAGCCCGTCATCACGTTCCGCACGACGCCCTTTTTCATGCCTTTGAGGTGCATCAGGCGCCAGCGCCCCGGGGACTTCTTGAGCAGCGCCACCGGATCGTTTCCGGGCAGCGTAGCCCAGAACACGTCCATCTCGTACTTCACCGCTTTCGGATCCGTCTGTCGCATCAGCACATCCATCGGAAGAACCTTGTTCTCGTCCGGAACGAACTCGTAGCCATGCACGTGATAAAAGAACTGGAATCCCTTCGCACGCGCGGCGCGCCCCCATTTGTCGAAGTTCGCCGCGGCCTCGCGCGCGAGCGCGACGGTGATCGGACCGTCGGGATGCGGAATCCACGCCGTGCCCACGTAGTGCACGCCGAGCGTCTTGGCGTCGGCCAGTACCTGGGGCAAGCTGTCGCGGAATTGCTCGTACCCGACGTGCATCGACGACGCATGCAGGCCAGCGCCGTCGAGCAGCTTCTTGAACTGCGCGGCGGTCAATCCGTACGTGCCGGCGAGCTCCACGTCTCGAAAGCCGAGATCGTGCACCCGCTTGAGCGTGCCCGGCACATCGGTCTTGAACGCGTCGCGGAAGCTGTAGAGCTGCACGCCCACGGGTGCGGTCGAGTCGCTCGGCGGCGCGCCGAAAGATTCGTGTGACCGCGGTTTCGAGACCTGGACGTAGCCCGTGAGCAGCAGCGCGGCCAGGGTGATTGGCCCGAGCGTTGTCAGGCCGGCAGTGCTCCGTCGCGAAGTCGAGAACATGTGTCCGCCGGGTATGCGTGTGCCATGATCGTACTGCGTCAGCCGGCCGCGCGCGAATTGAGCGGCCGGGTGGGCCTGCGGGATCACGCGCGTCCTGTTGCCGTCCAAGTGAGCCGACCGGTGGACCGGCGGTCATTGCCGGGTCATGAAAAAGACAGCCCCTTCGTTTAGGTTTGTGAAATGGCCGCCGATCTCTTACCCGCCCCGGCGGTCTCCGACAAGCAACAGTGGCGAGCGATCGTCAAGAAGTACGAGCAGCGCAGTAACGCTCGCGCAGCGCTCCAGCTGGCGACCACGTGGCTGCCGCTTGCAGTGCTTTTCGCAATCAATTACCGCGTCGTCCAAGTGTCCGTTGCCGCGGGGCTGGTGCTCGCGCTGCCGACGGCCGGGCTCCTCGTGCGGACCTTCATCATCATGCACGACTGCGCGCACGGATCGTTCTTCTCGTCGCGCAGGCTCAACGACGCCGTGGGATGGCTCGCCGGCGTGATGACGCTGACTCCCTATGCGCAGTGGCGCCGCGATCACGCCATGCATCACGCTTCGGCGGGCGATCTCGAGCGCCGCGGACACGGCGACGTCATGACGCTCACGGTACGCGAATTCAAAGCGCTGTCACGCGCCGGTCGATGGCGCTACCGCCTGCTACGAAGCCCGATCGTTCTGCTGGCGTTTGGTCCACTCCATCTGATCTTCACGCAGCGCATCCGGCCGCCCGGCACACCGCTTGCCGACCCCCAAACGCGCAGCGTCTGGTCGACGAATGTCGCCATCGTGGGCCTGCTCGCCCTGTTCGTGTACCTCATCGGCTGGCGGCTGGTTGCACTGACGTACGTGCCGGCGATTTACGTCGCCGCGTCGGCCGGCATCTGGCTCTTCTTCGTCCAGCACCAATTCGATCCGACATACTGGGCATCGCATGCGGACTGGGACTACTTCACCGCGGCGCTCTGCGGCAGCTCATACCTCAGACTTCCGTGGGCGCTCCGATGGTTCACCGGCGACATCGGCGTGCACCACGTCCATCATCTGAGTCCTCGAATTCCCAACTACCGGCTGCGGCGGTGTCACGACGAGAACGCCCTGTTCCATTCGGTCACCGTTCTCACGTGGCGCGACGGCTTTCGCGCCTTCCGTCTGTCCCTTTGGGATGAAGACGCGTCGCGCCTCGTCGGCTTCGCCGATCTCGATCGGGCGCTCGGGCATCCGCCACGGGTGTAGGCGAGCCGGTCACATTCCGCACGCGGCTCCCATCGCCATGCACCGGAACAGACCCACGATTGCGTCGCGTTCGCGGTACATCGCAACGAGCACGAGCGCGGCCAACGCCAGCATGATGATGTCTCTGAAAAGCTTGCCCATGTGGACGCCTCCGTTGGCGAGACCTTAGCGCGCCCT
>DATJIZ010000222.1:0-2462 GCA_035492735.1 Gemmatimonadaceae bacterium | reverse complement strand
ACGGGGCGAAGAACGCGTCTTCGTGCACGCTCCCCGACGCGGCTAGGTCGTGCGGCGGAACGGCCGTGACGACCGGCCTCGCGGTGGCGTGCGTGCAGGCGGTCAGTGCGGCCGCGGCGATGCCGGCCGTCAGCGTGAGTGGAGTGAGTAAACGCGACATGGTTGGCTCGCGGTTGCGAGAGGACGACGGCTGCGCGCCGGCACGAAATTCGTCAGCGGCGCGCCGACTATCATAGCTCGACTGTCAATCGCGGCATGTGGTCTGCACACGTTCATGTCCCTACCCTTGGAGGAGTGGGCGCGAATGGACCGAAACGATTTCTCATCGGGAGGCGCGACGCCATCGGGCGCCGGCTCGCGCGATTTCACCGGCACGCCGGGCTACGGCAACACCGGTGACGTCAGTGGCGCGCAGGGATACAGCGCCGGCACCACGGCAGACGTTGGACAGGGATATCCGAACAGCAGCACGGAACAGCCGCATGGACTCGCCGATCGCGCGCGGGATGTCGCGGGCACGGCGCAGGACAAACTGGCCGACGTTGGCTCGACGGTGCGCGATCGCGCAGGGCAGATGAAGAATTCGCTCGCCGACGTTCTGCATTCGGGCGCGGACAAGCTGCGTGAGCGGTCGAACGCTCCGACGGGATCGAGCCCCCAGCTCGCCGGTGCGACCGACACGGGAAGCGCCGCGGTGGGCGTGGACAACCGCACGGCGCGCGTCACGACTCGCGTGGCGGGCGGCATGGACGCCGCGGCGGACTGGCTGCGCGACGCCGACCTCGACGGCCTCAAGGCCGGACTCGAGCGCCAGGTCAAGGAGCATCCGGGCCGAACGCTGCTCGTCGCGGCTGGCCTCGGCTACCTGCTCGGCAAAGCGTTTCGCCGGGATTGAACCGGGCGCGATGAAGGTACCGTCGCGATGAGGATACTGTCATGAGCATCGACGGCCACAACGGTACGCGGCCGCTCGGCACCTTGTTCCGCGAGCTCGCCGAGAGCGGCGTGTCGCTCGTACGCGGCGAAGCGCGGCTGGCGAAGGTGGAAGTCGCGGAGATGGTGACGACGGCCGCGCGTGGCACGGCGCTCGTAGCGACCGGCGCCGTGCTGGCGCTGCTTGGCGGGCTCTCGGTCGTCGCCGGAATCGTGCTCTTGATCGGCGACCAGTGGCTGCCGGCCGATCTCTACTGGGTGGCTGCGCTGATCGTGCTGGTCATCGCCGGCGCGGCTGCCCTCTGGTTCGCCAAACGCGGGATGACGCTTCTGTCGCCGTCGCGGCTCGCGCCCGCGGAGACGATGACGACACTGAAGGAGGACAAGGAATGGTTGAAACAACGGCTGACGTCCGGCGCGACATCGAGCTGACCCGCGAGCGGATGTCGAGCACGCTGGCCGAGCTCGAGCAAAAGCTGAACGTGGCGCAGATCGTCCGCGATCATCCGTGGCCGTCGATTGCGCTGGCATTCGGCGCCGGGGTTCTGCTCAGCGGCTCCGGCGCGGACGTGAAGACCGCTGCCGCCACGGCGACGGCGACCAAAGGCGCCAGCGGCAAGGTCGCGAGCGCCCTCGACGACATCGTCGCGACGATGATGCGCGGCGTCCACCAGGCCCTCGACGATCGCATCAACGGCTGGGTCGACGAGATCAAAGGCGCGATCGGGGCGCCGAGTCAGTCGCGATCGGCGATTCCGGAAAGAGCGGATTGAGGGAAGAGGGAAGGGGGAAGAGGGAAGGGGGTAGACCGGGACCGAGGAACGCCTTGCCGTTGCCGCGTTCCACGCCCTCCCTCTTCCCCCTTCCCTCTTCCCTCTTCCCCCTACCGGAACTCTTCCAAACAAGCTCCCGCGCCGCCGTTCAGGCCGGTGCGGAAGTTCGCCATGCGCTGCTCCTTCGTGCCGTGGCTCTGGCGCTCGAGTCGGGCGTGCATCATCGCGTCGATTCGCCGATTGCCGGTCGACTCGAGCGTCGGATCGCCCGCCAGCGACATGCCGAAGAATGCCTCGTCGATGTCGCCTGCCTCGAGATAGCCGTCACGCTGTGACTGCCTGGCGAACGCGCCGGCGAGGCAGTCCGCCGTCGACTCGTTCTCATACGAATCGCTCGAGTGATAGCCGAGCTGCATCGCCACCGCATGACCCATCTCGTGCGCCACGACGCCGACCGCCGCCATGTCGCCGTCGGTACCCAGCGCGTTCGCGGCGAGCTTCGCCATGCCGGCAACGAAGACCTCGTCGTAGTAGATCGTGTTGTTGTTCGGACAGTACTCGGCGTTCTCCCGGCGGATTACCCCGCACGCCGTCATGATCGAGTTGTCGTAGCGCGCGATGCGCGGGGCCACGAAGCGCTCGCCGATCTGCCGGTAGGCATTGCTCCACATCTGCACGAGAGCGCCGTACGCCGCGGCGATCTTCCGATTGGCCGCGATGACGTCCTGTTCGGTCACTTCCACGTCCGGCGTGCCG
>DATJIZ010000221.1:0-21226 GCA_035492735.1 Gemmatimonadaceae bacterium | reverse complement strand
CGCCGGACCGCAGTGACGCAAGTGTTACGTACGATGCATCGATCCGTTACCGGCACCGCCGAGCTTCACGGCTCCGACACCCACAGGAGCATCACGTGATGGCACGCGCTTCCACGCTTCTCACACTCGCCGCGGCCGGGGCACTCGCGACCGCCGCGACGGCGATGGCGCAGGATCTGACCGGGGCCGGCTCGACATTCGCCAAGCCGATTTACGACCGGTGGGCGGCAGCGTACCAGGCAAAGACCGGTGTGCAGGTGAACTACCAGGGCATCGGTTCCGGCGGCGGCATCAGGCAGTTCTCCGACGAAATCATCGATTTTGGTGCGACCGACGGACCCATGACCGACGAGCAGATCGCGGCTGCAAAGGGGGGACCGGTCCTGCACTTTCCGACGGTACTCGGTGGTGTGTCGGTCACCTACAATCTGCCCGAAGTGAAAACGCCGCTCAAGTTCACCGGCCCGCTGCTCGCCGACATCTACCTGGGCAAGGTGACGAAGTGGAACGATCCGGCGATCAAGGCGGTCAACCCGGGTGTGCAGCTACCAAACCGCGACATCGCCGTTGCGCACCGAAGCGATGGCAGCGGGACGACGTATATCTTCGCTGACTACCTGTCGAGCGTGTCCAAGGCGTGGGCGAGCGGGCCCGGTAAGGGCACGGCGATCAGTTGGCCGGTCGGACTGGGCGGCAAGGGGAGCGAAGGCGTCGCCGGCATCGTCAAGCAGACGCCCGGCGGCATCGGATACGTCGAGTTGGCGTATGCGCAAGAGAACAAGCTTCCGTCCGGGCTGATCCGCAATATGGCAGGTGAATGGGTTGCGCCGACCCTGGAGAGCGTGACCATGGCCGCCTCGGGCGCCGTGAGCAAGCTGCCCGCGAATACGGACTATCGCATCTCGATCGTGAACCCACCCGGTCGCGGCGTCTACCCGATCGCGTCGTTCACCTGGATCCTCGTCTACGCACATCCGAAGGATCAGGCGAAAGCCAAAAAGCTCGTCGACTTTTTGCACTGGGCGTACGCGGAAGGTGAGTCGATGGCGGGCTCGCTGGACTATGCGCCGCTGCCCAAGTCGATGATCACCAAGCTGCAGCAGCGACTCGGCGCGGTGCAGCTCGCCGCGCGCTGATCTCGGTCCGACCCGTCGGCGCGCGCGCCGACGGGTCGAGAGGTTGTTGGACCGTCGTTCCCTCCTCACGCACCGTCGCAATCTGCTGCGGGCGCCGCACCACAACCCTTACCGGACTTTCGACCTAATGACCTCCCGATCCGTGCGATTGCTCGCCGTAGGGTTCGCCGTGGTCTCGAGCAGCAGTCTCCTTCCGCGCGGCGCTACCGCGCAACAACCAGCCGCCGTCGTGACGCCCGCGCTCGATTTCTCGGGCGTCATTTACGGGAACTATCAATACTTTACTGATTCGGCTCGGCGCGCCGCCAACGGGGGCAACCGCCCGAACAAGTTCGACATCGAGCGCGTCTACCTGAATTTCCGCATGCCGGTCGGTGAGAACGCCGGCATCCGTGTCACGACGGACGTATTCAACAACACGAACACGGCCGCCAACGCCTACTACCAAGGCTGGACGATCCGACTCAAGTACGCGCTGATCGAGTACACGATGGCGAAGAACTCGATGGGTCCCGGCTCGAATGTCAAAGTGCGTGTCGGCATGATGCCCAACTCGTTCATCGACTATGAGGAAGGATTCTGGCCGCGGTGGCTCGGCACGACCGTCACTGACCGGCTGGGGTACTTTCCCTCATCGGACATCGGCGTGGGCGGAATCGCGACGCTGCCCAACCACCTCGGTGAGATTTACGGGCAGGTGGTCAACGGCTCGGGCTACGGATCGTACGAGACCAACAGCTTCAAGGATTTCACGCTCCGTGCGGCGTTCACGCCGTTCGGGAAAGACTCAGGGCTGATCAAGACGTTCGCGATCACACCCTGGGTATACATCGGGGAGAACGCGTCCAAGTTCGCGACGGGCGGGGTCGGGCAAGTCGGGCCCGTGACGGATGGGCTCGTGCGCAATCGTTACGGGATCTTCGTCGGCCTGAGAGACCGCCGCCTGACCGGCGGCGTCGATTTCACGCCTCGCAAGGACGCATCCGAGAACGGCTCGAACACCGTGGCGTCGCCGCGAGTGGAAATCGACTCGACCGGCCGCGCGACCAGCCTGTACGCGATCGTTCGACCGCTCGAGTGGGCGAATCCCAAGAAACATTCGCCCTGGGCACTGGTCGCCAGGTGGGACCACTTCACTCCCAACACGAGCCCGAGCGCGGCCGCCTACGCTGGCACCACACCGGCGTACAACTACACGGTTCTTGGTACGTTCTGGGACGTCACGCCGCGGACCTCATTCTCGATCGACTGGCAGCAGCAGAGCCCCTCTGGGTACCCGGAGCCATTCCCGGCCGCGCTCAAGGTGACGCCCACGCAGTCGACGATCTTCGTGCACTGGCAAGCAAGCTTCTGAGCCCGAAGGTGTGCGGAGTTGGAACGGGGCCCTCGTGCATCGCACGGGGGCCTCGCGTATGTCAGCCACGCGTCTGCTCAACCGGAGCCATCGGCTGTCGTTGACACCACGTAAGTGCTTGTCTAGCTTACAGGTCTGTCAAAAAATGCCTTCGATGGCTGCCGAGACCCGGGTTGCATGACGCACCGGTGAGGCGCGGGACCCACTTCAGTACGCCGCACCAATGAAAACGTTTTCCGCCACACCGCGCGATATCGAGCAGCGGTGGTTCATCGTCGACGCCGACGGCATGGTCCTGGGCCGCCTCGCCACGGAAGTCGCGCGCGTCATTCGGGGCAAGCACAAGCCGATCTTCACGCCCCACATGGACACCGGTGACAACGTCATCGTGATCAATGCGTCCAAGGTCAAGGTGACCGGTCGCAAAGCCGAGCAGAAGCAGTACTTCCGCCACACCGGCTACATGGGACACGAGCGCTTCACGCCGTACGGGACGATGATCGAAAAGCACCCCGAGCGCGTGATCGAGAAGGCGGTCTTCGGTATGCTGCCCAAGACCGCGCTCGGCCGCCAGGTACTGCGCCGCAAGCTGCGCGTATATGCGAACGCCGACCATCCGCACGCCGCTCAGCAGCCCACGCCGTTGACCTTCACGAAGAGCGAGAAGTAAACCATGGCCGACATGCAGACCATTCATGCGATCGGCCGCCGCAAGGAAGCGGTGTGCCGCGTGTTCGTGAAGCAGGGCTCGGGCAAGTGGGATGTGAACGGCCGAACGCTCGGCGACTACTTCCCCCGGCCGGCGCTGGTGACGGCGATTCAGCAGGCGTTCGTGGCGACTGACACGCTCGGCCGCTACGACGTACGGGCGAACATCGACGGCGGTGGCCAGACGGGCCAGGCCGGCGCGCTTCGCCTCGCGGTGGCGCGTGCGCTCGTCAAGATCGACGAAGTGCACCGTCGCAAACTCCGCGACTTGGGACTCCTCACTCGCGACGCTCGCGCGGTCGAGCGCAAGAAGCCGGGTCGTCCAAAGGCGCGGAAGCGGTTCCAGTTCTCGAAGCGTTAGACTCGAAGGCTCGAGGGATCGAACGCTCGCGGGCTCGTTGCCCCGAACCCTCGATCACCGATCCCTCGATGCCTCGAGAATCATTCAGGACTCTCTGAGTCGCTGCCCGGTGCCGATCACTCGGCTGGCACGACGGTGACGGGGTCCGACGACACAACCAACCGAGGTTCGTACCACGATCATGGCAGACCAGCAAAGCCAGACCAACGCGCCGACGCTCGAAGCGTTGCTCGCCGCCGGCGTCCACTTCGGGCATCAGACCCGGCGGTGGAATCCAAAGATGCGCCGCTTCATCTTCGCGGAGCGGAACGGCATCCACATCATCGATCTTCAAAAGACGCTGCGTCAAATCGAGGTCGCGCAACGGTTGGCGCGCGACGTCGTCCTGCGCGGCGAGAACGTGCTGTTCGTCTGCACCAAGCCCCAGCTGGCCAGCATCGTAAAGGCAGAAGCGGATCGCGCGAGCGCGCTGTACATCACCGAGCGGTGGCTCGGCGGCCTGCTCACCAACTTCCAGACCGTCAAGAAGCAAGTGCGCCGCATGAAGGAGCTGGAAGCTGGCGGCGAAGAGGGCGGCGAGTTCGAGAACTACACCAAAAAGGAGCAGCTCATGCTCCGCCGCGAGCGTGAGAAGCTCTCGAAGTATCTGCACGGCATCCGGAACATGACGCGCCTGCCCGGGCTCATGTTCGTCGTCGACTCCAAGAAGGAGCGGATCGCCGTGAGCGAGGCCAACAAGCTCGGCATCCCGATCATCGCGATCGTCGATACGAACGCCGACCCGGACCTCATCAGCGTGCCGATCGCGGGCAACGACGACGCGATCCGGTCGGTCGAGTTGATCACGAAGGCGATCGCCGAGGCGGTGGTGGAGGCTCGCCGCGAGGCGCCCGTGCGCGAGGAAGTCGAGGAAGGCGAGAGCTACACGTACAGCTCGGACCGTGGCGCCGAGCCCGCGGGCGAGGAGGATCGGAAGCGCCGCCGTCGGCCGCGACGACGCCGGGCCAAGCCGGAGGCGATCGCGGCGAGGCTCAAAGGGCCAGGTGAGCCGGGCGAACCAGGTGAAGCGGGCGCGCCAGGTGAGCCAGGCGAGCCGGGTGGCGAAGCGGCAGAGGCTGAATGAGCATCCTTGCAGCGTCGCTCCACACTGCTTCCCAACCAAACTAGACTTGACTACGCCGCCGGACGATTCGTTTGGCGGCGTTTCCACGAAACCGTGAGCAGGACTGTGACGATGACTACGACCAAAGCGATCAGCGCGAAAGACGTTGCCGCCCTCCGTGAGCGCACCGGCGCCGGCATGATGGACTGCAAGAAGGCGCTCGAGGACACGAGCGGCGACCTCGACAAGGCCGTCGAGCTGCTGCGCTCCAAGGGTGCAGCCAAAGCCGAGAAGCGGGCCGGCCGACAGACGAAAGAGGGCATGATCGGCAGCTACATCCACCACAACGGCAAGATCGCCGTGCTGGTGGAGATCAACTGCGAGACCGATTTCGTCGCGCGCACCGAGGACTTCCAGCAGCTCGGCAAGTATCTCGCCGAGCACATCGCCGCGGCCGCGCCGCTGGCGATCGACAAGGATCAGGTGCCGCAGGAAAAGGTCGACTCCGAGCGACGGATCTTCACCGAGCAGGTGAAGGCCGAAGGCAAGCCCGATCACATGATCGACAAGATCGTCGAAGGCAAGGTGCAGGCGTTCTACAAGGACGTCGCGCTCATGCACCAGGCGTGGGTGCGCGAGCCCAAGAAGACGATCGGCGATCTCGTGAAGGAGGTCTCGGCCAAGACCGGCGAGAACGTGCAGGTCCGTCGATTCGTGCGGTACCAACTCGGCGAGGCGTGAGCGAGCCCACGTGGCAGAGCTGAAATACCCGCGCGTCCTGGTCAAACTCTCCGGCGAAGCTCTCGCCGGAGAGAAAGGATTCGGCTACGACTTCGATACGGTGGATCGACTCGCCGACGAAGTCGTTGCCGTATCTGCGGCCGGGGCATCGGTCAGCGTCGTGATCGGCGGCGGCAACATCGTGCGCGGATCACAGCTGTCGAAGACCGGCATGGACCGCGTGGCCGCGGACTACATGGGCATGCTTGGCACGGTGATCAACGCGCTCGCCGTGCAGGATGTGCTCGAGCGAAAAGGAATGGAGACGCGGGTCATGACGGCGATCCGCATGGAGGAGCTGGCGGAGCCATACATCCGCCGCCGGGCGATCCGCCATCTGGAAAAAGGGAGGACGGTGCTTTTTGCGGGCGGCACCGGCAATCCATACTTCTCGACCGACACGGCGGCGGTATTGCGCGCCATCCAGATGAAGGCGAACGTCATCATCAAGGCGACGAGCGTGGAGGGCGTCTACTCCGCCGACCCGAAGCGCGACGCGAATGCCAAGCTGTACGACGAGATCAGCTTCCGCGACGTGATCATGGAAGAGCTCAAGGTGATCGACCACACCGCGATCACGCTTTGCCGCGAGAACTCGCTCCCGCTGATCGTTCTCAACATCCACCGTCCAGGCTCGATCGTCGCCGCCGTTCGCGGCGATCGCGTCGGCACCCTCGTTCGATGAGCTCGATTCAAGACATTCTCAAGGACGCCCGTGGCTCGATGGACAAGGACATCGCGCACGTCAAGCACGAGTTCTCGTCCGTCCGATCCGGGAAAGCGACACCGAACATGCTCGACACCGTCCGCGTCGAGATGTACGGCCAGCAGATGCAACTCAACCAGGTAGCGTCGATCAACGCGCCGGAGCCGCGCCTGTTGCTCGTGACACCGTTCGACAAGAGCCAGGCCAAGCTCGTAGAAAAGGCGATTCGCGAGTCGGGGCTCGGCCTCGAGCCGTCGCACCAGGGCGGATTCATTCGGGTTCCGTTGCCGGCAATGAACGAGCAGCGCCGCAAGGAGCTCGTGAAGGTCGTACACAAGTTCGCCGAGGAAGGCCGCGTCGCGATCCGGCACGCACGAACGCACGGCCGCGAGATGCTGAAGAAACTGAACGGTGTCTCGGAAGACGATGTGAAGCACGCCGAGAAGGAGCTGCAGAAGCTCCACGACGATTACATCCACAAGGTCGACGAATTGATCAAGGCTAAAGAAGCCGAGATCATGGAAGTGTGAGCTCCGAGCTCGCGCGCCGCGTCGCGTTCGCCGTGATCGCGGTGCCGGTTGGCGTCGCGATCGTCGTGTACGGAGGCGCGCCGCTGGCCGCGCTCCTCGCCATCGTCAGCGCGCTCGCCGCGTGGGAGCTGTTCCGCATCGCGCGAGCCGCCGGCCTCACCCCGATGGACGACGCCGGTATCGCTTTGGCCGGGCTGCTGCCGCTCCTCGTCCACGCGCGCTTTCTGCGAATCTACGACCCGGAGTCGGCCCTCGGCCCACTATCGCTCGGCGCGCTCGTGCTGCTCACACTGATGGCAGCGGCCATCTGGGTGCGCGGCGTGAGCGGCAAGCCGCTGGGCGCCGTCGCGGTCACCGCCTTCGGTGTCGCGTACACGGGCGGCATGCTGAGCTTCGGCTACGCCATCCGCTATCACGATTATGCGTTCGCTCCGGCGAGTCTGGTGTTCGGTTCTCGAACGATGTCGGTTCCGTCGGGCGCGCTGCTCTTGCTGCTGCCGATGTTCATCACCTGGGGCTCCGACACCGGCGCGTACGCCGTGGGCAAGTCGATCGGTCGGCACAAGCTCGCGCCGGCTGTCAGTCCCGGAAAGACGATCGAGGGCGCGCTCGGCGCATTGGCGGCGAGTGTGATCATCGGGTGGGCATACTCGCGCTGGATTCTGCGCCCTGCGGCTCACCTCGATTTCCGCTGGGCTCCCGCCGGTGCGATCCTGTTCTCGATCATCGTGAGCGTCTCCGGACAGATCGGCGATCTCGCCAAGTCGCTGTTCAAGCGCGAGGTCGGCGTGAAGGACAGCTCGCACATCATTCCCGGTCACGGTGGAGTTCTCGACCGGTTCGACAGTCTGTTGTTCGCATTACCGATCTCGTACGTGCTTTTCAGCTGGCTCCTCACCTGGGCGCCGGCGTGACGCCGCCGTCCGTCCGCCGCGGCGTCGCGATCCTCGGCTCGACCGGCTCGATCGGCGCAACGGCCCTTCGCGTCCTCGATCGCCAGCAGGATCGCTTTCGCGTCACGGCCCTGACCGCGTTCAACAACGCCGCGCTGCTCGCCGAGCAGGCGGCCCGATTCAGACCGCCCTTCGTCGGAATCGTGCGCAACGGCGTGGACTCGAGCAGCGGGTGGCACGTCGGCGCGGAGTGCCTGGTCGAGGCCGCGCGGCGCGACGACGTCGACGTGGTGATCAACGCCGTCGTCGGCGCGGCTGGTCTCGACGCGACGCTCGCCGCGTTGGAGCGTGGCAAACGAGTGGCGCTGGCGAACAAGGAAACGCTGGTCATGGCCGGCGAGTTGGTCACCGAGGCGTGCAGCAAAGGTGGCGGCGAAATCGTTCCCGTCGACAGCGAACACAGTGCGATTCTGCAATGCATCACCGGGCGACCCGGCGTAGAGGTGAGCCGGGTCATCATCACGGCCTCGGGCGGCCCATTCCGGCAATGGAGCGCCGAACGGCTGGAGCAGGCGACCCTCGAGGACGCGCTCCGCCACCCGACATGGCGCATGGGCCGAAAGATCACCGTCGATTGCGCGACGCTGGCGAACAAGGCGCTCGAGGTGATCGAGGCACATTTTCTGTTCGGGTTGTCATACGATCGCATCGAGGTCGTGGTGCATCCACAGAGTGTGGTGCACTCGTTCGTTGAATTCATCGACGGCAGCGTCCTGGCACAGGTTGGGGTCCCGAGCATGGAGCTGCCTGTCCTCTACGCCCTGACCCACCCGGATCGAGTGGCGGACTCCGGTGTACCGCGTTTTGATCCCGTGTCGATGTCGCCGCTGACGTTCGAACCGCTTCGTGCCGAACAATTTCCAGCCTTCGCGCTCGGCGTGGCCGCGGGACGGTCGGGAGGCGGTGCGCCCGCCGTGTTCAACGCCGCCAACGAGGCGGCCGTCGAGCTTTTTCTAGCCGGCCGCATCAAGTACGGTGACATCGGCGTAGCGATTGCTAGTGCATTGGAGGCACTCGGCCACGTGAGTGGCGAGAACAGAGAGGCGGTGCTTGCCGCGGACGATGCGGCGCGTCGGCACGTTCAGGAGCGTTTCGGATGCTAGCAATTCTTGCCCCGATTCTGGTATTCGGGCTCGTGATCTTCGTGCACGAGCTCGGGCACTTCATCGCGGCCAAAGCCGTCGGCGTGTACGCACCGCGTTTCTCGATTGGATTCGGCCGGCCCATCTTCAAGTTCCGGCGCGGCGAGACGGAATACATTCTCGCCTGGTTGCCGCTGGGTGGCTTCGTGCGTATGGCGTCGCGGCACGACGCCGAGGCGGCGTTCCTCGAGGGCGGCAACGAGGAAAAGGCGCAGCGTCCGGAGAACGATCCCGATTACGATCCGGACGCGATGATTCCGTTCGGGCCCAAGCCGGTGCCGGAAGATCGCTGGTTCGAGAGCAAGCCGCTGTGGGCGCGCATCGTGATCATGATCGCCGGTGTGACGATGAACGCCATCCTCGCGGTCGTGGTCGCGACGGGACTCGCGCTCCACTACGGCGATGTGGTGTACCCGCTGACGGTCGTTGGCGGTGTGAACGCACCGTCCAATGCGCCGCAGCTCGCGCAGATCCACGCGGGCGACACGATTCGCGCCGTGAACGGCCAGCCGGTGCACTCGTGGAACGAGGTGCACAAGGAGATCGCCGCGAGCTCCGGCGTGGTGACTCTGACGACCCAGCGTGGACGCGTTTCGGTGCCCGTCGGCGGCACCAGCCCGGCGCCGCAGCAGATCGCGGATGCATTGAACCTGTATCTGCCGCCGGTGATCGACACCATTTTCCCGGGCGATCCGGCGTCTCGGGCCGGGCTACAGCGCGGCGACTCGGTCGTGAGCGTCGACGGTCACTCCGTGTTCTCATGGGCGGATATGGTCGAGCGCGTGAGCAGCTCTCCAGGCCGTGCCCTCACGTTGTCAGTTCGGCGGGGCGAGGCGGCCGAGACGCTGACCGTCACGCCCAAAGCAGTGCAGGAGCCCGATCCCGCAACCGGCGAGATGAAGACGGTGGGGAAGATCGGCGCCGGGGCGCGCGATCTCTCCCGGAGAACTTCGCTGTCGCTGCCACAAGCACTCGCGTCGGGTCTCCGGATCACCAAGACGAACGCCGGCGCGGTGTTCACCGTGCTCCACCAGATCGGCGCGGGCAAGCAGTCCGTTCGCGAGCTCGGTGGGCCGATCGCGATCACCCGCGCCGCCGTGAGCGCGGCTCGCACGGGCCTCGACGAGGTGTTCTACCTCGTCGCGCTGTTGAGCATCAACGTGGCCGTGCTCAACCTGCTGCCGATCCCGATCCTGGATGGTGGTCAGATCATGATCAACGTCCTGGAGTCGGCCAAAGGCAGTCCGTTCAGCATGCGGACGCGGGAATACATTCTTCGCTTCGGCCTGCTCGCGATCGCCCTGTTG
Organism: Gemmatimonadaceae bacterium; assembly: GCA_035492735.1. Classification (GTDB taxonomy): domain Bacteria; phylum Gemmatimonadota; class Gemmatimonadetes; order Gemmatimonadales; family Gemmatimonadaceae; genus JAQBQB01. The sequence goes on along the minus strand of DATJIZ010000221.1, from coordinate 11,147 downwards.
TTCGCAATCGTCATGTACAATGACACGCACGCCGGCATCGCCAAGGTGTTCGGCTGGATCGGTCGGCTGTTCGGTGCGTGATCGAGTCGGGCTCGGGCCCTCGAGCCGCTAAGTGTCCCCTTTACAATGCCTTACTCGTTAGTTACGCTTCGGGGCTAACGAGAAAACATTGAAACCGCCAACGCGGCGGGGATAGGGACCGATCAGCACATGGCTTTCGAAAAGAGTTCCACCGTCCAGAAGTATCGGACGCATGAGACCGACACCGGATCGGCTCGCGTTCAGGTCGCGATTCTCACCGAACGCATCAATTACCTGACCGACCACTTCCGGACCCACAAAAAGGACCATCACGGTCGTCGTGGGCTTCTCAAGATGGTCGGAAAGCGTCGCCGTTTGCTCAACTACCTCAAGCGTACGGACGTCGACGCCTACCGGCAGATCGTTCAGGAACTCGGGCTCCGGTACTAACTGAGTCATGTGCATGACCGCGCGGGCGCAATGGTTGCAGCCCGCGCGTTTTGCTATCTGCATCCCTCGTCTCCCCGCAGGGCCCAATCGCTGTCCAACAGCCTAGCGCAGGCACCCAAGCAATGATGCAACGCGTCGAGAAGACTTTCGCCGGCCGCAAGCTCGTGATCGAGACTGGCCGCATGGCCAAGCAGGCCGCCGGTTCCGCACTCGTCCAGTTCGGCGAGACCATGGTCCTCGCCGCCGTCACGGTGAGCGACAACCAAAGCCCGCTGCCGTTCTTCCCCCTCACCGTCGAGTACCGCGAGCGGACCTACTCGGCGGGCAAGATCCCGGGTGGGTACATCAAGCGGGAGGGACGCCCCAGCGACAGCGAGATCCTCTCGGCACGCATCGTCGATCGATCGATTCGGCCGCTCTTTCCCGAAGGCTTCAAGAACGAAGTCCAGGTCTTCATCTACGTCATCTCCGCGGACCAGGAGAACGACGCCGACGTGCTCGCGCTGGTCGCCGCGTCGTTTGCGCTCAACGCATCGAGAGTCCCGTTCGCCGGACCCATCGCCGGCGTTCGCATCGGTCGCCTGCAGGGCAAGTGGGTCCTCAATCCCACGTTCCAGCAGCTCGCCTACAGCGACATGGAGCTGGTCGTGGCTGGGTCCGACGATTCGATCGTGATGGTCGAAGGCGGCGCGCTCGAAGTCTCCGAGGACGACGTGCTGGAGGCGCTCACGCTGTCGCACAAGGGAATTCGCGAGCTGGTCGCCATGCAGAACGAGCTCCTCGCCAAGATGGATGATCGTCCGGCAAAGATGGGCTGGACCAAGGCCGAGATTCCCGAAGAGCTCCAGCTCCGCGTGAAGACGCTCGCCACCGGCAAGATCTCCGAGGCGCTCAATCAGAAGGACAAGCACACGCGCATCGACGCCGTGGAGCGTGTCAAGCGCGAAGTCGCCGAGGGCCTCCTCGCCGATTTCCCCGATGCGGACAAGGACATTCACGCGCTCATCGGCGACGTCGAGTACCATCAGCTCCGCTCGCAAGTCCTCGACAGCGGTCATCGCGTCGACGGGCGTACCGCCACGGAAGTTCGACCGATCACGATCGACACCAAGGTGCTTCCGCGCGCGCACGGCTCGGCGCTGTTCACTCGAGGCCAGACCCAGGCCCTCGTAGCCGCGACGCTGGGGACGGCGAACGACGTCCAGCGCCTCGACACGATCGATCAGGCGCAGGAAGAGACCAAGTCGTTCATGCTGCACTACAACTTCCCGCCGTTCTCCACGGGCGAGGTGCGACCGGTGCGCGGTACGTCGCGTCGCGAGATCGGTCACGGAAACCTCGCCGAGCGCGCGCTGCAAGGCGTGCTGCCCTCGTTCGACGAGTTCCCGTACACGATCCGGATCGTGTCCGACGTCCTCGAGTCCAATGGCTCGTCGTCGATGGCGTCGGTCTGCGGTGGCTCGCTCGCGCTGTTCGACGCCGGCGTCCCGATGCGCGCCGCCGTCGCCGGCGTGGCGATGGGCCTGATCAAGGAAGGCTCGAAGTACGCGATCCTCACCGACATCCTCGGCACCGAGGATCACCTGGGCGACATGGACTTCAAGGTCGCCGGCACGCAGAACGGCATCACCTCGATCCAGATGGACATCAAGATCGAGGGACTCGATCTGCAGATCATGAAGGAAGCGCTCGCGCAGGCCAAGGTCGGCCGTCTCCACATTCTGGGCGAGATGGAGAAGGCGCTTGCCGCGCCGCGCGCCGATCTCTCGCCGTTCGCGCCGCGCATCGTGACCATGCAGATCAGCCCCGAGAAGATCGGCGATCTCATCGGACCAAAGGGCAAGACGATCCGCGGGATTCAGGACGAGACAGGCGCCGAGCTCACGGTCGACGATTCGGGCCTCGTCACGATTGCCGCCGTTGGCGGCGACGCGATGGAACGCGCTCGCCAGATGGTGCAAGCCGTCACGGCTGAGCCGGTGGTCGGCGAGACGTACGAGGGCACGGTCAAGACGACGACGCCGTTCGGCGCATTCGTGGAGATCATGCCTGGCACCGAGGGCCTCGTGCACATCTCGGAGATGCGTCACGAGCGCACCGAGAAGACTGAGGATGTGGTGAAGAAGGGCGATCGGGTGAAGGTGAAGCTCATCGACCGTGACGAGCGCGGGCGGCTTCGCCTCTCGATGAAGGCCCTGCTGCCCCGTCCCGAAGGCATGCCCGAGCCGCAAGGCGACGGCGGCAACGGCGGCGGCGAGCGTCCGCGCCGTGAGGGTGGCGAAGGCGGCGATCGCGAGCGAGGCGGCCGGCCGCGCCGCGGGGGACGGGGCGGGGAGCGCTCCCGTCGCGAGTGAGCAGCCGGGCAGTGCAAGAGCGGGCAGCTGTCGCCGCTGCTGACACGGTTCTGCATCGCACGACATTGCCGAATGGACTGACCGTACTCTCGGAGCACATGCCGGGAGTACGGTCGGTTTCGGTTGGCGCATGGGTGCGCGCCGCATCGCTGCACGAGCCGCGCGAGCGGATGGGCGTCTCCCATCTGCTCGAGCACATGGTCTTCAAGGGAACCGAGCGACGCAGCGCGCACGAGATCGCGTTGTCGCTCGAGGCACTTGGCGGCTCGCTCGACGCCTACACCTCGCGCGAGCACACGGTGTATCAGGGCCGCGTCCTCGACGAGCATCTGGAACAGGCGGCCGACGTCATCGGCGACATCGTCTTCCGTCCGACGCTGCGCGATACCGATCTGGCGCTCGAGCGGAAGGTGGTCCTCGAGGAGATCTCAATGGTCGAGGACACGCCCGACGATCTGGTATTTGAGCTCCACAACGAGGCGCTGTGGGGTGACCATCCATACGGCTACTCGATCCTCGGCACGCGCGAGACCGTGAGCGCGTTGAGCGTTCGCGAGCTGCGCGAACTGCATCGCCGGGCCTACCATCCTGGTCAGCTCGTCGTAGCGGCGGCCGGAAACGTCGAGCACGATCAGTTGCTCGATGTGCTCGGGCGCACCGGGTGGTTGGACGTCGCCAGCGGCGACACCACGCCGCTCCTGTCGCCGCCGCCAATGGTCACCGCTCCCCGCACGCGCCACATCCCACGCGAGGGCGCGCAGACGCACATCGTGATGGGATCCGCGGCCGTGGCGCACGGCGACCCGGAGCGCTTTCCACTCCTCCTCGTGAGCATGCTGCTCGGCGGCGGCATGAGCTCGCGCCTGTTCCAGCGCGTGCGCGAGGAGCTCGGCCTCGCGTACTCGGTCTACACGTACCAATCGTTTCACGCCGACAGCGGCATGCACGGCGTGTATGTCGCGACCGCCCCGGAATCGGCGAGTGCGGCGCTCGATGCCATCCGCGAAGAGCTGCGGAGCGTTGCCGCGCACGGACTGCCCGAGGATGAGATTGCGATGGGCCGGCAGCAGCTCAAGGGTCAGGTGACCCTGTCGCTCGAGAGCGTATCGTCGCGGATGTACCGCGCGGCGTCCGTGGATCTGTACGGCGAGCCATATCGCACGCTCGATCAGCTCCTGGCGCTGATCGACGACATCACGGTCGATGACGTTTCTCGGGTGGCGCGCGTCTACTTCAGCCCGGAGCGGATGACAGTGGTGAGCCTCGGCCCGCAGGGCGCGGAATAAACCGCGCCTGGTTAGCTTCCAAGCGCAACTTCCCACCTGTCATCAACTTCAGCCCAGCCACAACTCAACACGATGAAGATCGGCGTTCCAAAGGAAATCAAGACGAACGAGAACCGTATCGCGCTCGTTCCCGCCGGCGCGGAAGCGCTCGTCGCCGCCGGACACGATGTTCTGATAGAAACAGGCGCGGGACTCGGCAGCGGGTTCCCCGATGAAGCGTATACCGCCGTCGGCGCCGGCACTGGCCCGGATGCGGCGACCGTTTGGCGCGACAGCGACATGATCATGAAGGTGAAGGAGCCGATCGAGCGCGAGTGGCCGAACATGCGCCGCGGGCAGCTCATCTTCACCTACTTCCACTTCGCGGCCGACGACAAGCTCACCAAGGCCCACATCGCGAGTGGCGCCACCTGCGTCGCCTACGAGACTGTGGAGCTGCCGAGCCGCGAATTGCCGCTCCTGACGCCAATGTCCGAAGTCGCCGGCCGAATGGCCGTGCAGGAAGGCGCCAAGTACCTCGAGAAGCTGTACGGCGGACGCGGTGTGTTGCTTGGCGGCGTCCCGGGCGTCGCTCCTGCGAAGGTCGTGATCCTGGGCGGCGGCATCGTCGGCATCAACGCGGCGAAGATGGCCGCGGGCATGGGCGCCAAAGTCACGATCCTCGACCTCTCACTCGAGCGCCTGCGCTATCTCTCCGACGTCATGCCCGCCAACTGTGTGCTGATCCACTCCAACCGCCAGAACATTCTCGAGCAGATCGAGACGGCGGACCTCGTCGTGGGCGCGGTGCTCATTCCGGGCGCAAAGGCCCCGAAGCTCATCCGCCGCGAGGACCTCACGCTGATGCAGCCTGGCTCGGTGATCGTTGACGTCGCGATCGATCAGGGCGGCTGCGTCGAGACGATCCACGCGACCACGCACGAGAATCCCACCTACGTCGTCGACGGCGTGATCCATTACGGTGTGGCGAACATGCCAGGTGGCGTGCCGCGCACATCGACGCTGGCGCTGACCAACGCCACGCTGCCCTACGCGCTGCAGCTCGCCAACAAAGGATGGAAAAAGGCGCTGCGCGACAACGTGGCGCTGCTCAAAGGTCTCAATATGACCGACGGCCACGTCACCTATCCGGGCGTCGCCGAAGCCTTTGGCCTGACCTACGAAGATCCTGCACGTTTCATTGCTTAAGTACTGACGCGTCAATACTTTAACAGGAATGCGCTGGCCTTTCATCAAAGCGGGATCGCTCTTTCCCGCAAACGCGATCGGTGTCGACCTGGGCACCGCGAACACCCTCATCTACGTGAAGGGTGAAGGCATCGTCTTGAACGAGCCATCGGTGGTCGCTATCGACCGCGAGACCAAGAAGATCAAGGGCGTCGGGCTCGAGGCCAAGCGCATGCTGGGCCGCACACCGGAAGGTGTCATCGCCGTGCGGCCCATGAAGGACGGCGTGATCGCCGACTTCGACGTCACGGAAAAGATGCTGCGCTACTTCCTGACGCTGATCATCGAGAACCACGTCTTCAAGGTGAAGCCGCGCGTGATCGTGTGCGTCCCGTCCGGGATCACCGAAGTGGAGAAGCGCGCCGTGCGCGACTCCGCGCTCGGCGCCGGCGCCAAGGAAGTCTTCATGGTCGCCGAGCCCATGGCGGCGGCGATCGGCGTCGGACTTCCCGTAGAGACGCCGACCGGCAACATGGTCATCGACATCGGCGGGGGCACGACCGAGATCGCCGTGATCGCGCTCTCCGGCATCGTGAGCGACACGTCGATCCGGACGGGTGGGGACGAGCTGGACATCTCCATCGTGCAGTTCATGCGCAAGAACTACAATCTGCTCATCGGCGAGCCCACGGCCGAGCAGATCAAGATCAACATCGGCTCGGCGGCGCCGGTCGGCGACGAGCGCGACATGGAAGTGAAGGGACGCGACCTCGTGTCGGGCATTCCGAAGACGGTGCGCGTGCACTCGAGCGAGATCCGCGAAGCGATCCAGGAGCCGATCCAGCAGATCGTCGACGCGGTACGCCGCGCGCTCGAGATCACGCCGCCCGAGCTGGCGAGCGACATCGTCGATCGCGGCATCGTCATGACCGGTGGCGGCGCGCTCATTCGCGGGCTCGATCTGTTGCTCAGCCAGGAGACGAGCCTCCCCATTCATGTCGACGAAGATCCGCTGACCTGCGTCGTCCGCGGCACGGGGCGCATTCTCGACGACGAGGAAAAGTACGGATCGGTCCTCAGCACGTGAGGTAGGTAGGTGGCAAACGCAGCACGTCTTGGTAACCGCGTCGATGCCGGTCTTCTGATCGGCTGTGTCGTGCTGTCGCTCGTCGCGGTCGTGCTCAAACAGGAGGATCGCGAGCCCATCGCGGGCGCCCTTCGCCGCACGATCGTCGCGCCACTCGTGGGGCTGCAGCGCGGCGCGGAGCGTTGGCGAACTGCCTGGGCGTCGCGCGAGCAGCAGCAGGCGGTGCTCGACTCGCTGTCGCTGCGCGCCGTCAACGCCGCCGCGCTCAAGGGCGAGAACGATCACCTCCGCAAGCTGCTCGGCCTGGGGTCGCGCCTCCAGTGGGGCTTCGTACCGGCCGAGGCGCTGCACAACACTGCGCCGGGCAGTGAGGACCTGGTCACCACGCTGACGCTGACGGCCGGGAGCATCGCCGGCATCAAGAAGTTCAGTCCAGTGGTGGCGCCCGAAGGGCTCGTGGGAACGATCCAGACCGCCGACCCCACGATGAGCATCGCGATCCTGTACACGAATCCCGACTTTCGCGCCAGCGCGGTCGCGGCCGACGGCACCACGTTCGGAATCGTCTATCCGCACCCGGACGGTGGCGGCGGATCCGACGCCTACCTGCTCGAGCTTCGCGGCGTACCCACTCGTTCGATACTGCGGCCGGGGACGGTGATCTACACGTCCGGGCTGGGCGGTACCTTCCCGCGCGGCATCACCATCGGTACGGTCGTACAGGAGCTCAAGACGGCGGAAGTGTGGACGCGCACCTACCTGGTACGGCCGGCGGTTGCGCCGTCGCACATCACGAGCGTGCTCGTTCTCATGCCGCAGCGCGTCACCCAGGGCACCGGCAATGTCTGGGGCGCCGCGGTGAACGCCGACTCGGCATCGCGTCGCATCGTCGCCGCGGGCGACTCGGTCGGACGCCAGGCGGCGGCCCTCGAGGCGCAGGCCCGCGCCGCGGTCCTCGACTCGGTTCGCCGCGCCACGGCCGACTCCGTGCGGCGGTTGCTCGGCGCGGTGCCGGTCGCGCCGCCGGGCTCGGCTCCGGCAACTCCGACCACTCAGACCGCTCCCGCCGTGCGCGACACGTCGGCCGCCCGCCGGCCCGCGACACCGCGTCGCGACAGCACGCGTCCCGACACGGCGCGCATTCGGCCGACATGAACTGGGCCGGCACGGCGCGGACGATCATCGTCTGCGCGCTCATGATCGTCCTGCAGTACACACTTCGTCCGCTGCTCGCCTGGCGCGCCTCGATCGATTTTCTGGTGATCGCCCTGCTGCTCGGATCAGTTCGCATGCGCCCCGGCGCTGCCGCGGTGTATGGATTTCTGCTCGGGCTCGTCGCGGATTCGCTGGACACGGGAGGCTTCGGGGCGGCCGCGCTCGCCATGTCCCTCGTCGGATTCTCGGCGTCATGGCTCAAGGCGGTGTTCTTTGCGGACAATCTCGCGCTGAATGGTTTCTTTCTATTCTTGGCGAAATGGGTGTTCGATCTGATCTTCCTGGTCGCGGGGCGTCATGCGCATGGCGCTGAACTCGCGATGCAGATATTCGTCTGGTCGCCGCTCTCGGCAGCGGTGACGGCGGTGGCCGGCGTGATCGTCCTTTCGTTGCTGAAACCGCTGATGGACGTGCGAACGGCGTGAGCTTCCATCCGAACGACGTCGTGCGGCGCGGACGCGCCGCGACCGTGATCGTGTGCGGCGTGCTCGTATTCCTCCTGAGCGCGTTCTTCCGGGCGCAGGTCATCCGCAATCAGGACGCGCTCCTCCAGTCGGAGGAGAACCGGCTGCGCCAGATTCCGACGGCGGCGCCGCGCGGCCGCATTCTCGACCGGCACGGCAAGCCGATCGCCGAGAACGTCGTCGGATACTCCGTGGCCCTGTTGCCGCAGTCGGCACGCGCCGAGGATTCGCTGCGCGCCACGCTCGACCGGCTGCGCGGAACGATCCAACTCACGGGCAAGCAGTACCAGGACGCGATCAAGCGCTTTCGCCACGATCAGACGCGGCCCACGGTGATCATTCAGGATGCGTCGTTCGACGTGATCTCGGTGCTGGAAGAGCACCACATGGACTTCCCGAACCTGATCATCCAGTCGGCGCCCAAGCGGATCTACCCGGATGGCGAGGCGGTCGGCGCCTTCGCGGGCTACATCAGCGAAATCAATGAGAGCGAGCTCGAGAAGCTGGCGGCCCAAGGGTACAAGCCCGGGCAGCTCGTCGGAAAGCAGGGGCTCGAGAAGGAGTATGAGCAGGAGCTTCGCGGACGTGAAGGCGTTCAATTCGTCGAAGTCGACGCGCGCAACCGCATCGTCTCGAACGGCAAGGCGCGTGAGTCGATCACGCCGCAGGAAGGTCCGCCGCTCTACACGAACATCGATCTGGACTTGCAGGAGTACATCCACTCGCTGTTCGCCGACACGCTGGCCGCCGCCGCGGTGGCGATGGTGCCGCAAACGGGCGAGGTGCTCGCGATCTACAGCTCACCCGCGATCGACCCCAATCGGTTCGTGGGCGGCGTGCCCGCGTCGTATTACGACTCGCTGCGGAATGATCCCCGCCAGCCGTTGTATAACAAGGCACTGCAGGCGATCCAGCCGCCCGGTTCCACCTTCAAGCTCGCCACGTCGGTGATGGCGCTGGAGGACAGCCTCATCACGTTCGACTCGCACATGCCGCAGGCGTGCAACGGCTTCTACTACTTTGGCAATCGCGTGTGGCACTGCTGGAAAAAGGAAGGACACGGCAGCTTGAATCTGCTCCAGGCGATCGCGCAATCGTGCGACGTGTACTTCTACCAACTCGGCCAGCGGCTCACGTTGTCGCGTCTGGTTGCCGGCGGCATCTCGCTGGGCTTCGACCAAAAGACCGGCATCGATCTGCCCGAGGAGAGCCGCCCGCGCTTCCCCAACAGCTATCCCGACTACTTCAATCAACGGTACGGCCCGAACCACTGGACCGCGGGATCGACCGAGTTGAACATGGCGATCGGCCAGGGCGAGAACGCGCAGACGGTGATCAACATGGCGCGGTTCTACAGCGCGCTGGCGACCGATGGCCGCGAGCCGACGCCGATGATCAAACGCGGCACGCCCAAGCTGTCTCCCGCGATCGACCTGTCATCCGATCAGATGAAGCTTCTCCGCAAAGCGATGACTGGCGTCGTCTCCGCCGGTGGTACGGCGGCGGGCGCGGCGATTAAGGGCGTGAACGTGGCGGGCAAAACCGGCACGGCGCAGACGCTTCGGTTGGACAAGAATGGAAAGCCGCTCTACTGGGCCTGGTTTGCCGGCATGGCACCGGCGGACAACCCGCAGATCGTCGTCGTGGTCATGGTCCCCGACGTGACGTTCGAGGGCGCGACCTCGGCGCGCTTCGCGACGCAAATCATCGCGCACTACCTGCACGTGCAAATCAATAACGCGATCGAGAACACTGGCTGATGGCGGTATCACGTCGGATCAACGTCGACCTCGCGCTCGTCATCGTCGCCGTCGTGCTGACGATCTACGGGCTCGCCGTGGTGTTCTCGGCGGGTCAGACCGACGTTCCATCGCCGGCACGGGGTGCGTACAAGCTGCAGGCCGTCTGGACCGTGGTCGGCATCGTGGGCGCGTTTGCCGTCAGCCGGGCATCCGTCCGCCTGATCGAGTGGATGGCGTTGCCCGCGTACACGCTCACGCTCGTGCTTTTGGTCGCCCTGCTCGTCGGACTCGGTTCGGGAGCGGGAACCGCCACCAGCACGTCGGGCTGGCTCACGATCGGCGGCCACCGACTCGGGCAGCCGGCGGAGCTGGCCAAGCTCACCGTCGTGTTGATGCTGGCGCGCGTACTGAGTCAGAACCGCATCGCCCCAAAATCGCTGATCGAGTTGTGGAAGCCGCTCGTCGTCGCAGGCGCGCCGCTGCTACTCATCATGGCGCAGGGCGACCTGGGCACGTCGATCGTGTTCGTGGGGATCTTCTTCGCCATGCTGTTCTGGGCCGGCGTCGAATGGCAACTGCTCGTGCTGCTGGCGAGCCCCGTGATCAGCCTGATTCTTGGATTCTCGACGCTGCTCTGGGGCGGGTGGTTCGTGCTCCTGGTGGCGCTCGTGCTGTCGTACCGGCCGTACCTGGGCGAAGGCTTGTTCGTGGTCACGGCCAACGTGCTGATGGGCATCGTCGGCCCGCTGCTCTGGGAGCACTTGAAGCCCTACCGGCAGAATCGGCTCAAGGTGTTCCTCGACCCGACGATCGACCCACGCGGCAGCGGCTATCACGTGATCCAATCGCAGGTGGCGATCGGCTCCGGCGGCTGGTTCGGCCGCGGCTACCTGCACGGGCCGCAGAAGCGTCTGGCGTTCCTGCCGGAGCAATACACGGACTTCATCTTCGCCGTAGTCGGCGAAGAGCTCGGGTTCATCGGCGTAACGATCGCGCTGATGTTGTTCCTGTTCCTCTTCCTGCGCGTGATCCGGATCGCCGAACGCGCGAACGACTCGTTCAGCAGTCTCGTGGCGTTCGGGTTGCTGGCGAGCTGGTTCACACACGTGCTGGAGAACGTGGGCATGACGCTCAATCTGATGCCGATCACGGGGATTCCGCTGCCGTTTTTCAGCTATGGTGGATCGTTCATGCTGGCGTGTTGGTTGGCGGTGGGCGTGTTGGCGAGAATCTCGAGTGAGGGAAGGGGCGGGGTGACGGGGGCGTTGAGAGTGTGATGGAGGTACGGCGGTAGGAAGCCGCGCTGCGCGCGGCGGTGTGGAGCGCGGCGCTGTGCGCCGCGCGGTTGGGAGGTCGCGCGG
>DATJIZ010000220.1:0-3350 GCA_035492735.1 Gemmatimonadaceae bacterium | reverse complement strand
AAACACTCGCACGAGAACGAGCAGCTCACCTACATCCTCGAGGGCGCCCTCCGCTTCTGGATCGGCGACGATGAAGCGAAGGAGGTCATCGTCCGCGCCGGCGAGGTGCTGCACATCCCGTCGAACGTGCCGCACAAAGCCGAAGCCCTCGAGGACACGCTCGACGTCGACATCTTCGATCCGCCGCGCCAGGACTGGCTGAACAAGACCGACGCGTATCTGCGCAAGTAGCAGTGGATCTCGGTCTTCAGAACAAGGTTGCCCTGGTCGCGGCGGCGAGCCGCGGCCTCGGTCGCGCGATCGCGATGGAGCTCGCGCGCGAAGGGGCGAACCTCCTGATCTGCGCGCGCGGCGCCGAAGCGCTCGAGAGGACTCGCGACGCGATCGCGAGCGACACCGGGGTCCAGGTGCGCGCCGTCGCGGCCGATCTGTCGCGCCGTGCGGACATAGACCGCGTGACCGCCGACGCGCTCGGCGCGTTCGGTCGGGTCGACGTGCTCGTGACCAACGCCGGCGGTCCGCCGGCGGGTCCATTCGAGAGGTTCGAGTGGGACGCCTGGGAACAAGCGGTGAACCTCACGCTCCGCAGCGCCGTCGAGCTCACGCGCGCCGTGCTGCCGGGCATGCGCGAGCGGACGTGGGGACGAATCATCAACGTGACGTCGATCGCCGTGAAGCAGCCGGTGGACAACCTCATCCTGTCGAACAGCGTTCGCTCGGCGGTCACCGGGTTCGCGCGCACGCTCGCCAACGAGGTCGCGACGGCGGGCATCACCGTCAACAACGTCATTCCCGGCTACACGCGAACCGAGCGCGTCGAGGAATTGGCCGCCGCGAATGCCGCGAAGGAAGGCATCGCGCCGCGCGACGTGCTCGCGCGGTTCGAGCGCGAGATCCCGATGCGCAGACTGGGCGAGCCCGAGGAATTTGCCGCGCTCGCTGCATTTCTCGCCTCGGAGCGCGCGAGCTACATCACCGGACAGTCGATCGTCGTCGATGGCGGCTGGATTCGGTCGCTGCTGTGACGTCGTGCACATGGCGCGCGCACGCGCCGCGGTACACTGCCACCGATCCGCGAATCAGAAGAACGCCGCGGTCCAGCTCCGGCCGGCCGGCTGCTCGAATCTCGTGCGCCATGCCTCGGCGGCGGTGACGCTCGTGTCGAAGACGGGCGTCTCGCGCATTACTTCGCCGCGCTTCACGCGCTCGGCGAACTGCTCGCGCGAGCTGGTCTCGATCCCGGCGCGCGTTCGGTAGAACACGCGGCCGCCGCCGACCAGGCGCGTGCCGATCGCGCGCTCGAGCTCCTGCAGGGTGCGAAACAGGCCATCGATCGAGCACCCCGACGCGTTCTCCGCGTTCACGTCGACCCCGATGGCGAGAAAGCGGCCGTCGCGCCAGTCGCGCGCGCAGCGCAGCGGCACGCCGTGGGCTTTCCACTCCGACAGAAACTGATCGACGGAGGCGAGCAGCGTGTCGGCAACCGCGCCCGACAGCGCGTGGTCGCTCGCGAACACCCAGACGCGCGCGTCGTTGGGAAGGCTTTCGAACGGTACGATTGGCATGCGCGAAAGATACTGAGCGGCCCCTCGGCCCCGAGACTGGCTAACGGGCCGAGTCCGCCGCGTGCGGCGGCGAGTAGGACCGCGTCAGCTTGCCGAGGCGACGATCGACGTCCGCAATCAGCGCCGCGGGAGGGATCGGCTTGGCCAGATAGCCATCGCAACCCGCCTGGAGACTTCGCTCCTCGTCGCCAGGAAGCGCATGCGCGGTGACGGCGACGATTGGAATGTGCTGCGTGCGCGGATCGGCCTTGAGCACGGCCGTCGCCTCCCAGCCGTCGAGCTCGGGCACCGAGATGTCCATCAGAATCAAATCGGGCTGGTGCTCGCGCGCCTGCTGAATGCCCTGCGTCCCGGTGACTGCCTCGATCACCGTGTAGCCGGCGTACCGCAGCGCCGTCGCGTAGATGATTCGATTGTCCTCATTGTCCTCGACCAGCAGGATCGAGTGCGGTGCGGCTGTCTGCGTGATCGTCACGGGTATGCCTCGAGTCGACTGGAGAACGGTCGTTCGCATCCTGGCTCGGACGACGCGCGGTCCCAAGATATCCGTAAACCCGACGTTCGGTAGACGAGGCCGGACGCGACCGCGCAGGCTTGCGTGCTCATCAAACAGGCGGTAGGGATTACTCGTTCGCGAGCCGGGCGGCGCCCGACGCGTCGGGCGCGCCCGCGCGCGCTCGACCAGCATGACTTTCCTTTCACTTCCACCTCGATGCTCGAATCCAGGTACGACCGCCGCGCCTTCGTGGCGTATTTCAGCTCGATTGGGCTTGGAACGACACTCCTGCCTGGGGTGCTGTGGGCAAAGATCCACGGCCAGCAGCAGGCTCCCGAGATCACCAAGGAGATGATCGCCGACGCCGAAGAGATCGCCGGGGTACAGTTCTCCGACGAGGAACGCGCGGCGATGGTCCAGGGTCTTCAGCGAACGCGGAGCGCGATCGAGCGGCTGCACAAGGAGCCGATCGACATGAGCATGTTCCCGTCGATCGTGTTCGACCCGATTCCGCCCGGCAAATCGCTTCCGAAGAAAGCCGAGTCCCCGACCGTACGCAGCCGCGTGCCGGTCATGGCCCGTCCCGGGAGCGTCGACGAGCTGGCCTACGCCTCGGTCGCGGAGCTCGGAGAGCTGGTTCGCACGCGGAAGGTCAAGCCGTCGGAGCTGACGGACATGTACCTGTCTCGCCTCAAGCGCTTCGATCCCCAGCTCTACTTCGTCGTCAACTTGACCGAGGAGCGCGCCCGGAAGCAGGCGAGGGAGCTCGACGCCGAGATCGCGCGCGGCAAGTATCGCGGGCCGCTTCACGGCATCCCCTGGGGCGCGAAGGATCTCCTCGCGGTGAAGGACTATCCCACGACCTGGGGCGCCGGGCTCTACGAGCACCAGACGTTCGACTACGACGCGACCGTCGTAAAGCGCCTGGACGATGCCGGGGCGATCCTCGTCGCCAAGCTCACGCTCGGCTCGCTCGCCCAAGGCAATCACTGGTGGAAGGGATTTACCAGGAATCCGTGGATCCCCGAGCAGGAGTCGCCGGGCTCGAGTGGCTCGTCGGCCGGTCCGGCCTCGGCCACTGCCGCCGGGTGCGTCGGCTTCAGTATCGGCTCCGAGACCAACGGATCGATCACGTCGCCGGCGCGCACGTGTGGCGTCTCCGGATTCCGGCCGACCTTCGGTCGTGTTCCGCGGACCGGAGCGATGGCGTTGTCGTGGACCACCGACAAGCTGGGCCCGATTTGCCGCACCGCCGAGGACTGCGCCATCGTGTTCGACGCCATCCAGGG
>DATJIZ010000219.1:0-18503 GCA_035492735.1 Gemmatimonadaceae bacterium | reverse complement strand
GCCGCGATCGACGAGCTGCCGTCGCTCGTCGGCGCCGGCTCGTCGAAGGTGCGGACGACGTTGTAGAACGAGTCGCGTTCGACCGGCGTCTTTCGCGCGTTGCGAATGACTCGCAGGATCTGGTCGAGCGACATGACCTGCGCGGTGTGCGCGCCGGCCTCGTGGTAGATCTTCTCGCGCACCACCGTCCCCTCGAGATCGTTGACCCCGAAGTGCAGCGAGATCTGCGACACGAACGGCGTCACCATGATCCAGTGCGACTTGATGTGGTCGAAGTTGTCGAGGAAGAGCCGGCCGACCGCGAGATTTTTCAGATCATCGAAGCCGCTGGTCGCGATCCCGGTGCGGTGGAGGGTCTCGCCCAGCTCGTTGTTGTCGGGGTGGTAGGCGAGCGGAATGTACGCCAGGAAGCCGCCGGTCTCGTCCTGCAGGTTGCGCAGCATGTCGAGGTGCGCCATGCGGTCGGCGTAGGTCTCGACGTGGCCGTAGAGCATCGTGCAGTTGCTGTGAATCCCGAGCTCGTGAGCCGTGCGGTGCACGTCGATGTACTCTTCGCCCGACAGCTTCTTGTCGGCGATCGTGGCGCGCACACCGGGGCTGAACACTTCGGCGCCGCCGCCGGGCATGGTGTCGAGCCCCGCTTCGCGCAGCGCGACCAAGGTCTCGCGCACGGACATCTTCTCGATGCGCGCGATGTGCGCGACCTCGACCGCGGTGAGCGCCTTGATGTGGACGTGGGGGTGCCGCGCCTTGAGGCCGCGGAACATCTCCGTGTAGTAGGCGAGCCCCGCCTTCATGTCGAGCCCGCCCACGATGTGGAACTCGCGCGTCAGCGTGCTGTTCGAGGTCTCGGCCTCGGCGTACACCTGCTCCATCGTGTAGCGATACGCGCCCTCCTCCTTGGGTAGCCGCGCGTACGAGCAGAAGACACACGTCTTGCGCAGGATGCAGACGTTCGTCGGGTTGATGTGCTGGTTGGCCGCGAAGGTTACGCGGTCACCATGCTTCGCACGATTCACCGCATCGGCCATGTGCCCAATGCCGATGATGTCGCCACTCTCGAACAGCGCGATCCCCTCGCCCACCGTGAGCCGTTCGCCGCGCTCGATCTTGTCGGCCAACGACCCGAGGCGCGGGTCGGTAATCAGCGAACGGTCGAGCGGAACGGCGGGAGACGGCACGGCGTCACTCCTCGAATCGCTTGATGGCGAGCGTCACGTTGTGACCGCCGAACCCGAAGCTGTTGCTGAGCACGGCGCGGATGGGGCGGTTGATCGCGGCGTTCGGCGTGTAGTTGAGATCGAGCTCTGGATCCGGCGTCTGATAGTTGATCGTGGGCGGCACCACGCAATCGCGAACGGCGAGCGTCCCGATGATGAACTCCACCGCGCCCGCCGCGCCGAGCATGTGGCCGGTCATGGATTTGGTGGAGCTCACGTTCACCTTCGCCGCGTGTTCGCCGAACACGGCCTTGATGGCCTTGGTCTCGTTGAGATCGTTGGCGGGGGTCGAGGTGCCGTGCGCGTTGATGTAGTCGATGTCGGCCGGCGACAGCTTGGCGTCCTGCATGGCGCGTCGCATGGCGCGCTGCGCTCCCTCGCCCTCCGGCGCCGGCGCCGTGAGGTGGTACGCGTCACCCGTGGCGCCGTACCCCACAATTTCGGCATAGATCGGCGCGCCGCGCGAGATCGCGTGCTCGAGCTCCTCGAGAATGACGATGCCGCCGCCTTCGCCCATGACGAACCCGTCGCGGGTCGCGTCGAAAGGCCGCGACGCGGTCTCGGGAGATTCGTTGCGCTCGGACAAGGCCTTCATGTTGGCAAAGCCGCCGATCGCCATCGGCGTGACCGTGGCCTCGGAGCCGCCGGTGATCACGATGTCCGCGTCGCCGTATTGGATGGTGCGATACGCATCGCCGATCGCGTGAGCGCTCGTCGCGCAAGCCGAGATCGTGGCGTAGTTTGGCCCCTTGGCGTTGAAGCGCATCGACACGAGTCCGGCCGCGATGTCCGAGATGAACATCGGAATGAAGAACGCGCTGATCTTGCTGGCGCCGCGCTCGCGAAAGACGTCGTGCTGCTCTTCGAAGGTCTTGAGGCCACCGATGCCGCTGCCGATGATCACCCCGACCCGATCGGGATCATAGCGCGACGGATCGTCGAGGCCGGCATCGCTCATCGCCTGCACGGAGGCGGCAAGGGCGTACTGCGCGAACCAATCCGCTCGCTTGGCTTCCTTGCGCTCCAGATAGGCCAGCGGATCGAAGCCCTTGACCTCGCAGGCAAAGCGCACGGGGAACGTCGAGGCGTCGAACTTGGTGATCGGTGCGCCGCCAGACACACCCTGGGTGATGGCACGCCAGGTCGTCGCCACATCATTCCCGACCGGCGTGATCGCTCCCATGCCGGTGACGACGACCCGACGCTTCATTACGCGTTGCTCCCGACCTTCTGGTTCAAGTAGCCGATCGCGTCTCCGACCGTCCGCAGCTTCTCGGCGTCCTCGTCCGGGATGTCGATGTTGAACTCCTTCTCGAACTCCATGACCAGCTCGACGATGTCGAGGCTGTCCGCGCCGAGATCCTCGATGAAGCTGGCTTCATCGGTGAGCTTTTCACGTTCGACACCGAGCTCCTTCTCGATGATGTCGCGGACCTTCTGTGCGTTGTCGGCCATGGGTGAAGTTCCTCTGTCAAGATGGGAGTGATGGTGAGCGATAATCTAGCGAGCCGTGGCGGGCGGCGTGATGAATGAACGGTCGTGTCACATCACCATCCCGCCGTCGACGATGAACACCTGACCGGTGATGTAGCCCGCGAGATCGGACGACAGAAACGTCACCAGGCTCGCCACATCGGCGGGCGTTCCGAGGCGCTCGAGCGGGATCTGCGCGAACAACGCTTTCTTGGCGTCGTCGGGCATTGCGGCGGTCATGTCGGTCTCGATGAAGCCGGGCGCCACGACGTTGGCAAGCACGTTTCGCGATGCCAATTCTTTCGCGACAGTCTTGGTGAGCCCGATGAGCCCCGCCTTGCTCGCCGCGTAGTTGGCCTGGCCTTTGTTGCCCACCACGCCGACGACGCTGGCGATGGTCACGATGCGACCCCAGCGCCGCTTCATCATGCCGCGCGAGGCTGCACGAATCGCCACGAACGCGCCACGCAAGTTGGCGTCGATCACCGCGTCCCAATCCTCGTCCTTGATTCGAAACAGGATGTTGTCGCGGTTGATCCCGGCGTTGTTGACGAGAATGTCGACGGCCCCCATCTCGCTCTCGACCGCTTCGACCAGCGACACGATCGACGCCGGCTCGGCGACGTCGCAGGCGAAGCCCCGCGCGTCGGGCGAGATGTTCGAGGCGACTTCGCGTGCCCGCGCCCGATCGCGGCCGACAATCGCGACGCGCGCGCCCGCCGACGCGAGCGACTCGGCGATCGCTCTGCCGATGCCTCGCGTGCTGCCCGTGACGAGTGCCGTACGGCCGGTCAGGTCGATCTTCATGCGGTAGCGAGCTCCGCGAGTTGACTGAGCTCGCCGACGGTGCCGCAGGTCATCGTCCTGACGGTGGGGGCGATCTTCCTGACGAGGCCTGTGAGCACGCTCCCCGGACCCATCTCGATGTAGAGCGCGTCGGGGTATCGTGTCGCGATCGCGCGGACTTCGTCGATCCAGCGAACGGGACTCGACAGTTGGCGCAACAGGAGCGCCCTGGCCCGCCGCGCATCGGTGACTGCCGAGCCATCGACGTTCGCGTATACCGTGAAGCGCGGGTCCGCAAACGCCACGGCATCAAGCGCTTGGGCGAGGCCGCTCGACGCGCTCTCCATGAGCGGCGAATGGAAGGCGCCGCTCACGTTGAGTCGGACCACCCGCTTCGCGCCGGCTACCTTGCACAGCGCCATGGCGCGCTCCACGCCGGGCGTCTCGCCGCTCACCACGAGCTGGCCCGGCGCATTGTAGTTCGCGGGGACGACGAGCCCGGCGTCACGCGTGGCCTGCTCGCAGATTTCCTCGATCGGTCTGTCAACGTCGCCGAGCACTGCCGCCATCGCGCCGGGACGCACCACGCCGCTCTCGTACATCAACTCGCCGCGCCGGCGAACGAGGCGAATCGCCTCCGCCAGGTCGAACGACTCCGCGGCTGCATACGCCGTGAACTCGCCGAGCGAATGCCCCGCGGCGGCGACGACGCTCGAACCGATCGCGTCGCGAGTCGCCGCCCAGACTGCGACGCCGTGCGCCAGCAGCGCCGGCTGCGCATTCTGCGTGAGCGTCAGCTCGTCGGCCGGCCCCTCGAAGCAGAGCCGGCTCAGCGAAAAGCCGAGCGCTGCGTCGGCGCGCTCGAAGACCTCGCGGGCCGCGGGATAGGCGTCGGCGAGGTCACGTGCCATGCCGGGCTTTTGCGAACCCTGTCCGGGAAACAGCAGAACGATGTCCATGCCTACAGGCGCAGTACCATCGAGCCCCAGGTGAATCCGGCGCCGAAGGCGACGAGCAGCACGAGCGAGCCTTCACCCACGACGCCCAGCTCGATCGCCTCGTCGAGCGCGATCGGGATCGATGCCGCCGACGTGTTGCCGAAGCGGTCCACGTTGACGTACACCTTGCTCGTGGGAATCGAGGCGTGCTTCGCGGTCGCCTCGATGATCCGGATGTTCGCCTGATGCGGAATCATCAAATCGATGTCGGCGCCCGTCAGCTTCGCGGCGTCGAGCGCGCGCGTTGCGGCTTCCGACATCGAACGCACGGCGTTCTTGAAGACCTCGCGGCCGTTCATCTTGATGAACTGCGATCGCTCCGACAGCACGTCGTTGGAGAACGGGCGCGCCGCGCCGCCACCGGGGCGACACAGCAGATCGCCCAGCGACCCGTCGCTCCGCAGGAATGCCGACAGGATCCCGCGGTGGTGCTTCGAGCGCTGAATCACCGCCGCGCCGGCACCGTCGCCGAACAGGACGCACGTGGACCGATCGCTCCAGTCGGTGATCGCGCTCAGCTTTTCGACTCCGACCACGAGCGCCGTCTCGGCGTTGCCGGCGGCCAGCATCGCTTCGGCCACCGTGGAGCTGTAGATGAATCCCGAGCAGGCCGCGCCAACGTCGAATGCCGCCGCACGCGACGCTCCCAGCGCAGCCTGCAGGTCTACGGCGGCGGAGGGCAGCAGCCGGTCGGGCGACGCCGTGCCGAGCACGATGATATCGAGCTCGCCGGGGTGTACGCCGGCCTTCTCCATGGCCTTCCGCGCCGCCATCGCGGCAAGGTCGGTCGTGCTCTCGGTCTTGGCGATGTGGCGCTGCTTGATGCCTGTACGCTCGACGATCCACTCGTCCGTGGTCTCGATGCCGATCTTGGCGAAATCGAAATTCGTCATCACGGTCGCCGGCACGCCCCGCCCTGTGCCGGCAAAGTACGCGACGGGGCGCTTCATGAGACGACGGCTCCCTGGGCATCGCTGCCCTCGGCGAGACGCCGGCCGATGTGCTCGTCCATCTTCGTCTCGATCGCCTGCACGGCGACGTTGATCGCGTTCTTGATGGCGCGCGGCGACGACTTGCCGTGCGAGATGATGCTCACGCCGTTCACACCGAGCAGCGGCGCGCCACCGTGCTCGGAGTAGTCGAGCGGCCGAAGCGCGGCCATCATGGTGCTCTCATCGAGGCCGGACTGCGAGAGCAGGCCGATGATGAAGGGCGCGATCCCCTCGTAGAACTTGAGCACCACGTTGCCGACGAACCCGTCGCACACGACGACGTCGATCGGGCCCCGGTCGCAGGCCCCGGCCGGCAGATCCCGGCCCTCGACGTTGCCGATGAAGTTGAGGCCGGCCGACTGCAGAAGCTGATGCGCTTCCTTCACCACGGCGTTGCCCTTTTCAGGTTCCTCGCCGATGCTGAGGAGCCCGACTGCCGGATTGTCGCGTCCGAGGATGTCCTCCGCGTACACGACGCCGAGCCGGGCGAACTGCGCCAGCTCGTCGGCCGAGCAATCGACGTTGGCGCCCGAATCGAGCACCACGACCGGCTTTCGCGCGCTGGGAAACACCGTCGCGATCGCCGGGCGCTTGACCCCCGCGTGAAGACGCAGCACGACCATCGATGCGGCCATCTGCGCGCCGGTGTTGCCGGCCGAGACGAAGGCGTCGGAGTCGCCGTCGGCCTGCAGCTTGAGGCCGACGATCATGGAGCTGTTTGGCTTGCCGCGAACCGCGGTGCCCGGCTTGTCCGTCATCTCGATGACATCGGGCGCCTCGACAACGCTGATGCGGCCGCGCTCGGGGGCTGCGCGCAGCGTGGCGAACTCGGCGTCGGCGAGCAGCTCGTCGAGCTGCGTCGTGACGACGGCAGTTCGCCCGACGAGCTGAATGGTATGAGCGGAATCAAGCTCGCGCAGGGCGAGCAACGCGCCGGTCACGGTCGCCTTGGGAGCGAAGTCGCCCCCCATGGCGTCCAACGCGATGCGCGCCAAGGCTACGCTTCCTTGGCTTCGACCCGCTGTGTACCACCGTAGTACCCGCACTCTCCGCAGACCCGGTGCGGCCGCTTGGGCGCGCCGCACTTGGGGCACGCCTGGATGGCGACGGCGGGCGCCGTCTTGTGCGTGTTGCGGGCTCGCTTCTTACGCTTGGAGGTGCGTCTCTTTGGGACGGCCATGGGGAGTCGGAGAAGAAGTCGTTGAAGTCGGTGCGAGCGCTGCTCGGGCGTGCTGCAGCATCAGGAATTCGAGGATTTCAGCTTGCGAAGCGCGGCCCACCGTGGGTCCACCGCTTCACTCGCGCACGTGTGCGGACCTGCGTTCAGATCGGCGCCACACTGCTGGCACAGCCCTTTGCAGTCCTCGCGGCACAGCGCATACGTTGGCGCGGCCACCAGCCATTCCTCGCGAATCGCCGGTCGCAGGTCCAGCTCGACGTCCTTGGGATCGAACAGAAAGACGTCGGGATCATCGATGTTCTCGTCGCCGCGTTCGACGAAGATCAGGTGGGCTTCGTCGGACACGTGCGCGTGCGCTTCGGCGAGACAGCGGCTGCAGTCGAGCGCAACGCTGCCCTCGATTCGCCCGTGCCAATAGAAGCGACCCGTGCCCGCGGCTGATAGCCTGCCGGTCACATGGACGGCGGTTTCAGGCTTGAGATCGCCCGGCGCCCACACTGGATCGTCGGCCGGCAGCTCGTCGTCGACGGTGGCTGCGTGCGTCTCGAGCGACCGAATATCGAATGACAACATCCCAGAAAGGTAGCCAGACCAGATTTGCATTACAAGTCGCTGCGACATCACAGCTTAGACTCGTCTCAGCGCGCCGCCAGGAGCTCCGTCTCGGAGAAGAAGAACCGAGCCTCCCGGGCCGCGTTCTCGTCGGAGTCGGACGCATGAATCGCGTTCCGTTCCTTGGACTCCGCGAACAGCTTGCGAACTGTTCCGGCCGCGGCCTCGGCGGGATCGGTCGCGCCGATCGCCGTTCGGAGCGCCGCAACGGCATCCGCCTTCTCGAGCACCATCGGCATGCACGGGCCGGACGTCATGAAGCTCACGAGCGAGCCGTAGAAGGGACGCTCACGATGCACCGCGTAAAACTCGCCGGCCTGCTCGCGGGTCAGGTGAATCACGCGGCTCGACAGAATCCTGAACCCTTGTCCTTCGAGATGCGCGATGATCTTGCCGGCCTTGCCGGCCGAGAGCGCGTCGGGCTTGATGATCGTCAACGTGTACGTTCCGGCCATGTTCAGAGTCCTATGAGTTTGCGAACGATATCGCCGCGCGTGAGGAAGCCGACGAGGCGTCCTTCGCGCACGACGGGCACGCGTTCGACGTTCTTGTTGCTCATCAGAGCGGCAATCTCCGCCGCGGGCTGCTCCGGGCTGACGCACAACACCTGACGCGTCATTGCATCTCGCACCGTCTTGTCGAGGCCGCGCCCGGGCGGCGGGGGATGGTGCGTATGGCCGCGGGAGAGCAGCGCCTCGGTCGCGAGCAGGTGCCGCATCAGCTCGCGCTCGCTCAGAATGCCGAGAAAACGCTGCTCGTCGTCGACGACGGGCAGCGCGCCGAGCCCCGACCGAAGCAGCTCGAGCGCGGCCTGCCGCAGCGGCATCTCGCCGCTGATGGTGCGCGGCCGATCGGTCATCAGATCGCGCACGAGCAATTGCGTCGGCATCTCGTAGTCGACGAAGACGGGCAGCCGCGCGACGGCTTCCGCGCTCGGCGCGGCAAGCAGCGCCTCGAGTGCCTCGCGCTTCGGCAGCAGCCGCCCGAACGCGCGGACCACCTGGAGCTGTCGCGCCGCGTAGCGCGGCGGCCCGACGACCACCACCACGATGGGCGCGCGCTGCTCGCTGCCCTCCTCGAGCGCCCGACGGATTCCGTCGCGGCAGACGCCGAGCGCCACCTCGAGCGCGGCGGCGGTATCGGTCCGGTAATGCAGGAGAAAGGCATGATCGGCGATGGCGACCATGTCCTCGCCGCGCTCTTCGGCCACGCGGAGATGCAGCCGCTCGATGTCGGCGATCGCGCCCGACGCCACGAGGCGCTCCAGCAGTGCGACGCGCGCGTCGTGGAGCGTGTCGCACGTGAGCGGCACGACGATGCGCGACGGCGAGAGAAAATCGGCCAGCTTCACGCGGCGGCGAGCCTCACTGCATCCGCTCCCTGAGCAGCGGCACGAAGTCCACCGGACGCTTGGCGACGCCGACGCCTGCCGCCTCGAAGGCGGCAATCTTTTCCGCGGCCGTTCCGGCGGATCCGGAGATGATCGCCCCCGCGTGGCCCATGCGACGTCCTGGCGGCGCCGTTTGTCCGGCGATGAACCCCACCACCGGCTTGCTCATCTTCGACTTGATGAATGCGGCGGCGTCCTGCTCATCCATGCCACCGATCTCGCCCATCATTGCCACCGCTTTCGTGTCCGGATCGGCCTCGAACGCCGCGAGACAGTCGATGAAGTTCGTCCCGTTGATCGGATCGCCGCCGATGCCGACGCACGTCGACTGGCCGAGCCCGGCGCGAGTGAGCTGATATACGACTTCGTACGTGAGCGTTCCCGAACGACTCACCACGCCGATGTTGCCCGGCGTGCAGATGCGCCCGGGAATGATGCCGACCTTGGATTGGCCCGGAGTGATCAGCCCAGGACAGTTCGGGCCGATCAGGCGCGCGCCGCGTTCCTGCACGAACGGGTAGACGCGTGTCATGTCGAGCACGGGGACACCCTCGGTGATGGCGACGATCAGCTTGACGCCGGCGTCGGCCGCCTCGAGCATCGCATCGGCCGCGTACACCGGCGGGACGTAGATGACCGAAGTGTTCGCTCCCGTGGCCGCCACCGCGTCGGCAACCGTATTGAAGATCGGCACGGTGTTCTCGAACTTCTGGCCGCCTTTTCCCGGCGTGACGCCGGCGACGATCTTCGTGCCGTACTCCATCATCTGCTTCGCGTGGAACGAGCCGTCGCGGCCCGTGATGCCTTGCACGATGACCGTCGTGCCGTCGTTGATGAAGATGCTCACGCGGCCTTTCCTCCCTTGGCCAGCGCCACGGCCCGTTGCACGGCGTCGTCCATGTCCGACGACGCGGAAAAGCCGTGTTCCTGAAGGATCTTGACGGCGATTTCTTCGTTCGTGCCGGTGAGTCGAATCACGATGGGTACGGTGAGCGGGCTCTGCGACGTGGCGGTCACGATGCCGTTTGCCACGTCGTCGGTCCGGGTGATGCCGCCAAAGATGTTGAACAGGATCGCCTTCACACTGGGATCGGCGGTGATGATCTTGAGCGCGTTCACGACTTTCTCGGGGTTGGACGAGCCGCCGATGTCGAGAAAGTTGGCGGGCTCGCCGCCGTAGTACTTCACCAGATCCATGGTCGCCATGGCCAGACCGGCACCGTTCACGACGCATCCCACGTTGCCGTCGAGTTTGATGAACGTGAGGTTCGCGGCGCGGGCCTGCACTTCACTCGGCGCTTCGGCTGATTCGTCGCGCAGCGCGGCGAGCTCGGGATTCCGATCGAGCTCGTTGTCGTCGATCACCATCTTGGCGTCCAGCGCCAACACGTCGCTGGCCGGCGTGGTGACGAGCGGGTTGATCTCGGCGAGCGAACAGCCGTTCTTCATGAACGCGGCGTAGAGTTGCTGCATGATCCGGGCAGCGGGTCGCACCTTCTTGATGTCATCGAACAGGAAGAACCCCAGCCGGCTGGCCTGGTAGGGCTGCAGTCCATAGCGCGTGTCGATCGGAAGCTTGAGGATCTTGTCAGGAGTCTTGGCGGCGACCTCCTCGATGTCGATTCCGCCCGCTGGACTCACCATGAACACCGGCTTCTTCGAGGCCCGATCGAGAATGATGCCGACGTATGCCTCACTGGTGATGTCGGCGGCCGGCGTGATCAGAACCTTCTGCACCGTCAGTCCCTTGATCTGCATGCCGAGAATCTTGCTCGCGACATCGCGCGCTTCGGTTGGCGACTTGGCCAGCTTGACTCCTCCGGCCTTGCCGCGACCACCGGCGTGGACCTGTGCCTTGACCACCACCGTGCCGCCGTATTGGGCTGCGATCGATTCGGCCTCGGCCGGCGTGCTCGCGACCTCGCCGGGTGGGATGGGTACGCCTTCGTTCCGCAGCAACTGCTTTGCCTGGTACTCGTGAATGTTCACCGATTCTCCACGGTTATCGTTGTTCCAGCGTCACCGCGCACCGCGGCCTGGCCGCGGGCGAGTGAAGTAATGATCGCACGGCCGCCGGTGCGGCGTACGAAATCGATCGCCGCGCGAATCTTCGGTGCCATGCTGCCTTCACCGAATGCGCCCGCCGCGTCCATGCGCTCCGCTTCGGGAATCGACAACTGGCGCAGCGGGCGTTTTTGCGGCGTACCCCAATCAGCATACACCGCATCGACGTCGGTGAGAATCAATAGCAGCGCGGCGTCCAGATCGCGGGCCAGCACCGCGGCGGCGAGATCCTTGTCCACGACCGCGTCGATTCCCTCCCAGCCGAGCGTGGGATGTCGATAGACGGGCGCGCCGCCGCCGCCGCAGGCGACGACGAGCATTCCTGCCTCGACGAGCGTTCTGATCGCATCGAGCTCGCAGATGCCCTGGGGCACCGGGCTGCCGACGACACGGCGCAGATTGCCGTTGCCGTCGCGGCGCACGGCGTGGCCTTCGGCCTCGAGCTCGCGGGCCCGCTCCGGCGACAAGGCCCGGCCGATGAACTTCGTTGGATCGCGCAGCGCGGGATCGGCCGGGTCGACCTGAACCTGCGTGATTACGGTGGCCACGCTGCGCTGGACGCCTGGCACATCGCTCGCCGCCGCGCGCGAGAGCGCATTGTCGATCGACTGCTGGATCATGTAGCCGATCCATCCCGCGGTCGCGGCAACGAGCACTCCCAGAGGAAGTGGACTTGCCTCCTCTCGCGCGACTTCATTGCGCACCAGCTCATCGCCCACCTGCGGACCGTTGCCGTGGACCACGCACACGCTCCAGCCGGCCAGCGCGAGCTCGACGATGGGCGCCAGGCTTTCGCGCGTGTGGCGGAACTGGTCGTAGATGGTCGATGACTCGCCGGCCGGGGCGAGTGCGTTCCCGCCGAGGGCCACCACGGCCGTGCGCCGGTGTTCATGCGAGGGCGTGGGGCGCGGCGTCACGGCTTTTTCTCCTGCTGCAGCGCACGACCCAGCGCGTCGAACGCGCGGCCGAATGCAACCCAGTCGCCGCGACGGAGGGCGTCGCGCATCTCTCCGTACAGCGCGGCGGCGCTCTTCTGGGCGGCGGTAGGCGCCCGATGCGGCTCGGGCCCACTCGCGAGCATGCTCGCGGGCGGCGAGAGCGCGCTGGCGCTGTCGCCAACGAGCGTGGCGACGCGAACCAACGACGGAACGCTTTCGGCTCGCCATCGGTAGCCGGGTTGCAGAAAGCCGATTCCGGACGCGACCGGGATCGCGCGCACACGTCCGTGTACGATGGGTCCTTCGCGTGCCGTCGTTCCGGCGCTGTCGAGCGATCGGAGCCGATCGAGAACGCTGTTCCACCGCGGACCGGGTTTCGCCTGTGGGTACCAGGTCATGTGCGGCGAGGCGCCGCCCGTTCCAATGAAGAGCCCACGAAGCCGGTCGGCGTCGTCGACCAGCGGCAGCGCAATGGCGGTCGATTCGTCGGGCAGCGCGATCGGCACATCGCCACCGACGAGGGCGCTGTCGGCGCCGTTCAGCACCGGCACATGGCGCAGGGTGTCGCTGTCGTTCCGCGTACCGAAGCGTCCAAAGGCAATGGCTTCCGCATAGATCGCATCGAGCGGCGGCGCAAGCAGCGGTCGCAATCCAGCGGGCAGCGAGGTCCACGCACCGAACATCGTCGGCAGGTGATGGACCCAGGTCGCGGCCACGGGATCGAGCACGGAGTCGGCCACGACGACCGTCTCGCCGGTCGACGCCTGCACGATCGCAACGGCCGCATGGTGGAAATAGCTGCGCTCCTGCCCTGCTGCGAGCACGTGCAAGCTCAGCGGATATGTGTCGGACGCGGAGTACAGATCGACGGCCCAGTACAGCGTGTCCCCGAGGCGCAACGGTTGGACGCGGCGGCCCTGCTCGAAGAACGGCGCGTACCGCGCGACACGCTCGTGGACGTCGCGATGCGAGACCAGCGCGGGGCTCGGCTGCGGAAGGTCCTGCGCGAGAATGTGGAAGTTCTGCATGGACCACGCGGCGGCGAGTCGCACGAAGAACGACTCGAGCGGTGTTCCCGTGGTGTGGTTGAGCGAGTCGGGAACGATGGTGAACGCCGACGCACCTGGATATACGAGCGGTGCGTCGAGCGGCATGTCCTCACCCGCCGGCGAGTCCGGTCCGAATACGCGGATGGGGGCGCCGCGATCGTCGGCGTCGGCGGCGCGGATTCGCGCCACGGTCCACGGCGCGCGGCTGGAGGCGCCGGCCGGCGGAGCGCCGACGATCTCGGTGATCATGCCGCCCGGCGTTGCGATCCAGCTCATCGGAATCGGCTGGTCGTCACCGACGCGCCCGACGTCCACGGCGCGGCTGAGCGTGGCCTGATCCCACACGGGGATCCACGGCCGAGCGGCAGCGAGGCTCGGAAATGCGATCGACGAGTCGCCGCGCGTGACCGCGTCGACGGCGTAGGCGCGACGCGTATAGCTGGCGCGCGTCCCCGTGTACGCGCGCTCGCGCAACGTTCGCTCGGCGTCGGTTCCGGAATGCTCGGCGACCAGCGGCGCGACTTCACGAACCAGGATTGCCACGGCGAGGGTCGTCAACACCGAGATGCCGGCAAGACGGAACTGCCCGACGAAGCCGGCCCAAATGACGATGAGCGCGGCGCCGAGTGCGGCGAGCGACAGCAGCAGATCTCCGGGAACCGCCACCCGGTGGTCGACGTATCCGAACAGACCATCGGGTCCGCTGCCGCTGCTGAGCAGCGAGTACATGTCGAGTCGAAAGCTCCACGCAGTCATCAGCAGCACGAGACCGGCGAGCACCGTGAGGTGGCGGCGCACGTACGAGGACACGTGGAGCGAGCCACCACGCCATCGGAGGCTGGGCGTGAGCGCGTACAGCAGCACGACGGCGATCCCGACGACGATCACGAGGATGAACGCCCAGCTCCAGAGCGCCGTCTCGAACGGCAGCCAGTAGACGAAGAAGCCAAGATCGTAAGCGAAGTACGGATCGGTTTCGGCGAACGCGCGGCCCCAGCGCGCGAGCACGAAGCTCATCCAGTCGCCGGACGGGAATGCGAGCAGCGCGGCGAGAACGATGGAGAGTGTGACCGCCGCGCCGATCAGGTACCGTCCCGGTACCTCTTCCCCGATCTCGAGGTTCGCCAGACGGCGAGGGAGTACCAGTTGAATGACCGACTGGCGAACGGCGTAGAGATTACAGAACGCGAAAACGGCCGCGACGAGCGCCGATCCGAGCTCCAGCATCACCATCGCCTCGGCCCGAGTACGCCACAGCGCACCCGCGCCGACGGATTCGTACCAGAGGAAGTCCACGTACGCGCCGGCAACCGCCCGGCCCGCGAGCAGCAGGACCGCGGCGGCCGCGAGCGCGAGCATGAGCCACCGCCGCTTCGTCATGTCACACTCGCACGCCCTGCTCGCGCAGCCAGCCTTCCATCTCGCCGCGAATCTCGGCCAGCCGCTGCGGATTGGCTGCCTCGTAGCGTGCCACGATCACCGGTTGCGTGTTCGACGCGCGAATCAGGCCCCAGCCGTCGCCGAACAACACGCGCACGCCGTCGACGTCGATGACGTCGTGATGCTTTCGAAAATGCTGAACCGCTCGCTCGACGAGACTGAACTTGATCTTTTCGGGCACCTCGATCCGCAGTTCCGGCGTGGAGGTGAAATCCGGCACGTCGGCGAGGAGCTGGGCGACCGTGCGGCCGGAGTCGGCGAGGATGCGCAGGAGTCGCGCGGCTCCGTACAATGCGTCGTCGTGGCCGTAGAAGCCTTCGCTGAAGAACATGTGGCCCGACATCTCGCCGGCGATCGGCGCGTGCATCTCGCGCATCTTCTCCTTGATGAGCGAGTGGCCGGTCTTCCACATCACGGGAACGCCGCCGGCGTTCTCGACCGCCATCGGCAGGGCCTGCGAGCATTTGACGTCGAAGATGATCGGCTGGCCGCGCCCGGTGCGCTCGAGCACGTCGCGCGCGTACAAAATCAGAATGCGATCGCCCCAGATGATCCGGCCCTCACCGTCCACGACGCCGATGCGATCGGCGTCGCCGTCGAACGCGATGCCGATTTCGGCGCCGTCGGCGCGCACAGCCTGGATCAGGTCCTCGAGATTCTCCGGGACCGTGGGATCCGGGTGATGGTTCGGAAAGGTTCCGTCGCTCTCGCAGAAGAGCCCACGCCCTTCGAGTCCGAGCCGAGAGAACAGCGTGGACGCGACCAGCGACCCGGCCCCATTGCCGCAGTCGTACACGGCACGAATCCGCCGCGAGAGCTTTCCGATACGCTGGACGATGTCGTCGATGTAGCGATCGATGATCGCCTCGTCGCGAACGCTGCCGCGCTTCGCGGCCGGCGCAGCCGGATGCTGCGTCAGCTGATACAAGTGCTGGATCTCGTCGCCATGCAACGAGCCCTTCTCCAGTGACAGCTTGAACCCGTTGTATTCGGGTGGGTTGTGCGAGCCGGTGATCTGGATGCCGCCGATCACCGGCAGCTGGTGGAGCGCCCAGTAGTTGAGCGGTGTGGGCACGACGCCGATGTCGATGACGTCGACGCCCGCGCTCGTCAGCCCCTCGACCAGCGCGTCGCGCAGCTTCGGACCACTCGGCCGATTGTCACGGCCCACGGCGATTGCGCCGCTCAATCCACGCTCGGCGAGATTGGCGGCGTACGCTTGCCCGATCGCGTGCGCGGCCTCGGTCGTGAGATCCGCGTCGACGATGCCGCGGATGTCGTACTGTCGAAAGATTCCTGCTGCGATCGCCATCAGAACCTCTGAAAAGGAACGGGGCCGCCGCGCGGCCCCATCGAGTCAGCGAGCGGTCCCGTTGCCGTTCGCGATTCGGACCGCGGCCGATGCGCGCCCGCCTCCACCGCCGGCATCGAGGCGGGGCGGTGACGTCGGCGGCGCCGTATTCGTGCTCAACGCCGCGTCGAGTTGCGGTTTACCCGAGCGCGTGAGCTCGAGCGCGGCTTCGGGCATGATGCCGAGGATCAGCACGAGCACCACGGTCACGGCGAGCACCATCCGCGTGAGCCCGCCAGCGTGCTCCGGCGTCGGCACGCCGTCGCCACGCGGCCGCATGAACATGAGCATGACGACGTACAGGTAATATCCCGCCGAGATCACGGTCGTGAGCACCAGGACCACGGCGAGCGTGGTCTGCTTGACCGGTGCCTGCAGCGCGGCCTGCAGCACGTACCACTTCGCGAGGAAACCGGCGCCGCCGAACACCGGGAATCCCATCAGGGCCAGCATGAGAATCGCCATCGAAAGTGCGAGCCAGGGCCGCACGCTCCACAACCCGGCGAGCTCGTCGAGCATCACCGCATTCTGCCGTTCGTGGGTCAACGTCACCACCACGGCGAACGCGCCGAACGTGGCGAGCGTGTAGATGAACAGGTAGAACAGCATCGCCGACGACCCCTGCACCGTTCCCGCGGCGATCGCGACGAGCAGGTAGCCGGCGTGACCGATGCTCGAGTAGGCGAGCATGCGCTTGAGGTTTCGCTGCACGAGACCGATGGCGTTGCCGACGATCATCGTCGCGATCGCGAGGCCGCTCAGCGCCGGATGCCAGATGTTGCCGCTGAACGGAAATGCCTCGAGCCAGACGCGGACGAATGCCGCGAACGCCGCGGCCTTGACCGTGGCCGCCATGTACGCCGTGATGGCCGACGGTGCCCCATCGTAGACGTCGGGCGCCCACATGTGGAACGGCACGGAGGCGACCTTGAACCCGAATCCGATCAGCATCATCGCGATGCCGGTCACGAGCAGCGGGCTTTGCGCCAGCCCGAACGCCGTGGTCCGTCCGGCGATCGTGGCGAGGTTGGTGCTGCCGGTCGCACCGTAGACCAGTGCGATGCCATAGAGCAGGAACGCCGTCGAGAACGCGCCGAGCAGGAAGTATTTGAGCGCACCCTCGGCCGAGCGCTCGCTGCGCCGATTCATTCCAGCCAGCGCGTACACGGCCACCGACATCAGCTCGATGCCGAGGAAGACGACGATGAGGTCTCGCGCGCCGGCGAGCAGCATCATGCCCGACGACGCGAGCAGCACGAGCACGTGCGACTCGGCCGCCGTGATCCCGGAGCGCATGTTGTCGTCCATGCCAAGCGCGATCGTGAAGACTGTGCCGAGCAGGATTACCGCGTCGGCGAACCATCGAAAGCTGTCGAGCGCGATGGGTCCGCCGGTGGCGGTATAGCGCCCGGCCCACGCCAGCGAGAGCACGAGCACGATGCCCGCGAGCACGATGCTCGCGATGCCGACGCTCCGTTGATGGGCATCGCTGTCCGGCCGCCACGCGGCCCAGAGCAGCAGGAACATCGCGCCCGCCATCAACACGAGGTCCGGTACCAGCGCGAGCGAGAGCTGCGCGGGGACGGCGAGATCGAGCGTGGTGATCACGGCCTGCCCTCCGCGACGTCCTGCCGCAGCAGCGTGCGTCTGGCGTCCACCGTCGTCACGAATCGCTGCGCCGCGCTTTGCATGCGGTTCAGCACCGGCGCCGGATACACACCCAGCCACACGATCGCCGCCACCAGCGGCAGCAGCACGGCGAGCTCACGCCGGTTGAGATCCGGAATGTGCGCGTTCTCGGGCTTGTCGAGCGGATTGAAGAGAATTCGCTGGATCGCCCACAACAGGTAGGCGGCGGAGATGATCACCGCGGTGGTCGCGATCAACGCCAGCACCGGCTCGGTCCGGAAGGATCCGATCAGCACCAGGAATTCGCCGACGAAGCCGTTGGTGCCGGGCACGCCGATGCTGCTGAAGGTGACGATGGTCAGGATCGCCGCGAACATCGGCACGACGCGGGCGATCCCGCCGTATGCCTCGATCAACCGCGTGTGCCGGCGCTCGTAGATCATGCCGATCAGGAAGAACAGCGCGCCGGTCGAGATGCCGTGGTTGATCATGACCATGAGCGCGCCCTGCACGCTCTGCACGGTCAGCGCGAAGATGCCCAACATCACAAAGCCCAAGTGGCTCACCGAGGAGTATGCCACCAGCTTCTTGAAGTCCGGTTGCACGAGTGACACGAGCGCGCCGTACACGATGCCGATCACCGCGAGCCACAGAATCGCCGAGCGAATTCCCGGACTCATCGCTGCCGTCGGAAACAACGGCACCGCCAGACGGAGGAAGCCGAACGTGCCGAGCTTCAGCATGATGCTCGCGAGCACGACCGAGCCTGCCGTGGGCGCCTCGACGTGGGCGTCGGGCAGCCACGTGTGGAACGGGAACATCGGCACCTTCACCGCAAACGCGAGGAAGAAAGCACCGAAGAGCCACACGGCCGCGGAGTGCGGAATGGCCGCATTCGCGATCACGTAGTCGTAGTTGAAGCTCGGAATGCCCGTCGCCGGATTGCGCGCCGCCAGCCCGAGGTACACGATGGCCGCGAGCATGAGCATCGAGCCGACCAGCGTGTAGATGAAGAACTTGATGCTCGC
This sequence comes from Gemmatimonadaceae bacterium, assembly GCA_035492735.1. Taxonomy (GTDB): domain Bacteria; phylum Gemmatimonadota; class Gemmatimonadetes; order Gemmatimonadales; family Gemmatimonadaceae; genus JAQBQB01. The sequence goes on along the minus strand of DATJIZ010000219.1, from coordinate 353 downwards.
GTAGATGCGGCGGTCGCCGCCCCAGATGCCGACGATGAAGTACATCGGCACGAGCATCACTTCCCACATCACGTAGAACAGGAAGAGATCGAGCGAGAGGAACACGCCGAGCATGCCGGTCGTCAGCACGAGCAGCAACGCGTAATAGCTGTGCGTGCGCGCCCGAATGCTCGTCCAGCTTCCTCCGACGGACAACAGCATGATGAAGGTCGTGAGCAGCACCATCATCACCGCAATGCCGTCGACACCCATGGTGAAGCGAATGCCCCACGACGGAATCCACGACCAATCGACTACCATCTGCCACTGGTCACTGGCCTGATCGAGGCTCCACCACAGACCCAGCGAGTCGA
>DATJIZ010000218.1:0-10400 GCA_035492735.1 Gemmatimonadaceae bacterium | reverse complement strand
ACGGCGGTGTAGCCCGCGGGCACGGTCGCGTCGAGCTCCCAACTGGACTTGTCATTCGGAAAGTCGTACGTCGGGAACCAGAAGTGGTTGTTCATGTCCTCACCCTGGCTCCACAGCTGACGTGGCGTGTGCGGGCGCTGGTCGATGAAGGTGAGGCCGCGGCCGTTGTCGATTCGACCGGCGTAGTCGATCGTGAACCGGACGGTGTCGCCGAACGCCGCCGGCTTTGCGAGGTGCACGACCAGCGTGTCGCCGTGTCTGCCCGTGCGCAGGGTTCCACCTGTCGCGCCGCTCACCGATCGGACGTCGAGCCTGGCTCCCGCATCGAGAACGACGGAATCCATCGCCGGGCGACGAGCGACGAGCGTCGTGGCGACGCGCCCGGCGAATGAGAGCGAATCCCAATTGAAGTCGCCGACACTGATGCGCTGGTGCACGAGGTCGTAATCGTGCGACCGGGTGTAGACGTCGTTGGCGATGCGCTCGAGGTTGGCGTTTCCTTGTTGCTGAGCGGCGGCGGGGAGAGCAACGACCGTGACGACGAGAACGGCGAGGACGACGAGAGGCGAACGCATCTTCTGGCTCGGTCCGGGTTCGAGTTCAATGATCAACTCTACCCAGGGCCATCGCCTTCGCATAAGGTCCTGACAGCGACTGTCTCGGGCAGGCATGACGCGTGGCGATTGCCGTGTCGCGTGACGTATCGCGGGCTGCGACACGCACCGGTCTGGCCATCGCCGACCGCGCGGCGCCGCGCGGCAGCTTTGTGATCGATTGGCAGCCGCGGGTTTTAGCCCGCCCCCTTGCGCCTCGGCTCCCGACCGGTGCAGGCTCAAGGGAACCGTCGCGGGAAGGTCTCATTAGGCTGCCTCAGCTGTTTTCGACGACACGCTCGGCCCGTCCTTCCTCGCTCGCCCAAACGGTCGAGGCGCCGGCAACGGGCGAATACGACGCCAAGCCGCACGACAACGATCTCGATCTATTCGGGCTGACGCATCCTGGAAAGGTCCGCGCGGAGAACCAGGATCATTTTCTGGTTTGCACGATCCACCCGCAGGTCGTGATCCGCGGGACCAGTCTGCCGGAGACTGAACAACTGCCGATGCGCGGCCAGCGCCTGGCAACGCTGATGCTCGTCGCCGACGGCGTCGGCGGGCATGCGGCCGGCGACGAGGCGAGCCGCCTCGCCACGGAAGCGGTGATGATGTACGTGGCCTCGACGCTCCGGTGCTACCACGCGGCGGGGCAGGCTAACGACGAGGAATTCCTGGCTGCCTTGCGGGCCGCCGCATTGTCGGCGCACGAAAAGGTGTCCGTGGAGGCCGCGGCGCGCGGAAACCAGCGCATGGCGACGACGCTCACGCTCGGCATCGTCGTGTGGCCGTGGCTCTACGTCGTGCAGGTCGGCGACAGCCGGGCGTACTGCTGCGTCGATCGCGAGCTCCGGCAAGTGACGCGCGACCAGACCCTGGCGCAGGACCTCGTCGACCAGGGATTGCTCCCCGCGGAGCGGATCGCGGCCTCGCCGTACAACCACGTGCTGTCGAGTGCGATCGGCGGATCGGCGGCGACGCCGGTCGTGAGCAGGATGGACATCCGCGGTCCGGCGCCTCTCGTGCTGCTCTGCAGCGATGGCCTGACGAAGCACGTGTCGAACGAAGAGATCGAGCAGCGCATCGCGACGATGCGGACGTCCGAGCAGCTCTGTCGCGACCTGCTCGACCTGACGCTCGAGCGCGGCGGCTCGGACAACGTGACGATCGTGGTCGGTCGGGCGAGAATGCGGCCCGCTGACGGGTAGACGCTAGACGGCGCTCTCGCCGGTGAGTCGGCGGTACTCGACGAACATGCCGAGCCGCCAGCGGAGGATCATCCCGAACGCCAGCACGAAAAAGACGGCGCCGGTCTGCAGTGGCGAGATGAACCGGTCGATGTAGCTGCGCAGCGCGAATCGGACGGCGAGCAGCACGAGCAGGATGACCAGGAACGCCGGCGAGCGGCGCATCACGACGGCGTCACCTTCGCGCTCGAGGCGCGAGGTACGGTCGAGCGGAACGGCGAAGACCAGCGCGCCGACCAGAAATGCCGCGGCGCCCCACCAGAGCGGGATCCGCATTTGCGGAGCGGCGAACATCATGAAGCCGGTGCTCATGGCGAGCGGGGGCAGGATGATGCCGTTCCGCGTGACCGCGCGCCGGGTTTCATGGAACCGCCAGGCGATGATTCCGCCGGCGCCGATGAGTGAGGCGGCGGAGCCAAACACGGTTTGCAGCTGCATGGCGCAAATGTAGCGCGCCGACGCGATGGTTGCGCCGCTGTACTAAGAATCTTAGACTACTCCCGCGCCATGCCTGCATCCGAGCTCGACGTCGTCCGCGGAACACTCGATCTCCTCGTGCTGCGTGCCCTCTCGTGGGGCCCGATGCACGGACTCGCCGCGCTGCGCTGGATCGAAGACCGCACGCGCGGCGAGCTGCAGATCGAAGACGGCGCGCTCTACCCGGCGCTGCACCGCCTCGAGCAAAAGGGCTGGCTCGAGAGTGTCTGGGGCTACACCGATGCCGGACGACGCGCGCGGTTCTACCAGCTCACGGCTCCCGGACGCCGGCACCTGGCAGCGGAGCTATCACGGTGGGAGCGCTACACGCGCGCGGTGTCGCGCGTGCTCGAGCCGGAACCGGCCCGGTGAAGCGGGCGGCATTCGGCTGGGCCGGACTTCGGCGCGTCTTTCGGCTGCCGCCGTCGGACGAACGCGTTGCGCGCGAGGTCGACGACGAGCTCCGCTTTCACATCGACGGACGAATTGACGAGCTGGTGTCGCGGGGCTGGAGCCGGGACGCCGCCGAATCGGAAGCGCGCCGGCGGTTTGGCGACTACGCCGAATACCGTCGCCAGGCGCGCGACATCGACATCGAGACTCACCATCGGAGACGGCGAATGGACGTCCTGGATGCGAGCCGCCGCGAGCTGCGGCAAGGCGCGCGCGCGCTCGCGCGCACGCCGGCGTTCTCGCTGGTCGCGCTTGCCACGCTCGCACTGGGGCTCGGCGCGACGGCGGCGATCTTCGCGGTGCTCGATGCGGTCGTTCTCCGGCCGCTCCCGTATCCGGAGCCCGATCGTCTGGTGTCGATCATGCACCCGGTGTCGGGCAAAGCCGTCACGTCGGACAAGCCCTGGGGCGTCTCGCCAGCTGGCTACTTCTATTTTCGTCGCGAAGCGCACTCGCTCGCGGCGAGTGGCATCTATCTGACGACGACGCTCGCCGTTCGCTCGCCCGGCGGCGCAGAACGCGTGCAGGCGGGAGCCGTCACGGCATCGCTGTTCGACGTGCTCGGCGCTCGAGCGGCGGCAGGTCGGCTGCTCGACGCGGCCGACGATGTTCCGAACGGGCCGGCCGTCGTCGTGCTTGGCTACGGCTATTGGCAGCGCAGCTTCGGTGGTAACCCGTCCATCGTCGGTCGGACGATCGATGTCGAGGGTGTTCCGCGCCTCGTCATAGGCGTCGCGGCGCGGGGCGCCGACCTGCCGATGCCTAGCGCGTTCGCGTCGCAGGCGGATCTCGCCGGTCTCGCCGTCGAACTCTGGGTCCCGCTGCAGCTCGATCCCGCCGCGCGTCCGGTCAACACGCATCCGTACTCCATGCTCGCGCGGCTCGAACCCGGAGCCACCATCGCTGACGCGCAGCGCGAGCTGGCGGCGCTGACGAACCGCTTGCCGGAGATTGCGCCGTCGGCCTACTCGGCGGCGTTCATGCAGCAGTACCACTTTGGCATGGCGGTGACTCCGCTCAAGGAGCAGGTGCTCGGCTCGACGGCGCGCGTGCTCTGGGTCGTGTTCGCCGCGGTCGGCCTCGTGCTGCTCATAGCGGCGGCCAACGTCACGAACCTGTTTCTCGTCCGGCTCGAGGCGCGGCGTCGAGAGGCCGCGGTCCGCAGCGCGCTCGGCGCCGGGCGGAGTCATCTCGCCGTACACTATCTGGCCGAAGCTCTGTTGCTTACGACGAGTGCCGGCGCGGCGGCCCTCGTGCTCGCATGGGCTGGGTTGCACGTGTTCGTGGCCCTCGCGCCCGCGAGCATCCCGCGAGTGGCGAGCGTCGCGTTTGGATGGCCAACCGCCGCGGTCACTGCCGGGCTTTCCATCGTATTGGGTGTGGCGTTCGGCTTGGCGCCGCTGACGACCGTTGGCGGGGTGGACATCGCGACGCTGCGCGAGGGCGGCCGGGGGCTCACAGCGTCGCGCACCCGTCGCGTCGTGCGCGACGCCTTGGTCGTGGCGCAAATGACGTTGGCCCTCGTGCTGCTCGCCGCCGCCGGGCTCATGCTGCGGACAGTCGGACAGCTCCGGCAGGTCAAGCCCGGCTTCGACCCACAGCGCGCGATCGCAATGCACGTGCACCTGCCGTGGACCCGCTATCAGGGGTGGCAGCCGGTCGCGGCGTTTCATCGCGCGTTGCAGGAACGCATCGCCGCGCTGCCCGGCGTGCAGAGTGTCGGCGGCGCGGACGAATTCATTCCACTCGCCAGCCCGGGGTTCTGCAGCGTGGTGTGGGTCGAGGACCGTCCGCTCGCTCCGGGCGAGGAGCCCCCGTGCGTCAAGGTAGCCGAGGTGGAGCCCGGCTACTTCAGTGCGCTTGGCATTCCGGTGCGCGGACGTTTGCCGGACTGGCACGATGCCGAAGCTGGTACGGGCGCGGTGGTCGTCACGCGTGCACTCGCCGAGCGATTCTGGCCAGGCGAGAATCCAATCGGCCGTGGCATCAAAGGCAACGGATCGCGGCCACCATTCTACCGTGTGGTCGGCGTGTCGGGCGACCTCCGCGGCGACGGATTGGAGAAACCGCCGGTGGAGGCCGTCTTCTTTCCGATCATTCCGATGAAGGACGCGTGGCTCTGGAACCCACCGAACGACCTGGAGCTCGTCGTGCGGACATCGCTCGACGATCCGACGAGCGTGATCGCCGCCATCCGTCGAGCGGTCGCCGAGCTCGATCCTCTCGTGTCGGTCGACGACGTCCGCACGATGAGATCCGTCGTGGCGCACTCGCTTGCTCGCGTCTCGTTCATTCTCGCGCTGCTCGGCATCGCGGCGTTGATCGCGCTCGCCTTGAGCGCCGTCGGCACGTACGGCGTGATCGCCTATCTCGTCGCACAGCGCCGGTCGGAGATTGGTCTGCGCATGGCGCTCGGGGCGCGAGCCGCGCAGGTCACCGGTATGGTCGTGGGACACTCGCTGCGGCTCGCCGGCGTTGGCGCCATCGCCGGCATCGTCGCGGCGCTCGCCACGACGCGATTGCTCGCGTCGCTGCTGTATGGGGTGCGGCCCACCGATCCACTCACCTTCGTGGCCGCTCCGGCGTTTCTGCTCGCGGTGGCGGCACTGGCGAGCATGGCGCCGGCTCGCCGAGCAGCGCGCGTCGATCCCGTGGAGGCGCTTCGAGCGGAGTGATCACTCCGCTCGAAGCGGCGCGCGCTCAGTCGCTGGTCATGATGAACAGCGGCGCGCCGTCGAACTCGTAGATCGGCCGCAGGCGATCCGTGTTGTAGTACTTCGAGACGTCGACGACTTTCTTGTCCGACGTCACGCTCGTGATCGGAACGCTGTCGTAAAAGCCGCGGTGGATGCTTACGAGCCGGCCGTAGTCCTTTTTGAGAATGTGGTCGAGCGCGAGATTGCCGAAGGCCATCGGCACGATCGAGTCGAGCGCGTCGGGGTCGCCCGAGCGCACGAGATAGCCCATGCGTTGATTCACGACGTCGATGCGCCGCCCGTTGTTGTGGCGGGGCGAATACTCCTTGAGCGCCGCCGCGATCTTGTCGCCGATGCCGCCCAGCTTGCGGTGCCCGAACATGTCCGTCTCGTCGCTTTCGAAGCTCATCCCCTCGTGCGACATGATGCGCGCGCCCTCGGAAACGAGCAGCACGGAGTATCGACTGGGATTGCGATTGCGGTCGTAGACGAGCAGTTCGGCGAGCTGCTCGACGTCGACCGGATACTCGGGGATCACGCAGCGGTCCGCCGCGCCGGCCATGGTCGGTAGCAGAGCGGTGAAGCCGGCGTAGCGACCGAAGACCTCGATCACGAGAAACCGCTCGTGCGAGCCCGCCGAAGTGCGCAGGCGATGCGTCAGCTCGATGGTCCGCGTGACGCACGTGCTGAAGCCGATGCAGTAGTCCGTGCCGTAGACGTCGTTGTCCATCGTCTTGGGGATGGCGACGACGTGCACGCCCTCGTCGTGCAGGCGCTTGCCGTAGCTCAGCGTATCGTCGCCGCCAATCGGAATCAGTACGTCGACGCCGATGTGCTCGAGATTCGCGAGCACGTCCTTGGTCACATCGTTGAGCGTATCGTCGTAGCCGGAGAGGTGGCGCGGCACTCGTTCTCGCGGCAGATGGCTCGGACGCGTGCGCGAGGTATGCAGGAACGTGCCGCCAGTGCGTCCGGCGCGATTGACGATCGCTTCGGAAAGCTCCTGCACGTTCTCGCTGTTGTCGGCGTCCTTGTCGCGCACGTAATCGACGAGCCCCGCCCAGCCGCGACGCACGCCAACCACGCGGTATCCCTCACGCAGCGCGCGAATGGTGATCGCGCGAATAGCCGGATTGAGGCCGGGAACGTCGCCGCCGCCGGTCAGAATCGCGATCGTGCCTTTGCTTGCCATGCCGTTCTCCGTCCGAACGAGTGATGGTTCAGCACGCCTCTTGCTCTATTGCGGGCGTGCTTCGGGAAATCCTAACAACTCCCGTGGCCAAGCGCTCGGAAGGTGACACGGCACGGCGCATGGCCGGGAGCCGTGCGGGTCGCAAGACTCTCTTTACGCTCGCCGGGCTCGCCTGGCTTCTCAGCCGGCCTACCGCTGCGCAGTCGGTGGGGCCTCCGGCGCCGGCCGGGCCCCCGCAGCCGGTGTTCTCGATTGGACAGCCGTCGCGCTGGCCGCAGCACCTGGCCGCTGTGCTACCCGTATCTGGCGACTCCGATCGTGGAGCGGCGTGGCTCAGCTACGGAGTTCACCACGCGTTCATGAATCCCGTGCTCGGGGTGGTCGGCGCAACGGCGGAGGGCTACGCGGCGTTCGGCGGCCGCGCCGCGGGCGCTCGATTGCTCGCGCAGAGCAAGCTGTTCGGCCTCTCGGCGGGCCTCGACTGGAATGTCTGGCTGAACGAGGGCTCGCCGTTCGTGAGCTTCGAGACGGCCATTCGGCGTGGCGGGCTGTTCGGCCGGGGCACGATGGTGCGCGTCGACTGGCTGCCCGCGCGCTCGCAAAGAGTGGCGATCGGTCTCTCGATACCAGTGTTCGAGCCGCTCGCGGGCCGTACCCGGGCCCGGCGGACGCACGTGACATTGCCCGCCGTGCACGGGGTGCCGCGGGTTGCCGTTCCCACGAGTGCAGCGGCCGACGCGCAACGGCTCAGCGACGCGGCCGACGCGCTCGGCGCCTTCTCGAACGCGTACTCGTCTCGAGCCGAGCATGCGATAGAGGGATATGCCGGCGGCTACGCGAGAGCGGCTGCCGCGTACGATGGGGCGATCCGGCGCGTCTTCGTGGCCGTGCTTGGCGATACCGCGCTGGCCTCTACGGTCGCCGCACACGGGCGCGAGGTACTCCTGGGCAGCGTGTTGTTGCCGATCGATTCGTTGTTCGGTCGCGCGCGGTCGAAGCCGACGGATCTTCATCCGCTGACAGGCGCCGCCATGGTGGCGATGGGGCGCTGGCTGAGCGACACGCTTCGACTCGCCAAGCCGGCCCGCGACGCGGCGCTCGGGGCGTTCGAACTGTGGCTGAACGCGGTCGACCGCGTACACCAGACGTTGTTGGCGGAGGCTGATGATTCGCGGTTCGAGTGGCTGCCGCTGGACCTGGCGCTCACCGCGGACCAGTTCGACGAACAGTCGGAGGTGGATTCGTTGATCGCGCGAGCCGTCGGCCACCCGTTCACCGATCGGAATGCGCTCTCGTACCTGCGGAGCACCGACCTGCCGCTCGAGATCGCGCGGTCGATCCTGGCCGCGCGGAGCTATCACGTGCTGTGGACGCACGACTTCACCGCCATCCGTCCGTCGGGCTCCGTCGACAACGTCGGCTACAGCATGGTGGCCGACGCCTATTTGCCGGCGCTCACGGCGGCAGCGAAGCGCTACGACAGCACCGGCGTCTTCCCGACGTACATCGTCCTGCAGGACGAATACTGGTACGAGGTCAACCACAATCGAATCTGGATGGACATTCTCGAGGACCCGCTGCACACGTCGATGCGGCTTCCCGAGGACAGCGGCGGACGGGTGGCGCATCTGCTCGAGCGGCAGCGTGAGCTTCGCGCCGCGGTCGCCGCGTCCAAGCGCCTGCAGCGCGACGCCGCCGCGAGCGGCGACGCCGATCGGTGGCTCGGTCGCATCGTCAGGGTGAACGTCAACATCGTCGAACCGAGGGACTTCTCATTCCGGAGCAGCCATATCGTGCCGGGGATCCCGTTCATCCCCGACAACATCATGCGCGATCATCGCAAGATCGTGTTCTATGACTTGACGGAGGCGGATCCGTATCGCGGCGAGGAGCTGATCATGGGCGTCGGCATCGGCGAGCATTATGCGAGCGCGACATGGGAGGATCGCGGCTACCGGCTGCGCGGGCCCGCCACGCTCGAGGTGCGCCGAGCCGCGCGGGAGACGATGCTCCGCAACGGCTTTTCCGAGCAGGACATTCCACCGCCGTTGCGGGCGGTGGAAGCGGGGAGCGCCACGGCGATGGAGCACCTGATGAACGAAGGTGATTACGTCGGCCGCGCCCTTCAGGTCCACAATCGGGTGGGGTTTGGTGCCAAGCAGTCGTCCGTAGCGCGCGCGATGTTGTACAACCTGGCGCCGCCGGGGAGCGTGATCATCGTGCCCGATCCGATCTGGCTCAGCAACACCTGGGCAGGCATGCTGGTCGGCGCCGCGGCAAGAGGGTGTCACGTCTACGTGATCGCTCCGTCTTCGGCGAATGCGCCCAGCCCCGAACCGCCGCTGCTCGCCCTGGAGCACGACGTCTTCACGCGATTCCTCGAGCTGCGCCGGTCACTCGGCGGCACGATTCGATCGGCTGGCGGCGACTTCCGCGTCGGCATCTTCAATGCGCGCGCGTGGGACGACGATGCGGCGGGCCGGGCGCGCGAGGTGCGAGAGGGACTCGAGCGCGCGCCGTGGATTCGCGATGTGATTCCGTTCGACGCCCGCACGCTCGCCGTGCTCAATCGCGCTGCGGCGAACGCCGCAAACGGCCACGACGGAACCGAGCTGGCGCACGACGAACGACCGCGGGCGCCGCAGCTGCACCAGAAGTCACAGCTCATCGCCCGCCCGGGCGCGATCGCGGCGCTCGTTCGGCAATCGGGCTGGGATGCGGTGCTCGCGCAATCCATCGATGCGCAGTCGGACGAGGCGTCGAAGTTCGCCGATCAGCTCCGCGCGACCAAGCCCGACGTGGACACGACCGCGACGCGGCGCACGGACGCGCTGATCCGGAGCTACGAGCAATCGCTCCCCGAGAGCGAGCGACGACGCGTGAGCTTCTACTTCAGCCTCGGCACTCAGAACGAGGATCCGCGCGGGCTCGCGTCGGACGGCGAGGCCTCGTTGATCGTCTCCGGCGTACAAGGCTCGGCGGGGCTGGTCGACCTCTTCTACTTGATGGCGCGCAGCACGTGGATCGACACGGAGCAGCAGCTCACGCAGCTCGTGCCGATGCGGTCGTGGCTGATGCGTGTGCTCGGCCATCGGATGCGGGCAGCGTTCTGAGGGAGCGGTCCGTCGTCGCGCCGGGTGTCAGCGTTGGAGTGGCGCGAGGTCACCGCGGATCACCGACGCCGGGCTGGTACAACGAACGGATGCGCGCGGCGCGAAAGACGTAGCCGGGGTTGCCAACGAGTTGCCACACGACGACTCCCGCCGAGTCGTACTCGGCGAGCCCGCCGCCATTGCCGAACGACACGAGTGTATGGCCGTTCGAGAGCGGTTGTGTGCTGCCGCCGATCTGGGCGATCACTCCCGCCGCGGCGGCATACGAGCCAATCAGGCGCGCCGTCCGGCGAGCTTCGTCGAGCTCGTACCGTTCGGCGCGACTGCCGAGCGGGTCGCCCAGGTTGTCGAGCAGGAGCAGCTGACCGGCCCCCGCGACTCGGAGCCCGTGCTGACCTACGAACGGAGGCACGTCGCCTCCGGGGAACGTGAACTGATTCTGGGTACCGCCCATCCGCCAGATGACGGCGCCGGTTCGCGTGTCGATCTTCGTCACCTCGCTCAGGTTTCGAAACGAGACGACGAGATTCCCGCTGCCGTCGAGATCGAGTCCGTTGCCGTGCGTCCAGTTGATGACGGCGGCGTCGCGATCAGCCGATGCGAGAACGCTCAAGTCGATCGCGAGATGG
>DATJIZ010000217.1:0-12644 GCA_035492735.1 Gemmatimonadaceae bacterium | reverse complement strand
TGGCGCACTGACGAAGGTTCCAGGCCTTCGGGTCATATCGCCCACATCCGCATTCGCGTTCAGGAACAGCGACCTGGGCGTGCGGCGCATCGCCGACAGTCTTGGTGTGTCGAACGTGCTCGAGGGCAGTGCGCAACGAGTTGGCGCACAGCTTCGCATTCACCTGCGTCTCGTCGACGCGCGAGACGGCTCCACGCGATGGTCGGAAACCTACGATCGGGAGATGCGTGACGTCTCTTCGGTAGAGAGTGACGTCGCGGGAGGCGTGGCACGTGAGCTGAATTTACGATTGGGCGGCAGCACGCTCGGTCGACTCCAGCGCCGCCCGACGTCCAGTATCGCTGCGTACGAGCTGTACGTTCGCGGCAACGATCCCGTGCTAACCCGCAGCGATAGCGGCGCGCGCGCTGGGCTGGAATTTTTCCGCCAGGCGATCGCGCTCGATCCGCGCTATGCGGCCGCATACGGCGGCGTCGCACGTATGCAAATCCGACTCGCGTTTGGTGGCGACGATACGACGATGTCACGTCGCGACCGGGTCGCAGTCGCCGAGGATGCCGCGCGCAAGGCTGTGGCACTCGACGATGCGGACGGCGATGCCCACGCCTCGTTGGGCTTCATCTACAGGCACAACTACGACTTCGCGTCGGCGGAGGTGGAGATGAAGCGGGCGGTGGCGCTCGAGCCTACGAGCGCCCGCTTTCGCGAGTGGCTGGCGCAGCTCTACGTCTTTACGGACCGCCCGGCCGAAGCACTCGCCGAGGCGCACGAGGCCTTGCGCCTGGACCCGCTCTCACCGACCGCCAACGCGGAAGTCGCGCGCGCGCTGCTCGCCAACGATCGCTGTGACGAGTCGCTGGCTCAGCTCGGAAAGCTTCGCTATCTCCGTCCGCCGTTGCTTCGCGCCGGATCGATTGCCGCACAATGCTATGCACGCATGGGCAAATGGCAGGAGGCGGCCGCGGTCCTGGCGCGGAACTCGGCGAACGCCGGCGTGGCCGGCCGAGGCTTTTTCGGGTACATGCTTGCCAGGGCGGGGCGCACGGACGAAGCGCGGCGGATTCTCGCCGATCTCCGCGAACACTCGCGCGGCGGCGACCCGAACACGTTCGCGGTGGCGGCCGTGTACGCCGGCCTCGGCGAGCGCGACGCCGCGTTCCGATGGCTCGAGAGAACTCTCGACGAACGGGAGCTCGACCTCGAGCAGCTCGACGCGGTGTTGGATGGTCTGCGTCCCGATCCTCGCGTCGAGCGGTTGCGCGAGCGCATGGGCCTTCAGAAACGGTAGTGCACCGCGAGCTGCAGCTGGCACGCCGAACCGACTGCGACGAGCACTGGCCGCGTCATCGACGCGACAGCCGCGCGAGCGCATACTCCACCGCCAAATCGGTCGTGCTCCACAACTGCACGTCGGAGCCGGTGCCGTATCGGATTGGCACGACGCGATCGGGGTGGACCGCGTAGCTCCACAACTCGCTATGGAAGCCCGAGGCTTGGACGGCGGATCTGATGCGGCTGAGCGCGTCGCGCAGGTCGGCGGCGGATGCAGCCGTGCGACCGGACGCGAGGTGATTCGCGACCCCGAGCAGGAACAGATTGACCTCGCGCCCCCACACGACACGAGGCCCGTGATACTGGTCGCGCTCGAACTGTGGCCAGACCGACGACGGAGCGTAGGCATCGTTGGCGACCACCGGGCCGACGCCCTCGATGAACAGCCCCACGGGATAAGAGCGGGTGAAGAGCCGAACGTCGCGGAGCAGCGCAGCCACGGCCGTGTCGGTTGCGGCATCGGCGAGAAATAGCCGCGTCGCGACATCGGTGTTGGCCACGGCGATCGGGTTGCCTTGGGCATCGAGCGAGAGTGCGAGAAAGATGATCGAGTCGCGATCGGCGTGCGTCGTTGCGATGACGTCGGCCCAGTGCTGCCGTTCGCTGTCGGGGAGGGCGGCAAGGCGGGCTCGAACGCGCGACTGGACCTCGACGGGGCCCAATGCGACGACGAAATGGCGCGACGCCGCGCTCCACACGGCGACCGCGTGGCGAAGCGCGCCGGGATTGCGCGCGTAGTTCCCCAATGGCGTGCCCGGCGCAAGCTCGGGCAGCGTTCGGGCGAGTGAGTCGAGCGAAATCCCGACCCGCGGGAGCGCCGCGAAGATCGTCTCGATCGCGGCGAGCGCGTGCGGCGCCCAGACCGCGTTGACATCCATTGCGAAGCGGCCGCCGGCGTAGCCCTCGCCGCTGTCACGCCAACTCGCCGACTGCCAGGTGGAATCGTCGCGCTGCGCAAAGGAGACGAGATTGGTCGCGATGGGACTCGAGACGTATGGTGACGTCCAACGCGACACGAGCGACAGCTCGCGGAGCACGCGCCGCACGCGCGGCTCGCCGTCGCTCGCGTCGAGCAGGAAGGCCCGCTTCCGCTGCGGTGCAACGGTCGAGTCGGCAAGCCACCGCGCCTCGAGGACGGGCAGCTGGAACTCGTCGTCGATCATGTGATAGTTCTCGCGCACGCGCCGATGATCACGTAGCACGATCGCGCTCCGCGCCAGCAGGCTATCGGCGGACCGGCGCGCGCCGGCGGCCGTCGCGCGCCGGTAGGCGTCGATCAATCGAGCGTACTCGTCGGCGGCTTCGCGATCGGCCTGGCCACCGAGCGCCTCCTCGTGGCTGACGTCGCCATTCGGCCCGAGCTTTCGGAGGACGCTCGCGATGACGAAGGCCGACATCTCCTGGCGCCAGATGGGTCGCATCATGAGGGCGGACACGAGCATGTCGCGGCCGAAGTAGGTCGCGTAGGCGGGCAGGCCGGCCATCAGCTTTTCGTGCGACGACAGGAGCTGCACGCCGCGCACCTGCCGCTCGAGCCATCGCGCGCGCGTCGATGCGCTGTCGCGCTCTGCCTCGGCGAGAAAGCGCAGGAAGGCGGTGTTGAAGATCTCGTCACGCGTGAGCGGCGTGAGGGCGCGTCCCGTGGTGGAGATCGAGACGGAGAAGGGCACCGTGTTGCCGCTGCGCGCGGCAAAGGTGATCGAGTCCCCGCTCCGCGCGGCGCTGACGCGCGCGGGATCGACGCGCAGCACGACGGCCAGGGTATCGCGCGCGTCGAGCGACGGCTGTATGATCCTCGCGACCCACGCCGTGCCGCTGGGACCGGCGGTGATGGTCGGTTCGAGGCGGGCGCGGACCGCCTGCACGCTCGCGGCGTTGATGAACCCAAGGTGCTGCCGACGCGTCGGCTCGTCAAGAAATGTTAACGCCGAGACGAGGCGCTCCATCTCGGGGAGCACGAATGGCGGCGCCGCGAAGGGTTTCGTGTGGCGGCCGGCGTACTGAAAATCGCGCTCGACCCGCATCGATCCGAGCAGGAACCAGCCGATGGCGACGCGCGATGCATCGGCTTGCAGGTCGTAGGTGAACGTCCGCGTACGTGAAACCCCCGACACGGTGGCGGTGCTGCCGCTCCACGTCACGTTCGCTGGCCGACCGCGCGCGTCGCGCACGGTAAAGCCGACGCTCTCGTTCTCGCCGTCCGCGAGGAGATGCACGACGCGGCCGCTCCGATTGTCGATGTAGATCTGGACGGTGTTGTCGGCGGCGTCGCGGAACAGCCTCGTGGAGTAGCCCTGGTACGCGGCGGTATCGTCGAGCGCGGGATCGGGGAAGGCGAGGACGGGCGCGACGCGGCGTGGTGGCCGTGCCTGCGCACGCGCGGAGCCAACAAGAAACTGGATACCGGATACCTGCAGCAAAACGAGCAAGGCGACGAGGCGCATTGTGACGTCTCGGGTGTAAGGCGGGTTGTTTGAGTGATCAGGCGCACTGCAAGCTACATCTTGCGGCACTTCCCCGCGGCGGTTATTACGGGGCGAGAAAATCTTCCATCCTACTGCTTTCACGCAGTAATCATTGCTCGGCTCCCCCCATCGGAGGACGGCTCCTATGGCATTGGCCCGCAGTGTCTTTTCGGCGATCACCGCGGCGATGTGCTTCGCCTCGGTCGTCGGCGCACAAGGCACAGGCAGCGTCCGCGGTCGTGTGGTCGACTCGACCAACAGTCAGGGACTCCCCAACGTCAGCGTGCTCGTGGAGGGCACGCAACTGGGCACGTTGACCCGCTCCGACGGAAGCTTCGATCTGGGCGGCGTGACCGCGGGATCGCACGTGATCCGCGCGCGACGAATCGGGTACGCGGCTCGAACGGTCACCGTGAATGTGACCGCGGGCGGATCGACGACCGCCGACATCAAACTCACGCCGCAGTCGACGGTGCTGACGGAAGTCGTCGTCACCGGCTATGGCACGCAGCGTCGTGAGGCGATCACCGGATCGGTGGCGAGCCTCGACGCGGCGCAGGCGGACAAAGGCGTGATCACGAACGCCACGCAACTCGTGCAGGGCCGCGTGAGCGGCGTAGAGATTATCCAGAACAGCGGCGAACCGGGCGCAGGGTCGCAGATCCGGATTCGCGGCGGGACGTCGATCAGCGCGAGCAACGATCCGCTCTACGTGGTGGACGGTGTGCCGCTGCAGAACGAGCAGACGGTGGCCGGCGCGGCAGGGATCGGGAGCATCAACCCGGCGCTGGCGCGCAATCCGCTCAACTCGATCAATCCCGACGACATCGAGTCGATCTCGATCCTGAAGGACGCGTCGGCGACCGCCATCTATGGAAGTCGCGGCGCCAATGGCGTGATCCTCATTCAAACCAAGCGCGGCGCGGGCGGCGTGTCCGAGATGGAGTACGAGACGTACGTCGGCGCAGCATCGCCGGCGAAGACGCTCGGGCTACTGAACGGCGACGAGTATCGCGCGTTCGTAAAGGCCAACGTCGCGAAGCTCGGCCAGAGCGCCGTGGACGCGCTCGGCCCGGCGAACACCGATTGGGAGAAGGAGTTGACGCGGACGGCGCTTGCCACGAACCACAACCTGGCGTTCTCCGGCGGTTCGACGCAGACGCATTACCGCGCGTCGCTGAACTACTTCGATGAAGAAGGCGTGGTGAAGGCGAACGGACTGCGGCGATACCAGGGCCGCCTGAACGCGGCGCACTATGCCTGGAATCAGAAGCTTCGCCTGGGGCTCAACATCATGGCCTCGCGCGTGAACAACACCTTCTCGCCGAGCGAGAACACGGGCGGGTTCCTGGGCGGATTGTTCACCAACATGGTGATCTACAATCCCACGTTCCCGGTGAGACGCGCGGACGGCGCGTACTACGAGATGGGTTGCCCGCCGAACGTGCAGACGTGCGTTCCGAGTGCGCAGGACGTGCGCAATCCGGTCGCGATGGCGGAGCAGTTGATGGATCGCGCGCCCGAAACGCGGGTGCTTGGCAACGTCAACGCGACGGTGCAGATCTTCGACGATTTGTCGGCGCAGACGACGCTCGGTGCCGACAATACCAACTCGGACCGACAGACGTTCGCACCCCGCAGCAGCGCGGTCGGTGCGGCGTACGGCGGCTATGCGCGCCAGGCCGAGCGTTCGCTGCAGAACACGAACTTCCAGCAGCTGCTCACGTACACGCCGCGGTTCGGCGTGAATCACGAATTCGAGATCGTCGGGGGCTACGAGTACACGAAGAACGACGTGCAGGGCTTCGAAGCGCAGATGCAAGGGTTCATCACCGACGCATTCGGGGTGGACAACCTGGGTGCCGGCACACAGGCCAGCTCACCGGTGCCGATCTCGTATCACGATGAGAGCCAGCTGGTGTCGTTCTTCTCGCGCGCCAACTATGGCTACGCGCACAAGTACTACCTCACCGGCGTCCTTCGCCGCGACGGTTCGTCGCGGCTGGCGCCGGGGCACCAGTGGGAGGTCTTCCCCGCGATCTCGGGATCGTGGCGCCTGAGCGAAGAGTCGTTCATGCGCGACATGCTGCCGTCCAGCATGTCGAACCTGTCCATTCGCCTTGGGTGGGGGAAGCAGGGCAACCAGGCGGTTCAGCCGTATCAAACGCAACTGCTGCTCCGTGCAGATCCCGGTGCCTCCTATCCGTTTGGCGGCACGATCGTGAACGGTCTGCGCGCCGCGCAGGTCGGCAACCCGGATCTCAAGTGGGAGACGGCGGCCCAGACCAACCTCGGCATCGACTACGGATTCCTGAACGACCGGATCACCGGCTCGCTGGAATTCTATCAGAAGGACACCAAGGATCTGCTGCTCGACGTCGCCGTGCCGCAGCCGGCCGTCGTGAGCACGCGAATCGAGAACGTCGGCAGCCTGAGGAATCGCGGCATCGAGGCGTCGATGGATGGCCAGCTGTACCGATCCGGAAAGACCACGCTGTCGGGTGGATTGACCTTCACCGCCGAGCGAAACAAGGTCACGAACATCGGTGGCGTGAAGTTCATCAATACGGGCGGCGTGAGCGGTCAGGGCCAGTCGAACCAGTACTCGCAGCGCATCATGGTCGGCGAGCCGATCGGCACGTTCTTCGGTCCCAAGTTCCTGTTCGTGAACGCCCAGGGCCAGCAAGTCTTCGCGTGCAAGACGGGCAGCCCGGACTGCTCCAATGGGCAGACGACGAATCCGTCGGACGAAGACAAGGTGGTGCTCGGGAGCGCCAACCCGAACTTCACGGTCGGCCTGCGCAATAACCTCAACTGGCACAACTTCGACGCCAGCTGGCTGTGGCGCGGCGAGTACGGCGGCAAGGTGTTCAACAACACCGCGCTGGTCTACGCGTCCAAGTCCGACGCCACGCAAGGGCGCAACTTCCTCAAGTCGGCGCTCAGCATGCCGGATGCGATCGGCGAGCCGGCCAAGTTCTCCTCGCGCTGGGTCGAGGACCGCACATTTACTCGCCTGCAGAACCTGACGGTGGGTTACCTCGTGCCGACGCAGTACACCGCCGGCCGTCAGACCCGCGTCTACGTCTCGGGCGACAACTTGCTCCTGATCACCAACTACACGGGGTACGATCCCGAAGTGTACGTGGCGTCGGGTCTCGCCTCGCGCGGCATCGATTACCTCGTATATCCGCCGTCCCGGCGGTTCACGCTCGGCGCTCGCGTTCAGTTCTGACAGCCACCACGAGGACTCTGAACCATGATGAATCTTCTAAAACGGTCGGTCGGTGGGCGGCGCGCGTGGCTCCGGTATGTGCTCGCACCGGCGCTACTGCTCGTCGGCCAGAACTGCACCAGCCTGACCGAAGTGCCGCACGATGCGCTGACGCCCGAGACGGCGTTCAAGACGCAGGCGGAGATCCTGGCGGGCGTTGCCGGCGTGTACGCCGGGCTGCGACCCACGGAATGGGTGGGATTCATGACGCTGGAGGATCTCACCACCGATGCCGCGGTCGTGCCGACGCGCGGCAACGATTGGTACGACAACGGCCAATGGCTGGACCTGCATCGACAGACGTGGACCGCGAACAGCGCCGGTGAACTGGCGTTCGTGGACGGCGCGTGGAACGATCTGTTCAGCGGCGTCGCGAAGTCGAATTTGATGATCGACGTCATCAGCAAGTCGGGCCTGTCGCAAGCCGGCAAGGACTCGACGCTCGCCGAGCTGCGCACACTGCGCGCGTGGTACTACTACATGTTGCAGGACATGTTCGGCGGTGTGCCGCTGGTGACGACGACGGAGCTGAAGCAGACGGCCCGTTCCCCTCGCGATTCGGTGTTCAAGTTCCTCGAGAAGGAACTGCTGGACTCGCGTCAATCCCTACCGGACAAGTGGGATGCCGGGAACTACGGCCGAGTCACCAAGGGCGTGGCGAACGCGATCCTGGCGAGCCTGTACCTGAACGCCGGCGTGTTCGACAAGAACAGCGGCTGGAGTGCGACCGCCTACAACTCCTGCAAGGGCGTCGCAGTGACGGGCGGCGACGCCTGCGCTGGCGCGATCGCCGCGGCGAGTGCGGTGATCAACTCCGGCGTGTACACGCTCAATCCCAATTGGTATCAGAACTTCAGCCTCGACAACAAGAGCTCCCCGGAGAACATCTTCGTCATCGTGCACATCAGCGATGCGAATGGCATTGGCGGCAGCTGGCCGATGCGCACCCTGCACTACAACCAGCTCAACACCGGCTGGGGCGCTCCGTGGAACGGGTTCGCGACGATCGCCGAGTCGTACAATCAGTTCAGCTCAACGGACGACCGTCGGGGCATGTGGCTCGTTGGCCAGGGTAAGAGCTTCGAGACCGGCCAGGCCGTGAACGACCGCAACGGCAACCCGCTCATCTTCACGCCGTCGATCGCCGATCTCGACAAGGCGAGTGAAGGCGAAGGTGTTCGCTTCAACAAGTTCCCGCCGGAGCCGGATGCACCGACCGGCCAGTCGCACCCGAACGACTTCACGATCTTCCGGCTCTCGGAGATGTATCTGATCAAGGCCGAGGCGGAGCTCGAAGCCGGCAATACGGCCGCGGCCCAGGCGGACTTCAACACGATTCACAACCGCCACGATGCGGCGAACCCGGTGACCGTGAGCCGCGACGCGATCCTCAAAGAGCGGCTGCTCGAGTTCTCGGCGGAGGGCAAGCGTCGGACCGACATGATCCGCATGGGCAAGTTCCTGTCGTGGACCGAAGCGTCGGCGCACGGGCACGTGAACAAGTCGACCGAAGCGTTCCGCTTGCTGTTCCCGATCTCGTCGAACCAGCTCGGCTCGAACCCGTTGCTGACGCAGAACCCCGGCTACTGATTAGAGGTGCCGGAGAAGCTGGGCGATCGCCTGCTCTTCGAGTGAAGGGCAGGCGATCGCATTTGTGTGCGGGGACTCTGAACTGCTCAACGCGGAGGCCCGGAGGCGCGGAGGAGCTCTGCGTGGCAGTCGAGATTGGTCGCGACAATTCTGGGCTTAACGACTTGGGACACGGAGTTGAACGGGCGGGACCGATCTCACGGATTGCTCGGCGTGGCGCGACGACATCTCGTGGAACGAGCCGGGACGAACCTTTCTGTGGGACCGCCGCTCGGGACGTCACTTGAAGCGCGCCCGAGCGGCGGTGCCAACAAAAACTCCGGGCTCGTCGCGAGCGGAGCTTTCGCAGCTCCAGGAACGATCCGTGTGATCGGTTTCATCCGTATGATCCGTGTCCCCAGCCGTTACGACCAGACACGGCGCGACAGTCGCGATCGCCCACGGAGCTCCTCTGCGGCCTCCGCGCCCTCCGCGCCTCTGCGTTGAGTAGTTGTGGTGCAAGTTGTACTTGTTGATGTGGTACGTGCTGACAGTTTCTGCGGCGATCGCCGATGGGTGCGTGTCGCTCGCATGCCTTCCTTCGAAGCCCCCGACTCCCGTTGTTGCCCGCATGAAGTTGTCTTTCCGAACGGCGGCCGCGTTCTGCGCGGTCCTGTATCTCCTCGCATGCTCGGCCGGCGAAGGTGGCGTCGACATGGCGACTCCGCCCGCGGCCGACGGACATCTCTTCACGAGGATGCCCGCCGCGTACACCGGCGTCCGGTTCGAGAATCGGCTTACCGAGACGCCGGAGCTCAACGTCTTCACGTACCGGAACTTCTACAACGGCGGCGGCGTCGCGGCGGCTGATCTCACGGGCGACGGACTGCCGGAGCTCATTCTCACGTCGAACCAGAGCGGCGCTCGAGTCTACCTGAACCTCGGCTCCTTCCGCTTTCGCGACATCACGGACAAGACCGGCATCAAGTTCAAAGGGACCGGAGCCTGGGTCACCGGCGTCACCGTGGCCGACGTGAACGGCGACGGCCGGCTGGACGTGTATCTGTGCTACGCAGGAAACGGCACGCCCGAGCAGCGCGCAAACGAGCTGTGGATCAACGACGGCGTGGGGCCGGACAGCATTCCGCACTTCACGGAGATGGCCGCGCAGTACGGCGTCGCCGATCGCGGCTACTCCACGCAGGCCGTCTTCTTCGACTACGATCGCGACGGGCTCCTCGACCTGTTCGTGCTGAACAACTCCCCGCGACCGGTGGTCACGTTCAACAACACGAACACCCGAAATGTCCGCAACGAGTTCGGCGGACACCGGCTGTACCACAACGACGGCAACGGCCGTTTCACCGACGTGAGCGTCAAGGCCGGCATCTTCGGCAGCGAGATCGCGCTGGGGCTCGGCGTCGTCGCCGCGGACGTGAACCGCGACGGATGGCCGGACCTGTACGTCTCGAACGACTTCTTCGAGCAGGACTATCTCTACATCAACAACCACGACGGAACCTTCAGCGAGTCCGTCGCGCGCGAGATGCCCTCGATCAGCTACTTCTCGATGGGACTCGACATCGCCGACGTGAACAACGATGGCTGGCCCGATGTGTACACCACCGACATGCTGCCGGAGGGCGACGAGCGGCTCAAGAAAACGTCGAATTTCGATCAGTGGGACGTATACCGGCAGCGCGTGAAGAACGGGTTCCACCACCAGTTCATGCGCAACATGCTCCAGATCAACAACGGAAACGGCACGTTCAGCGACGTTGGCGAGCTGGCCGGCGTTGCGCGAACGGACTGGAGCTGGAGCGCGCTGATCGCCGACTTCGACCTGGACGGAAACAAGGACATCTTCGTGACGAACGGTATCGCGCGCGACGTCACGTCGCAGGACTACATCGCCTATCTGGGCAACGGTCAGACGATGCGCGCCGTGACGGCAGGCAGGAAGGTCGACTTCATGAAGCTGGTCAACGCGATGTCGTCGACACGCCTGCCGAACTACGCCTTCCACAACGACGGCACTCTCCACTTCACCAACGAGAGCGCTGCGTGGGGATTGGACACGCCGAGCTTCTCGAGCGGCGCCGCGTACGCGGACCTCGATGGCGACGGCGCGATCGACCTCGTCGTGAACAACGTGAACGACACGGCGTTCGTCTATCGCAACAACGCGCGCGCGGGCACGGTGGGGAGCAAGCCGCACTTCGTGCAGGTTCGGCTCGAGGGCGAGGGCAAGAACGGCTTTGCGATCGGCGCCAAGGTGACGGTCGACGACGGCAGTCGGCAGCTCTACCAGGAGCTCGAGCCGACGCGCGGTTTCGAGTCGAGCAGCGACTACGTGCTGACGTTCGGCATCGGGCGGGGCACGCGCGACACCGTCCGCGCAATTCGAGTCGAGTGGCCGGACGGGCGCATCAGCACGCTCGCCAACGTGGCGGCCGACCGACGTGTGACGGTGAAGCAGAGCGGGGCGGTCGCGGCGCCCCCGGCGCAAGACACGTCGCGCAAACTGCTCGCCGACGTGACCGACAAGACGCCGATCGAATTCGTGCACCACGAGAACGAATTCAACGATTTCGAGCGCGAGCCGCTGATGCCCAAGCTCGTGTCGACCGAGGGGCCGGTCATGGCGGTGGCCGACGTGAACGGCGACGGTCTGGACGATGTGTTCATCGGCGGGGCCAAGGGCCAGCCGGGCGCGGTGCTCATTCAACAGCGCGACGGGCGGTTCGTCGCGACGAGCAAGCAGGAGTTGGCCAAGGACTCGGTGTCAGAGGACGTGGGCGCGGTGTTCTTCGACGCCGACGGCGACGGACACCCGGACCTGTACGTGGTGAGCGGCGGGAACGAGTACGCCGAAGGCGCGCCGGCGCTCCAGGATCGGCTCTATCTGAACGACGGCCGCGGCAACTTCCGCAAAGCGGAAGGCTGCCTGCCCGCCGAGTCGAACAGCGGGTCGCGCGTGGCGGCGGCGGATTTCGACGGCGACGGCCGGATCGATCTCTTCGTCGGTGGGCGGGTCGTGCCGTGGCGATACGGCATCGATCCATCGAGCATGCTGCTCCACAATGACGGGCACGGCCACTTCAGCGACGTGACCGATCGCGTCGCACCCGAGCTGCGGCACGTCGGCATGGTCACCGACGCTGTCTGGCGCGACGTGGACGGCGACGGGCGGCCCGATCTGATCGTCGTCGGCGAGTGGATGCCGATCACGATCTTTCGGAACATGCCGGGCGGAAAGCTCGAGCGGCTCAAAGTGCGCGGGCTGGAGAAGAGCAACGGGTGGTGGAACCGCATCATCGCCGGCGACTTCACGGGCAACGGGCGCGTAGACTTCATCGTTGGAAACATGGGCCTCAACGGCCGGCTGCACGCGAGCCCGACGGAACCGACGACGATGTACGTAGGCGACTTCGCCAAGACCGGCTTCGTGGAGCAGGTGCTCACGACGTACACCATGGGGGCAAGCTACCTGGTCCCGCTTCGCGACGAGCTGATTCGCGCGATTCCGTCGGTCGGGCCGCGATTCCCGACGTACGCGTCGTACGCGAACAAGACGGCCACCGACATCCTGTCGCCGCCGGAGATCTCGGCGGCGGTCAAGAAGGACGTCTACACCTTCGCGACGTCGCTCGTCCGCAACAACGGCGACGGTTCATTCACGCTCGTGCCGCTGCCGCCCGAGGCGCAGATCTCGCCCGTGTACGGCATGTTGGCCACGGACCTCGACGGCGACGGCCACACGGACCTGCTGCTCGCCGGCAACTTCGACGGCGTGGAGCCCGAGCTCGGATCCATGCGCACGAGCTTCGGCGCCGTGCTCACCGGCGACGGCAAGGGCAACTTCAAGGCGCTGCCCGCGCTGCGCAGCGGCTTCGTGGTGCCAGGACAGACACGCGACATTCAGCGCGTGCGCACGGCGCGCGGCGATCTCTACGTCGTGGCGCGGAACGATGACCGGCCGCTGGCGTTCACTAAAGCTTCGG
>DATJIZ010000216.1:0-21467 GCA_035492735.1 Gemmatimonadaceae bacterium | reverse complement strand
CACGATGCCGGCGATCGAAGGACCGGGAATCTGGGCCGAGTTGGTCGATACGGCCGAGCGCGACTTGCGCGTGATCAGCTCGTCGGAGATCGACTTGGCACCGAGCTCGCTGGTCCTCCTGCGCTACGGCGCCAATCGCCGAATGACCGACACGGATCCGGCGGTCACGACCGACGTCGCGCATACTTGAACATCAGGGACGTGAATGGCTGAGAAGAAACAGGGAAGGACGGGCGCGCGCGGCGGTGCGTCGTCGACGAAGCGCGGCGCGGCCACCGCCGAACAACTGCAGACAACCGGCGCGCGTGGCACGGAGGACGTCACGCGAGCCGAGCTCGCGCGGCTGCTTGCCGGAGAGCACGCGAATCCGCACGACGTTCTCGGAGCCCACCGTACGACCATCGATGGAGTGGACGGCGCCGTCGTTCGCGCGCTCGTTCCCGGCGCCGCCCGTGTCGAATGCGTGCTCGACACCGGTGAAGCGGTCCGGATGGATCGCGAGGCCGAGGGTCTCGCCGACGTGTACACCGCCTTCCTGCCGGGCAAACGGCCGCCGATCGCCTACCGGTACCGGATCCATTACCCGGATGGCGCCGTCTGGGAGCGTGACGATCCCTATCGTTTTTTGCCGACGCTTGGCGACGTCGACCTGCATCTGTTCAACGAGGGAACGCATCGAGAGCTGTGGAAGAAGCTCGGCGCACACGTGCGCACGATGGACGGCGTAGCTGGCGTATCGTTCGCCGTGTGGGCGCCGAATGCCCGCCGCGTGAGCGTGGTCGGCGATTTCTGCGGATGGGACGGACGCATATTCCCAATGCGCATGATGGGAAGCTCCGGTGTTTGGGAGCTGTTCGTGCCTGGCATCGGGCCGGACGCGCTATACAAGTTCGAGCTGCTCACGCGCGAAGGCGCGCTGCGCCTCAAGACCGACCCATTCGCGGCAAAGCTCGAGCAGGCACCGGGCACCGCGTCCATCGTGCAGGCCGAGGACACGTATTCGTGGCACGATGCCGCGTGGATGCAGGAGAGGCCCACGGTCGACCACCTGCGCGCGCCAATGAGCATCTACGAGGTGCATCTCGGCTCGTGGGCACGCGTGCCGGAGGAAGGCAACCGCATCCTCTCCTACAGCGAGATTGCGCCACGCCTCGCCGAGCACGTATCCGGCCTGGCTTTCACGCACGTGGAGCTGATGCCCGTGATGGAGCATCCGTTCTATGGGTCGTGGGGCTATCAGGTCAGCGGCTACTACGCACCGTCGTCGCGGTACGGAACGCCCGACGATTTCCGGTACCTCATCGACACCCTGCACCAGCACGGGATCGGCGTCATCCTCGACTGGGTGCCGGCGCATTTTCCGAAGGACGATCATGCGCTCCGACGGTTCGACGGGACCGCGCTGTACGAGCACGAGGACCCACGACTCGGCGAACATCCGGACTGGGGCACGCTCATCTTCAATTTCGGCCGCAACGAGGTGCGCAACTTTCTCGTCGCGAACGCGTTGTACTGGCTCAACGAATTTCACGCCGACGGGCTGCGTGTCGACGCCGTGGCGTCGATGCTGTATCTCGACTACAGCCGCAAGGCGGGCGAGTGGCTGCGCAATCAGTACGGCGGCCGCGAGAACCTCGAGGCGCTCGAGTTTCTCAAGCAGTTCAATGAGGCGGTGCGGACCGACGCCCCGGGCTGCGTCACGGTCGCCGAGGAGTCGACCGCCTGGCCCGGAGTCACGACGCCCGTGTCCGAGGGCGGGTTGGGCTTCACGTTCAAGTGGAACATGGGCTGGATGCACGACACGCTCGCGTATTTCGCACGCGACCCGGTGCATCGCCGGTTTCACCACGACCAGCTGACGTTTGCGATGCTGTACGAGTACAGCGAACGCTTCGTGATGCCGCTGTCGCACGACGAAGTCGTGCACCTCAAGGGATCGCTGCTCGCGAAGATGCCAGGCGACGAGTGGCAGAAGCTGGCAAACCTCCGGCTGCTGCTCGGCTACATGTTCACGCGTCCGGGCAAGAAGCTGGTGTTCATGGGCACGGAGCTCGCGCCGTGGGCGGAGTGGAACCACGACGCGAGCCTCGACTGGCATTTGCGCGACGATCCACGACGGGCGGCATTCGGCCGATATGTCACACGCCTCGCCGCGCTCTACCGGCAACAGCCCGTGTTGTGGCGCGAGGACCCGAGCTGGGATGGCTTTGCATGGATCGACGTCGCCGACCGCGAGAACTCCGTGCTGTCGTACGTCCGTCGCTCAGGCGGATCGCACGCCGTCGTGATCCTCAACCTCACGCCGGTGCCGCGGGAACGTTATCGCATCGGCGTGCCGGCCGCTGGGCGCTACGAGCGCCTGCTCTCGAGCGACGACCTCGAGTGGGGCGGCACCGGGTACGGCGCCGTTGCCGGCGTCGATACTGAACCGGCGCCATTCCACGGCTACCCGCAGTCGATCGAGCTCACGCTCCCGCCGCTCGGGGCGCTCGTGTTGGCACCCGCGCCGTCATGACGTTGGTGCTGCGCTCCAAATCCACACCACTTCACCAGCTGGCCCGCCGGCTGGGCATCATCGACGCGTACCTCGACCAGACGGGCCGGGAGACGCGTGACACCACGGATGAGACGCGCCGAGCCCTGCTTGCGGCCATGGGATTCGATGCGTCGACCGATTCGGCGGCGGCCGATGCGCTCGAAACGCTGCGCGAAGAAGCCCGTCACGAGCACATCGAGCGGGCCCGCGTGATCGCGCTGAGCGAACTGCCGCGCGACAAACTCTCCGTCCGCCCACCAGCATCCCGCACGCACGACGGACGCTGGCACCTGCAGATCCACCTCGAGACGGGCGGCACGCTCGAACGGGAAGGGGCGTGGAGCGGCCGACGCACCTTCGCCGTTCCGATGCCCCACGATCTGCCACTCGGCTACCACGCGATCCGGCTCGCGCTGCACGCCGGCCGGCGCGAGTGGCTCGATGAGCAGACGCTCATCGTCGTGCCGCGCGCGTGCGTGTTGCCGGACGAAGTGATCGGCGGCGACCGGGTGTTCGGCTTGACGGTCAATCTCTATACGCTGCGGAGCGCGGCGAATTGGGGCGTGGGCGACTTCACCGATCTCGCTGCGCTGGCCGACTGGGCGGGCGGCACCGGCGCCGAATTCATCGGCGTGAATCCACTGCACGCGATCCTCGACCGCGGCTCGGACGTGAGTCCGTACAGCCCGATCAGCCGGTTGTTTCGCAATCCGATCTACGTCGACGTGACGCGGGTTCCCGAGTTGGCGATGGCGCCGGCCGTTCGCGAGCGACTCGGCGCCCCGGAGCTCTTGTCGGAGATCGACGCGCTGCGCGATTCGCCGACCGTCGCATATGAGCAGGTCATGGCGGTGAAGGGCATCGCGCTCGATGCTCTGCATCAGGTCTTTGCGGAACGCGTGCGTGGCTCCGGCGATCAACGAGACCGCGACTACACTCGCTACGTCGCCGCCCATGAGCCGCAGCTGAGTCGATATGCGCTGTGGATGGCAATCGGCGAGCGGCAGCGAAGCTTCGATTGGCGAACGTGGCCCGCAGGTCTCCGCGACTACACGACGGACGTGGCACAGGCTGCCGCGCGCGAGCTCGCGGGCCGCGTCGAATTTCACCGCTGGCTCCAGTTCGAGACCGACCGTCAACTCGGCGCGGCCGCGGGCCACGCTCGCGCCGCGGGTATGCGGATTGGTTTGTATCAGGACCTCGCGATCGGGGTTTCCCCAGCGGGGGCCGACGCCTGGATGTATCCGGACCTCCTCGTGCACGGCGTGAGCATCGGCGCGCCGCCGGATCCCTACGCGGCGGAGGGGCAAAACTGGGGGCTGCCACCGCTCGATCCGCGCGCACTGCGGCGAACCGGGTACAGGTACTTCGTCGAGTGCGTGCGCAGCGCATTCGGCCACGCGGGCGCGCTGCGCATCGATCACGTGATGGGACTGTTTCGATTGTTCTGGATTCCCGAAGGGCACTCCGGTACGGCCGGTGCGTACGTTCGCTATCCGGCGCACGATCTGCTCGGCATCCTGGCTCTGGAGAGCGCGCGGCATCGCGGCGTGGTGGTCGGCGAAGACCTCGGCACGGTGCCGCGTGGTGTGCCCGAAGCGCTCGAGCGGTGGGGAGTGCTCTCGTCCAAGGTTTTGCTTTTCGAACGAGACCGGCGCCGCCGATTCAGGCCGGCTGCGAGCTATCCGTCGCTCGCTCTCGCGACCGCAAATACGCATGACCTGCCGACGATCACGGGCTTCTGGGACGAACGCGACATCGACCTTCGCGCCCGCGTCGGCCTCATCGACAACGACGAGGCGGTCGAGCGTGCGCGACGCGAACGCAACGACGAGCGCACGGCGCTCGTCGAGCGGCTCGCGACCGAGCGGATCCTGCCGGCACCCAAGGCGCCGCCATCGCCGGCCGACCTGCGCGGTGCCGTGCACGCGTTCCTCTGCCGTACGCCATCACGTCTCGTGGGACTCGCCCTCGACGATCTTGCCGGAGAGGTCGAGCCGGTGAACGTGCCCGGTGTGGGGCCCGACAAGCACTCGAGCTGGACGCGGAAGATGCGTCGGCCGCTCGAGATCATCATGGCCAGCGACGACGTACGCGCGGCGCTCCGCTGCGAGGGACGCGGCCGCGCCGCCGCGAGCAGGCTACAGGACTGAATCGTGGATCGCGCAATGATCAGCGTTGCCAGGCCGCCGCTGACCAGCACATACCGCGTGCAAATGAACGCGGGCTTCACGTTGCGTCAGGCGTGCGCGCGGGTCCCGTACTTCGCGCGACTTGGCATCTCGCACCTCTATTGCTCGCCGATACTCGCCGCGCGCCGCGGCAGCATGCACGGCTACGACGTGATCGACCCGGCCCGCGTGAACCCCGAACTGGGCACCGAAGAGGATCTCCGGGCGCTGTCGAGGGAGCTGCACGCGCGCGACATGGGTCTGCTCGTCGACATCGTCCCGAACCACATGGGAATCGGCGCGGAGAATCGCTATTGGGACGACGTGTTGATGCACGGCGAACGCTCGCGGTACGCCCGGTGGTTCGACATCGACTGGACGGCGTCGCGCGGGCACGGCCGCCAGGTCGTACTGCCGATCCTGGCCGACGAGCTCGATCGAATCCTGGATCGCGGCGAGCTCTCGGTGCGCGTGTCGGAGGGCTCCTCGCCGCGCGTGAGCTACTACAGCCACAGCCTGCCGATCGACCCGGCATCGCTTCCGCCCGAGTTGCAGCTCGCGGAATTGGACGCGACAGAGACCGGCGAGCTCGCGCAGCTGTATTCGGGACGCGCCGGTCGCGAGCGGCTGCGCGAGCTGCTCGCCGCACAGCACTATCGACTCGTGCACTGGCGACGCGGGCCGGCGGAGATCAACTATCGGCGATTCTTCGACGTCAACGACCTGGCGGCGGTCCGGGTGGAGGACGATGTCGTCTTTCAGGAGACGCACGCCTACATTCTGCGCCTGGTGAACGACCACGTGATCGACGGCGTCCGGGTCGATCACGTGGACGGGCTTCTCGACCCGCTACGATATCTGCAGCGCCTCCGCGAGTCCGTGCCGCCGAATACCCCGATCGTGGTCGAGAAAATCCTTTCGGCCGGCGAGCTGCTGCGCGTAGAGTGGCCGGTCGAGGGAACTACGGGGTACGAGTTCCTGAACGCGCTCGAGGACCTGTTCATCGATCCGGACGGGTTCGCCCGTATCGAGCGCGGCTATCGGACGCTGCGCCGCCTCGGCGCTACGACCTTTCGCGACATCGCGCGAGCGGCAAAGAGCTCGATTCTGCACACGTCGCTTTGGGCCGATGCGGCGCGCGTCGCGGACCTGGCGCTCCCGTTCATGCGTGCCGCGGGCAAGCCCTGGTCGCACGACGACGTCGTTGCCGGAGTCATCGCCTTCGTCTCGGCCCTTCCCGTTTACCGGACGTACATCGACGATCGCTCCGCCGTCGATTCCATCGATCGCGACGTCGTCGATCGCACTCTGCGCGAGGCAGCGGCGCCGACCGAGGTCGATCGGAAAGTGCTGGCGTTTCTTGGCTCGGTGATGCTCGGTGAAGCGGGCGTCGATGCGACCCGACGAATTCGATTCGTGCAACGATTGCAGCAGCTCAGCGGACCGGCGGCCGCGAAGGGTGTCGAGGACACGGCGCTCTACGTCTTCGTGCCGCTCGTCTCGCGCAACGAGGTTGGCGGCGCGCCCGATCATCCGCTCGCCGATGCCGTGGCCGGTCTCCACGCGATGAATGCGCGGATACGGCAACATTGGCCGCTTGGACTTCGCGCCACGAACACCCACGACACCAAACGAAGCGCGGACGTGCGCGCGCGGCTCGACGCGCTGGCCGAAGTTCCGCGTGAGTGGGATCGCGCCGTACGTCGCTGGCGTCGCCTGAACGCAAAGCACCGGCGAACGGTGAAAGGGCGCATTGCGCCGGACACCAACACGGAATACATGTCGTATCAAACACTCGTCGCGATCTGGCCGTCGCCGCGTATTGGTCGGCGCGTGGACGATTTGCCGGAACGCGCGTGGCGGGATGCCGCTCGCGAGCGCCTCATCCGGTACATGCTCAAAGCCGCCCGCGAAGCCAAGACGCGCACGAACTGGGTCGAACCGGACCAGGCGTACGAGGACGCGCTCCGGACGTTCATCGCCGCCATCCTCGAGCCCGCCGACGACGCGCCATTCCTGACCGACGTCGCGCGACTCGTGGGGCGCATCGCGGCGGTCGGCCATTGGATTTCCCTGTCGCGAATCGCGATCCACCTCACGGCGCCCGGCACACCGGACATCTACCAAGGCGACGAGCTGTGGAATCACACGCTCGTCGATCCCGACAACCGCCGGCAAGTCGACTACGAATCTCGGCTTGGCGCCCTGGTCGAGCTGGACCAACTCGAGGACCAGCTGCGCGCGGGCGCAACCATCGACCCCGCCGACTCACGCCTGAAGCTTCTCGTCACGCATCGCCTGCTCGCGGCGCGGCGAGCCGCGCCGGAGCTCTACCAGAACGGCGACTACCAGCCCTTGGCCTCCCGCGGTTTGCGCGCGGCGAATGTCTTCGCCTACGCGCGGAGTCACGGCGGGCGCCATGTGTTGGTGATCGCCTCGAGGCCCGTCGAAGCCCTCTTTCACTCGCCCGAGTCATGGTGGGGCGATACCGCGATCGCGGTTCCGTCCGCGCTGCGCAACCGCCGTTGGCGATCGGAGATCGTGCGGCGTGACTTCGGTTCGGCTGGGGAGTATATCGAAGTGGCCGGAGCACTGAGACACCTACCCAGCGACGTGCTTGTCAGCTAACGTCTTATTCCCTCCCTGTCCGCGACCGACTTGCGAACGACGAGCTCGGCGGTACGATCCTGGCACGAAAAACTCAGGATCAGGCACTTTCACTGCCGATGCGGTTCCGTCGGTCCGACTGGATCTCATCCGCTCGGTCGCGCCGTTTCGACGGACGAACGAGCTCCTTGAGGCCTGAATGAATCTTCCGTCGTCGCAAACGACTGTTGCGTACTTCTCGATGGAGATCGCGCTCGATCCGGCGATCCCCACATATAGCGGCGGCCTGGGCGTCCTAGCCGGCGACACACTCCGATCGGCGGCCGACCTGGCAGTGCCGATCGTCGGCGTGACCCTGCTCGATCGCAAAGGCTACTTCCAGCAACACATCGACAAGGCGGGGAATCAGACCGAAACGCCGGTCGAATGGCGCCCCGAGTCGATCCTCGAACCGGTGGAGGTTCGGACCTCCGTACAGATCGAGGGGCGCACGGTCCACGTGCGCGCCTGGCGCTACGTGGTTCGCGGCATCTCCGGTCATGAAGTTCCCGTATACCTGCTCGACACCCAGCTGCCGGAGAACAGCGAGGCCGACCGCAGACTGACCGACTACCTGTACGGCGGCGACAGTCGATACCGCCTCTGCCAGGAAGCGTTACTCGGCATGGGGGGCGCCGCACTGCTGAAAGCACTCGGCTGCGGCGTCGAGCTGTATCACATGAACGAAGGCCACTCCGCGCTGCTCACGCTCTGTTTGCTCGACTGGCAGCTCGACGGCCGCGGCACGTTCGAGCTGGACGAGAGCGATCTCGAGGAGATCCGGCGCCGCTGCGTGTTCACCACCCACACGCCGGTGCCCGCCGGCCACGATCGCTTTCCGATCGACCTCGCTCGACGCGTGCTGGGCGAGTCGAAGGTCGGGCTCCTCGAGGCCGCCCATTGCATCGAAGGCGGCGATCTCAACATGACCAACGTTGCGCTGCGACTCTCTCGCTACGTGAACGGCGTGGCCATGAAGCACCGCGAAGTGTCGCAGGGAATGTTTCCGAACTTCCCGGTCGACGCGATCACCAACGGCGTGCATGCGGGCACGTGGACGTCGCCACCATTCCAGCACCTGTTCGACCGGCGCATTCCCGAGTGGCGGACCGATAACCTGTATCTCCGCTACGCCGTCGGCATTCCGCTTCAGGAGATCCGGGCGGCGCATGCCGACGCAAAGACGGCGATGATCGAGACCCTCGCCGAGCGTACCGGGATCACCCTCGACCCCAAGGTCTTCACGATCGGCTTCGCCCGGCGCGCGACACCGTACAAGCGTGCGGACCTCGTGTTCGCCAATCCGAAGCGGCTGGCCGACATCGCAACCGCCGTCGGTCCACTCCAGATCGTGTTTGGCGGCAAGGCGCATCCGAATGACGTCGGCGGCAAAGAGCTGATTCGGCGCATTCACCAGGCGGCATCTTCGCTCAGCGACACCGTCACCGTCATCTACGTCGAGAACTACGAGATGGAAATCGCCGCCAAGATCGTCGCCGGCGTCGATCTCTGGCTCAACAATCCAATGAAGCCGCTCGAGGCGAGCGGGACGAGCGGGATGAAGGCGGCGCTGAACGGCGTACCGAGCCTCAGCGTACTCGATGGCTGGTGGATCGAGGGCCACGTCGAAGGCGTGACCGGCTGGTCGATCGGCGGCATCGAACCGGATGGAGACCAGTCCAAGGACGCGAACGAGATTTATCTCAAGCTGGAACGCGTGATCCTGCCGCTGTACTACGGTTTGCCGTTCGCCTACGCCGAGGTCATGCGATCGGCGATCGCCCTCAACGGCTCATTCTTCAACACGCAGCGAATGGTCGAGCAGTACGTGCGGAACGCGTACTTTCCCGAAGCCATGGTCGCGTTGGCGGCCGTCGGGGACTAGCTCGCGCGCGTCATGCCGGCCGCGAAGACGAACGGCGGTACAGCGACTGGACGGATCCGGTATGTGAACGACCCGGATCACATCTCCGTACCAATCTTCTTCTTGGAAGCCGACTCGTCGCGAGAGTCTAGGCGCGCTCCGGTGCGGCCGTCTGCAGCTCCTCTTCCATTTCCTCCGTCTTTCGGAGCGCTCTGAGCGCCGTGTCGCCGGCGACGATCGCCCCCAGGATGATGTACAGGTAGAAGGTGTAGAAGCGCCACCAGAGCAGCGCCGCCGCGAACAGCGAAGTGCCGATGACGCCAGCAAGGGCGGCACGGAATGCCAGTTCCACCGCCCCGCCGCCGCCGGGTGCCGGCACCACCGCCGCACCGTAGAGAAATCCGAGTGGCCACAGCGCGAGTGGCGCGAGCGGCGCCGACGCTCCCGCGCCGAGCACCAGCGCGGGAAGCACGCATAACCGCATCGACACGTGCGCGACCGACATGACAAAGGCGCCAGCCGCCCATCGCGCGTCGATGTGCTTCACGCTGTCGACCGTCGTCCGCACTTTTTCGAGCCACCCCTGGATGATCACCCAACGCTTGCCACCCAGCCAGAGCCGGCGCGCCCACCGCGGCGGCGAGTCGCGAACTTCTCGCCGCGACAGAACGATCGCGCCGATCGTAATGCCGAGCACGAACGCCGCGTACACGCCGACGACGCCGACCAATGCGCCGAGCACGAACCCGGCGTGGCGAAAAATGATCGCCACCGCCACGACGACCGTGGCCAGCGACAGCGCCTCCAGGAACAGCTCCGCGTAGAGCACCACGAGCGCGCTTGGCGTCGGCACGCCCGATTCGGCGAGCACGAGGAATCGTGCCGGCTCGGCGCCCGACCGTGCCGGGGTGATCGAGGCACCGAAATCACCCGCGAGCGTGGTACGGAGTGCGGTGGTGAACTTGAGACGGATGTTCGCGGCTTTGGCGCTCCAGGTGATCTTCCAGGAGCGTGTCAGGATCTCGAATGCGACCGCGGCGAGCGCCAACGCATGTGCGCGCCACGGCAGCCCGATCGTACTCCCGGCCCGCATCCAGCCGACGATGAAATAGGCCGACACGCCGAGCACCGCCGCGAACGAGACTGCCGTGTAGACCCAGCGCTTCCAGTGCGTCAATGCGGAGGTGGCTGATGGGTGAAACGTGGTCGGGCCGGCGGCGCGCTCGGGTAATAGTACAGCCGGTCATGCAAAAAAAGGGGCCGAGCACTGCTCGGCCCCCGTAACTCCCGAGAACGCGCGGTGTTACGGCCGATGCGCCGTCAGTCCTTCCTCATCCACCGCACCGCTGCTTGCCGCGGCCGCCGGCTTGAGCACGTGACTGATCTGCTGCCGCGCGTCGTCGAGATGGCGACGCGTGGCGACATCGCTCGCGCGCTTTTGCGCGGCGGCAAGCTCGGCATCGAGCTGCTTGAGCTCGCCGCGCAACATCGCCTTGATCTCGCCTGTGTTGGCCGGAGGCGCTGCCGCCCCGCCGCGGCCACCACCGCCGCCGCCACGGCCGCCAGCCGCCGCGGGAATCGCCGGAGGATTGATCTTGTTCGCGATGTCGGTCAGATACGCGCGCTGCAGCCCACGTCGATACACGTCGATCTTGACCGGTGCGGCGCCATACAGCTCCGTCCACACGCCATGCCGCAGATCGCTCAGCATCTCGGCGAACGTGTACACGTCAGCGGGGTTCTTCGCCAGCGCTTCGGTCTCGATGAGCCGTGTCAAACGGCCGTCGTTGAGCAAACTCGTAACGAGCGCCGCCTGCGCGTTCACGATGCGCGTCACCTCGCCGTCCGGCTCGATCTTGCGCAGGATGTCGGTGTCGATGAGCCACGTGGGCGTCTGAAAGCCGTTTTCGGCGATGAACTTCATCGCCTGCTGCTGTCTGGCCTTGGGCACGGGCGTGAAACGCGGACCCGGCTGGTCGCCGTACTTCTCCTGAGAGTTCATGCCGCCCACGAGGTTGGCCACGTGGCCGAGCTCCGTTCGGAACTGCCCAATCTGCCGGCCGTAGAGCTCCGCAAGCACGTCGAAATCGTCGGTCGGCTTCACGGTCGCCGATTCGATCCACTGCATGTTGCGCTTCAGGTTCTTGAATCCGAGCTCGGTGGCCCGCACCGGATCGGCGTCGCCCACCGCCTCCGTCTCGTCGCCAGGATCGGAGCCGAACGCGCCGCTCGTCGAGAAGCGGAGCCACGGCTTGCTGTCCTGCTCGCGCGCCCACGAGTCGAGCGTCGCGTGCTCGGCTTGCGCGGCCTCGATGCGCTCGGCGCCCGTGTGCGTCCTGCCCTGCTGCGCGACCTCCATGGCCGACGAAATCGGCGCGTACCCCCAATGTGTGGCCCAGATGTCATAGGGACCGATGCGCGGGATCAGCAGCTCCGGCGGCACGTGATCCTCCGGCTGCACCACGTAGTTGAAGCGCGAGTAGTCCATCAGCGTGGCTACGTGGCCCATGCGTCGCAGGAAGTCGGGGTTGCGAATGCTGTCGAGCGGATACTCCGAGCTCGACTTCATGTTGTGCTGGAAGCCGATCGTATGGCCGACCTCGTGCGCCAGCACGTACTCGAGCAGCCGGCCCA
Source organism: Gemmatimonadaceae bacterium (assembly GCA_035492735.1). Lineage (GTDB taxonomy): Bacteria > Gemmatimonadota > Gemmatimonadetes > Gemmatimonadales > Gemmatimonadaceae > JAQBQB01. The sequence goes on along the minus strand of DATJIZ010000216.1, from coordinate 9,616 downwards.
TGAGTGAATCGGGAAGCGGGAAGCGTCGAGCGCGCGGATCGTTCGCCGCAGCCTGCGTGAAGTACCAGGTACGCGCCAGATTCTGCACGTTGTGATAGAACTGAATGTGCGCGTTCAGGATCTCGCCCGACCGCGGATCGTGGATGTTCGGCCCGGACGCGTTCTCCGTGGTGGACGGCAGCCAGCGCACGACGGAGTAGCGCGCGTCTTCCGGTGACCAATCAGGATCGTTGGTGGGCGCGTCCTTGGCGATGATCGCGTTCTTGAACCCGGCCGCCTCGAACGCCGGCTGCCAATCCTCGATCGCCTTCTTGAGCCACGGCCGCCACTTCTCCGGCGTGTTCGCGTCAAGATAGTAGACGATCGGCTTCACCGGCTCCGAGATCGCCGCGTTCGGATCCTTTTTCTCCAAGCGGTAGCGGGTGATGAAACAGCGCTGGTCGTCGGCGACGCGCTGGCTTGGCTGCGAGTAGTCGGTCACGGTCAGCGAGAAGTACCCGACGCGGTTATCGCAGAGCCGCGGCGTCATCGGGACTTCCGGCAGCTTGTGGAAGCTGTACGACATTACGACGGTCGCAGTCGGCGCCGTCACACCGGTGGCGCCACGTCCACCGCGGCCCGGCGTCGCAGTCGCCGCGCCACGACCGCCGCCGCCCTGCGCGAGAGTGAGCGTGGAGTACACGTTGACGTTGTCCGGGAACGACGCCACGCGATCGATCCAGGAGCGCGTCGCATCGACGGTATAACCGGCGGCGATGCGCTGCGCTGGGGAGAGCTCGGCAGGCGGTGTGGTGAACAGGTGCGAGACATCGATGACGGGAGCGCTGTCGGGACCGTAGGCCTCGACGTTCAAGGTCGCGATCACTGGGGGAACGTTGGCGGCCTCGACGGCGCCAGCAACCGGAGACGTCGTATCGCTCGCCAGCACCTCGTACGAGATGCCCCGGATGTCGATTCGGTTCTCGCGCCGCTCGAATCGGAGCACGCGATTCCCCGCCGCCTGTCCACCGTAGCCAGCGCCGAGCGTCGTCTGCGCGATTTCCTGAACGAGCAGAATGTCCTTGTTCAGCTCGCGACGAGGAATCTCGAACAGCACGCGGTCGCCGATCTTGTGGACCTTGAACAGGCCGTTCTTCGTCTGCGCCTGACTGTTCACGACGCGTGCGTACGGTTGCGGGTTCGGCGCGCCGGTTTGTGCTCCGCCCGCGGCGCCTGCGCCGCGGCCGCCTCGTCCGCCCTGTACCGGCGCCTCCGTGGAGTCGCCCACCGTCGCGGCCGGCCTGTTCGCGCGGTTCTGAGGTGATGGTGTCGGCGACGGCGCGGGGGGTTTGGCCGTGCTGCAGCCAATGGCGACGACGACGACAGTCGCCGCGCCCAGGACGAGGGCGGAGCTCGTTCGCATAGGGAAACCTGGATAGGAGGACGGGACGGAGCGGATCGGGAGCTCCGGGGACGGTTACTCATTACTGCGAACGCGCGCGGCCCGCGGACCGTTGCGCGCGATCGGCGGACTGCACGGGCCGCCACCCGCGCACGCGGTCTGCGTGCGTAACGGGCCATGGCCGCGACGCATTATGCACGCGAAAAGCTGGCGCTCGACGTCGACGGCGGCGAGCGCGTGCCCGCGATCCTCCAACGACCGCGCATTGCCGCGGCCGTGCCTGCCGTGCTCTTGCTGCACGGCTTCAGTTCGCGCAAGGAGCGCGTGGCCGAGTCGATCGGCCGCGCGTTGCTCGCATACGACGTCGCCAGCCTCGCCATCGACCTGCCGCTGCACGGCGCGCGCGAGGGCGGGCTGGAAGGTTTGACGCTTCGCAATCCGCTGGCACTCGTCCAGAAGTGGCGGCTTGCGCTCCGCGAAGCCAACCAGGCGATCGAGCATCTCGCAGTCCACAGCGCGATCGACTCGACACGGCTCGGACTGGCCGGCTACTCGCTTGGCGCTTACCTCGCAGTGATCGTCGCCGGCGACAATCGTCTCGTTCAGGCGGTGGCGTTGGCTGCCGGCGGCGACCTGCCGGAGGAGACGCCATTTGCGTCACTCGTGCGAACGATCGCCGATCCTCGGCGGGCCGCGCGAAGACTCGCCGGTCGTCCGCTCCTCATGATCAACGGGCGCTACGATCGGACGATTCGGCCCGAGCAGGCACGTCGGTTGTTCGACGCGGCGCGCGAACCAAAGGAGCAGCGATGGTACGAAGGCGGTCATTGGCCGCCCCCGAGCGCCATCGATCGCGCCGCGGAATGGCTCGCGGCGCAGCTACGATCGCCTCACTCGCGCGTCAAGAATGCCTGAGTGCTAGCCGCCGCGCAGAACGTTCATTGGATCGACACGCGCGGCGCGCCGAGCGGGTACGTAGCTCGCCGCCACCGCGATTACGCAGAGCAGTACGATCACGGCGCCGAACCCGGCCGGATCGGTCGTGCTCGTCTCGTAGACCATGCCTTTGAGCAGTCGCGTCGCGAGCATCGCGCCGGCCGTTCCAATCAGCGCACCGACCAGGACGAGCACGACACCCTGGCCCACGACGAGTCGGACCACGTCCGCGCCGCGCGCGCCAAGGGCGACGCGGATGCTCATCTCACGATTGCGCTGCGCGACCAGATAGGAAATCACGCTGTACACGCCGAGCGCGGCCAGCAGCAGTGAGATCAAGCCGAACGTGCCGACGAGAAAAAGCATGAACCGCTGCTGCGCCACGGACCGCGAGACCAGGGACTCGACGTTGCTGAACCGAATGGGAACGTCTGGCCGCAGCTGCCCAAGGATCTGCCGCGCGCTGGTGATGACCGACCCCGGCGTGCTCGTCGACATGACGATCGAGAAACTGCCGCCATTGCCCGGCCGCTGGCGGTAATCGGTGTACACGATCGACGATGGCGGCGATGACAGCGCGCGATCGCGCACGTCGCCCACGACGCCCACGATCGTCATCGGGGTGAGATCGCCATCCATATTCCCGAACTCGATCACTTTGCCGATCGCGCTCTCGCCCGGCCACTGCTTCTTCGCGAGCGCTTGATTCACGATCGCGACGTGCGGCGCATCGGGACGATCGCGATCGTCGAAGACGCGGCCGGCGATCACGGGGATTCCCATCGTCTGGAAGTAGCTCCCGCTCGCCATGTCGTAGCTGGCGGATCCAGTCCGAGTCTTGTCCTGGAAGAGTCGCTCGAGGTCACTCATCCGGATCGTCACGGCCGCGTTGTCGAGCACGAGGAATGTGCCGTTTCCATTCGCCCCGGACAGCGGCAGGTCGTCGACGCCGCCGACTGACGTGACGCCCGGCAAGCCTCCGAGCCGCTCGAGCGCCTCATCGATGAACTGGTTTCGCCGTGCCAGCGATGCCGGGGAAAGGTCTTCGCGACTCAGCAGCATGTTCGCCACGACGATTCCCCGAGTGCGGAATCCCGCGTCGACCGTCATGAGGTTGATGAAGCTCCGGCCCAACACCGCCGCTCCGGCGAGCAAAACCATCGTCATCGCGAGCTGGACGACGACGAGTGTGCCGCGCACGCGGTAGCTCGCGCCGCCCCCGCCCTGCGTTCGCTGCGAGTGTGCCAGCGCCGATCGCAAATCACCGCTCACGCCGCGCCAGGCGGCGATCAGCCCGAGCGCCATCGCGGCAACCGCGGACGTGCCGATCGCGAACAGCAACACGCGCCAATCCACGGCGACGTCGCCAACACGCGGAATCGAAGCTGGTTGGAACGCCGCCAGCGTCCGCACGCCAAGGCCTGCCAGCAGCAGTCCGCCCGCGCATCCAACCACCGCCAGCACAACGGATTCGACGAGGAGCTGCTGGGCGAGACGGCCGCGCCCTGCGCCGAGCGCGATGCGCACCGCGAGTTCGCTCTCACGCGCCGCGATGCGCGCCACGAGCAGGTTCAACACGTTCGCGCACGCGATGAGCAAGAGCATTGTCGACGCGCCGAAGATGAGCAGCAGCATCGGCCTGATCTTTCCGACGAGCTCCTCGTTCAGCGGCACGGCCGTTCCATCCACGGTCCATGTGTAGTCACCGACTTGGCTCTTGATGCGCCGCAGAATGGTCGACAGGTCTTGCCGCGCCTGAGTCAAACTCACCCCCGGAGCGAGCCGCGCGACCACGTGGAAGTTATGCGCGGTCCTGCTGGTGTTCTTGGGATTGATCTCGCGCGGGATGTACACGTCGGTGCCGGCGGGAAACTCGAGTCCCTCGGCGAGCACGCCGACCACGTGCACGGTCTTGCCGTTGCTGGTCAGCGCCGCGCCGCCACTCAGCACGGAGCGGGAGCCGCCGTACTGGCGCTGCCAGAACGCATAACTGATGACAGCGGCCGGCGCCGCGCCGAGCTGCCGCTCCTCGCCGACGAAAAATCGTCCGGCGGCGGGCCGTAGCGAGAAGACATCGAAGAAGTCTCTCGATACGACCGCCGCGCGCGCCACGACCGCCTCGCCATTGACGACGAAGGTCGAGCCGAAGCTCGAGTACTCCGCGACGGCGGAGAACGAACGGTTGCGCGCCACGACATCGTCGAACGTCGGATCGGCGAAGTTGAGGTGATTCCCCTTGCTGTCCAGTCCCCACAGCTGCACGATCCGATCGGGCTCGTGATACGGCAGCGGCTTGAGCAGCACGCCGCTCACCACGCTGAAGATCGCCGTCGTCGCGCCGATTCCGAGCGCCAGCGTGATCGCCGCGATCGCCGAGAATCCCGGCGCGTTCCGGAACTGGCGCTGCGCGTAACGCACGTCCTGGAGCAGACCCGCGGCGCGCGCTCTCCACTCGACTCGTCGCATGTGCGTGACCTCGATCGTTTGGCAGTAATCGCGAAGCTCGTTCAGATCGCCGAACCGCTGGAGTGCCTCGGCATACGCATCGTCGCGCTTCGCACCTCTCTCCATCAGCCGCTGCGCGCGCATCTCGACGTGGAATCGGACCTCCTCGTCGAGCTCGCGCAGCAGCCGCTCGCTGGTCATGGGCAGTCGAAGTGCGCGGCGAATGCCGGCGGGAACGCGCATGGCTTCAGCTCGCCTCGAGAATCCGGCCCACAGCGGCGGCGTACCGCCGCCAGGTCGCGGCCTCGGCGCGCAGCAACGCTCGCCCGCGCGCGGTGAGTGAGTAGTACTTGGCACGCCGGTTGTTGTCGGACAGGCCCCACTCCGACTCGATTGCCCCCGCATCCTCGAGTCGGTGAAGCGCTTTGTACAGGGCGGCGTCGACGATCACCAGATCGCCAGCACCATGCTGCTCGATCCATTCGGCGACCGCGTACCCGTGCATCGGTCCCCAGCTGAGCGTCTTGAGCACCAGCACGTCCAGAGTGCCGTGCAGTAGATCGCTGACATCCCTCGGCATGCCTAGTCCCCCCCCAAACCTGGTTGGTGAAGCTCAGGTACGACGTTCGACAACGCGAAGTTTCAAACAGTTCGGAAACGCCTCGAGATGTCAGTCGCGGCGGGTGGCGTACAGCTCGAACCAGGGCGCCCGGCTCGGCCCTCGCCGAGCCGACCAAGCCATGAGCCGCTTGGTCGCGATTTCCTCGAGCCGGGCCCACCACCGCGTCCATTCATCGGCCGTCGGCACCAGCACGTCGCCGCGCAGCCGCTGGACGGTGAAGCCGCCGCTCTCGAGCAACCGTCGCAGTGACCGCGGCGTGAACCCCCAGCGGTACGGAAAGCTCAGCAGATTGTTCTGCGCGAGCAGCAGTCGCGCCATGCGCCGTCGGCGCCCGTTGCGGCTGGCGAGATCGCGACGGTGCGCGGCGTAGTACGCGCCGTTCGGAACGCGGATCGCCAGGACGCCATTCGGGGCCAGCAACTGCCGCACGCGACCGAGGGCGCCCCGCGGGTCGGCGAGCTGATCGAAGGTGTTCCAGATCGCGACCACATCGTACGGGCGAGCCGGTTCGAAGCCGCCGAGATCACCGTCGTGCACGGCGAAGCCGAGTGACCGCACGAACGCGTTCACTTCGGGATTGATGTCCAGGCCCTCGAAGGAGAGGCCGGCACGTCGCGCCGCGGCCAAAAAGGCGCCGACGTAGCTGCCGACTTCCAGCCCCGATGCGCCGCGTCCCAGTATTCGGCGTAGGAAGCTTGCCTGCCGTCGCATTGCCGCCACTTGCGCGTCGTGCAATACGCGCATTACGTCGCGCGCCGGCGCCTGGCGCGCGTAGATCGCGCGCAGCTCGTGCTCTCGTTCGGTCGGATTGCGATACACCAGTCCGCAATCGGCACACCGCACCAACCGATACGGCGGCCGCTCGGTAAAGGCCACACGGTCCATCAGCCGCTCGGTTGGCGTGCCCCCGCGCAATCGTCGCTCGTGGTAGGCCCAGAGGTTCTCCACCTCGGCGCGGATGTCCTCCGGCTCGGCCAGCACGGTGGACTCCGCGTGGCCGCACACGATGCAATGCGCGGGCTCGTATGCGGGACTGGACACCCTGCGGTGCCGGTGCAGGGACGGTGCCGAGATCAGCACGAGACGTGAACGAACGAGACAGCCGTGGCGCGACATGACAGACGCGGCCAATTCCGCCAACTTACGTCACCACGCCTGATCCAGGAGCCCACCCAGTGTTCCGCTCGAACGTGTTCGCACTGTCCCTCGCCATCGCCGCTCCGGCGATCGCCGCCGCCCAAAGCGACTCGCTGCAACTCGCCGGATTACGGTGGCGCGAAATCGGCCCGTACCGCGGTGGCAGGTCGGTCGCGGTGGCCGGCAATCCCTCCCGCCCGTCCGAGTTCTGGCTCGGGACCACTGGCGGCGGCGTGTTCAAGTCGATCAACGCCGGCGAGTCCTGGGCCCCGGTCAGTGACAAATACTTCGGTGGTACCATTGGCGCGATCGCCGTTGCGCCGTCGGCGCCCGACGTCGTGTACGTGGGTGGTGGCGAGTACCCGATCCGCGGCAACGTCTCGCATGGTGACGGCGTGTGGAAGACGACCGACGGCGGCAAGACGTGGACGTTCATGGGGCTCGCCGAAACACGGCAGATCGCCGACATCGTCGTGAACCCGACCAATCCGGAGCTCGTGTACGTCGCGGCGCTGGGACACGTCTGGGCGCCGAACCCGGAACGGGGCGTGTTCCGCTCGACGGATGGCGGCAAGACGTGGGCAAAGATTCTCTTTCGCAACGACTCGACCGGCGTCGTCGATCTCGTGATGGACCCACATGATCCCAACGTGTTGTACGCCGGGTTGTGGCAGGCAGGTCGTACTCCGTGGCTCCTCTCGTCGGGCGGCGCGGGCAGCGGAATGTTCAAGACCACCGATGGCGGCGACCATTGGACCGAGCTCACCCGCAAGCCCGGCTTGCCCGAGGGAATCTGGGGCAACATCGGCATCACGATATCCGGGGCGAACTCGAATCGCCTCTGGGCGAACATCGAGGCCGATTCGGGCGGTGTATTTCGCTCCGACGACGGCGGCAACACGTGGCAGCGCACGAACAACGACCGCAGTCTCCGCCAGCGCGCATGGTACTACACCAAGATCCACGCCGATCCGAAGGACACGAACGTCGTGTACGTGAACAACGTGTCCTTCCAGAAATCGGTCGACGGAGGCAAGACCTTCCGCCCGATTCGCGGCACGCACCACGGCGATTCGCACGATCTGTGGATCGACCCGCGTGATCCGAATCGAATGATCGAAGGCGACGATGGTGGCGGCGAGGTCACCACGGACGGCGGCAAGACGTGGTCGGACGAAGACTTCGCGACGGCGCAGTTCTACCATGTGATTGCCACGACACACTTTCCGTATCACGTCTGCGGCGCACAGCAGGACAACTCGACGTTGTGTGGGCCGAGTCGCGGGTCGCTCGACATCTCCGACTGGGTCGAGGCTGGCGGCGGCGAATCGGGCTGGATCGCGTCGCGCAGCGACGATCCGGACATCGTGTACGCGGGGAGCTACGGCAACCTGCTCACGCGCAAGGATCTGCGAACGGGAATCACCGTCAACGTCAACCCGTGGCCCGACAACCCGATGGGCCATCCCGCCAAGGATCCCAAATACCGCTTTCAATGGACGTTCCCGATCATCGCCTCCCAGCACAACCCGAACGTGGTCTACGCCGGCTCGAACGCCGTGCACAAGACGACCAATGGCGGAAAAAGCTGGACCGTCATTTCGCCCGACCTCACGTATCACGACCCGGCGACGCTTGGCAACTCCGGCGGCCCGATCACGAAGGATCAGACATCCGTCGAGTACTACGCGACGGTGTTCGTGATCGAGGAGTCGCCCGTCACCGCGAGCACGATCTGGACCGGCTCCGACGATGGCAAGGTCTTCATCACGCGGAACGGCGGCGCGCACTGGACCGATGTCACGCCCAGCGACATGGCGAAATTCACGCGCGTGTCGAGCATCGATGCGTCGAAGTTCGGCGCGTGCATCGCGTATGTGGCGGCGAATCGTTTTCAGCTCGACGACGATCGTCCCTATCTGTGGAAGACGTCGGACTGCGGCGCACACTGGACGCGCATCGACTCCGGCATCACGCCGTCGGAGTTTACGCGCGTCGTGCGCGAAGATCCGTCGAAGCGTGGCCTGCTCGTCGCCGGGACCGAGCGCGGCGTGTGGTACTCGAAGGACGATGGCGCGCACTGGCGATCGCTGCGGCTCAACCTGGCGATCGTGCCGGTGCACGACCTGGTGTTCAAGGACGGCGACATCGTCGTCGCGACACACGGGCGCGGGTTCTACATCATGGACGACATCTCCACGCTCGAGCAGATGTCCGACGCTGTGGCGAACAGCACGGCGCATCTATTTCGGCCGCGCGACCAGTATCGTTTGGCGAGCAGCGGCGGGTTCGGCGGCGGCGGTCGCGGCGGACCGGCCGCGCAATCGATCACGCCCGAGAACGCGCCGGTCCACCCGACGGGGCAGAACCCGCCAAGCGGCGTCGTGGTGCAGTATTGGCTCGGCTCCGGCGGCGAGAGCGTGTCACTCGCTTTTCTCGACGCGTCCGGGAAGCTCATCCGTGAATACTCGAGCAAGACCGACACGGCGACCCGCCCGGCCGCCCCGAGCGAGGACGAGGGCTTTGGTCCCCCGCCCGCGGCGACCAGCGTCGCCAACAAGCGCGGAGTGAACGCCTTCGTCTGGAACATGCGTTATCCCGATGCGTCGAGCTTTCCCGGCATGATCCTGTGGGCGGCGAACGTGGCGGGTCCGCTCGTCCCGCCAGGGAACTACAAGGTGCGGCTCACGGTGAACGGCAGCCCGGTGTCCACCGAGGCGTTCAAGGTTCTCCCCGATCCGCGCATCAAGGCGACGCTGGCGGAGTGGCAGGAGCAGGCTCGCCTGGCGCTGCAGATCCGCGACCGGTTCTCCGAGGCGAACGATGCGGTGAAAGACATACGCCGCGTGAAGTCCGAGCTGGCTGACCGCGAGCCGAAGGTTCCAGCCGCGCAGCAAGGCGCCTTCAAGTCGCTCGCGGCGTCGTTCGGCGCGGCCATCTCCGAAGTCGAGGACTCGCTCTATCAGACCAGGAACCGGAGTGGCCAGGACCCGCTCAACTATCCGATTCGCCTCAACAACCGGATCGGCGCGCTGCTCGGCGTGGTGCAGAGCGCGGACGGACGGCCAACAGACCAGAGCTACGCGGTATTCAAG
>DATJIZ010000215.1:0-8535 GCA_035492735.1 Gemmatimonadaceae bacterium | reverse complement strand
CGCGCGGCCCGGAATAGGGGTGCCAGTTGGCCGAGGGTTTGACGTTGATCGCCAGGACGAGGCCACCCATGCCAGTCTCGGCGTGGTTGTCCATGGCGTGGCCTTGCTGCATGACGCCCATGTCCGGCGCCGACAGCAAGTTGTGCACGATCACGCTGGCCGGCTGCATCTCGGCGCCGAGTTTTGGGTTCGGCAAAACATGGAAATTCAGGTGGCAGTGGTAGATCCAGGCACCCGGGCGGTCGGCGAACCACGAGAGATCCATCGTCGTGCCTTCGTCCATCAACTCCGTCACGGCCATGCGTTCCTGCGCGCGCCAGTAGAGCGTATCGCGCTGCACGTTTCCGCGCGCCGTGATGCGGAAGAAGAACCCGTGCAGATGCAGGGGATGGACATCGGCCGTGGTGTTGATGAAGCGCCAGTGGACCGAGTCGCCCTGGCTGTAGCTCAGCCGCTCGGAGTAGGGCCACGGCCGCCCGTTGAAGGCAAAGAAGCTGTGGAAGAAATCCGGCGTGCTGTCGGGCAGTTTGCCCGAGATGTACCACTGGACGACGAACACGCGATCGGGGCGGCGCGCGGCGCCGGCGGGGTCGACGATGAGTGCGCCGCTCAGCTCCGCGTCCTCGTAGAGACGGTCGCCGAATTTGGCGCCGGTCGTGGTGCCCCAGTAGAAGAACGTCCCCGCGTCGGCCGCCGTGAAGCTGACGTCGCGCGTGGCGCCGGCGGGCACGACGAGCGTGTCCATCATGGCACCGCCGCGGTCGGCCAGTCCATGCACGACGAGCGTGCTGGTCGCCGAATTGGTGACGGTGGCATGGATGCGCGTGCCCGTCGTGACGCGAATCATCGGGCCCGGAGTCTGGAGGGACTTGCCCACCTCGCCGAAGGCGAGGATGGCGAGGCCGGGACCATGGTCGCCGTACGGGTGCCACTCGCCCTGTCGGGCGTCGAGATGAATCTCGAGCACGCCGTTCTTCATCACGCCGGCGGCGGCGCGATTGTCGTTGGGTGCGACCGCCGGAACCACGGGATGCGATGCGGTGCGGGCTGCGTCGCCCGCGTTAGCCGTCATCGCTCCGCCGGCAATGACGATTGCCGGCGCGAGGAGCGCGTTCAGTTTTGACATTACCGGGAGAGGAGGGAGGGTCCCGCAGTGCGCCGAAGGTAAGTGTCGGCGGCCATATCCGGTAGCGGCAATCTTGAAATCAGTGTCACGGGACGAGCGCACTCGTACATTGGATACGAACTCGCCGCAGTCGGCGCGTGGCAGGCTCCTAAGCTTTTTGGTAGTGCGATGTGACGGATGGTCTGATTGACCAGCCGGATTGCTCCGCGACTACGCGGTCGCCGTGGCCCAGAGGGCCGAGATAAGAATTGTTTGAACACTCACTCGTGTAGGCCATGGCGTCTCGAGGGCGTTGAACAAAGTTCGCCGGCCCGTCGCTCGAGGAGACCTGTTCCCGAGTCCAATCCGGATGTTTTGGCCTTCCATCCGTCCAATCGTAGTACCAACACTCTTCTTAGGGGCCGGCTCGAGCGGACTTCCCGCGTCGGCGACGCGAAAGGGGCAACGGTCTCGACGATCGGCGAACTCCGCGATCAGATTACGAGGTAGACATTCCGCGCTCGAGCCCAGGAGTCATCCCACTTGGCGCCACGTTTCCAATTCACCTACGGCCGTTGGGCCGCCGGAATCGCCGCGATGCTGGCAGCGATCGCGATGGTTCGGTATCCGGGCGGCACGTACCGTGACCACTCGACCCGCGGCTATTCGCTGTCGCACAACTTTCTGAGCGACCTCGGCGCAACTGTCGCCCACAACGGCCAGCCGAATGGCACCGGGACGGCGCTGTTCATCGCCAGTCTCACCATCCTGGTGTTCGGGATGGGCGGGTGCCTCGTTGGCTTGATCACAGTTTACTCACGCAATACCACGACGCGCCGGCTCGCGCTGGCCGCCGGTGTGATCGCGGCGGTGGTGTGCGCGTCGTTCATCGGAGTCGCGCTCACGCCGGAAGACCGGATGCTCTCGCTCCACATCCAGCTCACCAGGCTGGCGTTCCGCGCGTTCCCGCTCGTCGCGCTGCTCATGGCGCTCGCCTCGCGTGCCGACGCCGGCGTCCCGACGCGCGCGACCCTTGGGTGGGCCCTGCTCACCGTGATACTCGCCGCCTACGTCGTAATCCTGGACTGGGGGCCATCGACGCGCACGCCCTCGGGGCTCGTCGTTCAGGTGGTGGCCCAGAAGGTGGTCACGGTGGCGGCGGTGCTCCTGATCGTGTTTCAGACGTACGTTGCCGATCGCGGGTTGCAGCCCGCTGCACTCGACGCGAGGGCTTGACGTCCCGCGAAAATTGTTAACTCGAGCACTCACCACGAGACCATGGACGCACTCGACCTTCTTCGCAGCTCGCTGGCGCACAGCGTTTGGGCCGACGACCTGCTCTTCGACGCGCTGCGCGACAAGCCGGCGCTCACCAGCGCGTGGCGCGAGTATACCCACGTACTCGGCGCAGGCGCGGTGTGGCTCGCCCGTCTCGAGCAGCGGCCGCAGACCGTCGCCGTCTGGCCGACGCTCACGGTCGACGAGGCGGACGAATTGCGACGCGAGCTCGGGTCGGGGTATGAGCGATTCCTCAACGGCCTCGATTCCATCGCGCTCGAGCGGAGCGTCGAGTACACGAACAGCGCCGGCCAAACGTTTCGCACGCCGATCTGCGATATCCTGCAGCACGTCGCGCTGCACGGGCAGTATCACCGCGGCAAAATCAACCTTCTGCTGCGTCAAGGTGGCTGCGAGCCGGTACCGACGGATTTCATCGCCTACGTGCGCGGCGTACCGGCGGCGGTGACGCGTCTGGCCGAGTGACGGACTGGAGCGTATGTTAGCCGCTCCCGGTTGCGACGCGGCGGCCGTTCTCTGAGCATCGATCTCCGGCAACAACTCCAATCATCACTGGGTGGTGCGTACACCGTCGAGCGTGAGCTCGGCGGCGGCGGCATGTCGCGCACGTACGTGGCCAACGAGACCGCGCTCGGTCGCAAGGTCGTGGTGAAGATGCTGTCCCCCGAGCTGGCGGCTGGGGTGAGCGTCGAGCGCTTCAAGCGGGAGATCCAGCTCGCGGCTACGCTGCAGCATCCGCACGTCGTGCCGGTGCTGGCGACGGGCGACGCCGACGGGTTGCCGTGGTTCACGATGCCGTACGTCGAGGGCGAGTCGCTGCGCGCCCGCCTCGCGCACGGGCCGCTGCGGATCGTCGAGGCGACGGCGATTCTCAAGGACGTGGCGCGGGCGCTCGAGTTCGCGCACTCGCACGGCATCGTGCACCGCGACATCAAGCCCGACAACGTGCTGCTCGCTGGGAGCAGCGCCACGGTGACGGATTTCGGGATCGCCAAGGCGCTCAGCGCCGCGCGTGACACGCAGCCCGGCCACGCGCTGACGATGACCGGCACGTCGATCGGCACGCCGATGTACATGGCGCCCGAGCAGGCGGCCGGTGATCCGAATGTCGACCAGCGCTCGGACATCTATTCGTTCGGCGTGGTCGCGTACGAGCTGCTCGCGGGCGAGCCGCCGTTCGACGGGTCGTCGCCCGTGAAGCTGATGCAGGCGCATTTCAGTGAGCGCCCACGCGACATTCGCGAGGTGCGCGCCGATACGCCGCCGGCGCTCGGCGACCTCGTGATGCGCTGTCTGGAGAAGTCGCCGGATGCGCGGCCGCAGACCGCTGCGGACGTCGTCCGGGTGCTCGAGACGGTCACCTCGAGTGGCGCGGCCGACGCGGCGCCGATGCTGCTGCAGCCGCAGATGAGGCTCGGACGGGCGCTGATCGCCTGGTTCATCGCGACACTGGCCGTCGGCATCACGGCCTGGGCAGCGACGAACGTCATCGGCCTGCCCGATTGGGTATTCCCTGGTTCGCTCGGCGTGATGATCGCCGGTTTGCCGGCGATTCTCGTGACCTGGTACGTGCAACGCGCGGCGCGACGTGCTTACAGCGCGACACCGGTGTTCACGACCGGCGGGTCGCGGTCGCGACAGGGCACGATCGCGACGATCGCCCTCAAGGCGGCGCCGCACGTGAGCTGGTATCGCACCTGGCTGGGCGGCGCGATCGCCGTTGGCGCGTTCGCGGTGCTCGTCGTCGGGTTCATGGTCATGCGCGCGTTCGGCATCGGGCCGGCGGCATCGCTCATTGGCGCCGGCAAGCTGGCGCAGAACGACCGGATCATCATCGCGGACTTCGCGAGTCCCGCGGGCGACTCCACGCTCGGGCTGACCATCACGGAAGCGTTGCGCGCGGACCTGGAGCAGACGTCGGTGGTGCGGGTGATGCCGCGGCTCGCCACGATCGAGGTGCTGCGGCTCATGCAGCGCCCGCCCGACACGCGCGTGGATTTCGCGCTCGCCCGCGCCATCGCCACGCGCGAGGGCATGAAGGCCGTGCTCGATGGTGACGTCGTATCGCTCGGCGGCCGCTACGTGCTGTCGACGCGGCTCATTTCGGCGAACGATGGCGCGCAGCTCGCCGCGTTCAAGGAAGAGGCGGCGAGCCAGAACGATCTCATTCCGGCGATCGGCCGGCTAGGTAAACAGCTCCGGGCCAAGATGGGCGAGTCACTCCGCAACGTGCGCGCGGCGGGGGCGCTGGACCGTGTGACCACGAGCTCGATGGACGCGCTACGCAAGTACGTCGAGGCGAACGTCACGTTCGATCGAACGGGGGACACGCGGGCGTCCATTGCTCTCATGAAGGAAGCCGTCGCCATCGACTCGACGTTCGGGATGGCGTGGCGGCGGATGGCGATGTACTACGGTGGCAGTCTGGGTGAATTCCAGCAGGCGCGCGACGCCGCGGTGCAGGCGTATCGCTACGCCGACCGACTCAGCGAAGTGGAGCGCCAGCTCACGATCGCGGCGTACTACTCGTATGGTCCGACGGTCGACGACGACAAGACCCTGGCCGCGTACGAGGCCGCGCTGGCGCGCGACTCGCTGAACTTCATCGCGCTCAACAACGCCTCGTTGATTCTCGGCCAGCGGCGCGAATGGCGGAAGGCGCTGGCGTATCGCGTCCTGGCGGCGGCGCAGCCGGCCACGAACCCCATCGCGTTCAGCAATGCGCTCGCCGCCGCCGTGAACGTCGGCGACTGGCGGGTACTCGACAGCCTCGGCACCGAATTTCAGCGCCGCTTTCCCACGTATCCGGTTGCGATCAACGCCGCGGCTCGTGGTGCCGCGCTGCGCGGTGAGTTCGACCGGGCCGACTCGCTGGAGCACGCGGCGGAGCCACGACTCACCGCCACGCGGTCGGGCGCGGTGCTCCATCTGGGCTTCAGCGCCGACATGGCTCTGCTCCGCGGCCAGGTGCAGCGGTCGTTGCAGCTGCGCGCTCAGCAACACGCACGCCAGCTCGAGGCGCCGAGCCCGAGCCCCGTCGACCGGTTGAATGTCGGCCTGGACTCGGTCGTGGCACAGGCGGTCGTGCTGGACGATGCTCGCGCGGCGCAGGCGATGCTGGCGCGCGCGCTCGAGCGGGCGCCGATGGACTCCATACCGTTCCTGAATCGCAATTACGATTTCTATCTTGCGGTGGCGGCGTTGGCGGGCGATACCGTACGCGCGCGCGAGTGGCATGCGGAGGCGCGACGGTCGTGGGTGGAGAGTGGCAACACCGTGTCCCGGCCCGCGTGGGAATCCTTCGACGACGCTACACTCGCATTCGCGCGAGGACGGTATTCCGACGCGGCGGCTTCGCTCCGAGAGTCCGACCGCCGCAACATGCCGCGTATCGACGCCCTGAACAGCATGCGCTTTCTCGTGTTCGATCGCATGCACCAGCCGGATTCGACGATCGCGGCGGGCGAAGAGTACCTGCGGATCACGCACCCGAGCCGCCTCGGCCAGGACGTACTGTACCTGGCCAGCGTCCGCCAGCGCCTCGGCGAGCTGTACGAAGCGAAGGGCATGCCCGACAAAGCGCTCGCGCACTACACGGCATTCGTGGATCTGTGGAAGAATGCGGATCCCGAGCTGCAGCCGCGGGTGCGCGACGTGCGCGGGCGGATCGAGCGGCTGCGCGCACAGATAGCCAAAAAGGGATAGCCGATTCAAGCACCGCGATCGAGTCGCGGCGCGGCGTTCATTTTCGTGGCTTCTTGGCCTTCTTCGGCAGCGTCGCGACGTACGCGTGTCCGCGCTCCATCCAGCGGCGGAGCGCGCGAGCATCGCCGGACACTGTTTGTGGCAGCTCGACGTATTCCTTCATGCCCCGCCCCGGCATCGGCTCGAACGGTTTGGCGCCGACCGCATTGGCCGCCTGACGATCGCTCGCCGACAGGCGAACCATGATGCGATCCTGAAAGATCGACGCGAGCATGTTGCCATTCAAGAACACTGACGGGTAGCCGAACATCGCGCGATGCTCGATCCCGGCGAGCCCATCGACCGCGCGCTCGAACGCGCTCACGGTGGCAGCCGAGGGCTTGGTGAACGCGGGCATCGTGCGCCCGGTCTTCTTGGCTGAAGCGCCCTTTCTCGCCGGTGACATCTTAGACAATATCGGTCTCGCCGATCGAGTTGTCGACACGCTCGCGCCGCATTGGCGGCATCGAGGGTTCGAGACTAGACTCTCCAATCTTATGGCTTACGGCATCACGACCGCGGAAGGCGCCACGCTCGGCCTGGCGTCGCGCTGGACCCGATTCCTCGGCCAGATGATCGACGGATCGTTCGCCATGATTCCAACGTTCGTGGCGGCCTCCGTTGCGAAGTTTGGCGGTGCGGCGTTGATGCTACCTCTCATGCTCGTCGGCGCCGCCTGGTCGTTCTTCTATCTGTTCCTCGGTGATGGCCTGCACCACGGGCAGAGCTTCGCCAAACAATGGCTCGGCATCCGTGTCGTCGAGGCGGCGACGGGAAGGCCGTGCACGTTCGGCCGGTCATTCGTCCGCAACATCTTCACGATCCTCGGTCCATTGGACTGGATCTTCATCTTTGGCGACGCGCACCAGCGGCTGGGCGATAAAGCCGCCGGCACGATGGTCATCGTCGCCGATTGAGCCCGTGACGCGTGACTGACTTGTTCGACCTCCGCTGCGCCGCTGTGCTCTTCGATCTCGACGGCGTCCTCGTCGACTCCGCCGCGTGCGTCGAGAAGAGCTGGCGCGATTGGTCGCTCGAGCATGGGCTCGACCCGGACCGCGTGTTGGCGGTCGCGCACGGCCGGCGCACCACCGAAACGATTGCGTCCGTAGCGCCACACCTGGACGTCGCCAAGGAAGTCGCGGCGCTCGCGGCAATCGAGTCGGTGACTACCGAAGGTGTCTTCGAGGTTCCCGGCGCGCGTGAGCTGCTCGCATCGCTTCCGCCGAGCGCGTGGGCGGTCGTGACCTCCGGCGTGCGTTCGGTCGCCACGCTCCGCATTCGCCACACGAGGCTCCCAATGCCGCGCGTACTCGTGTGCGCCGACGAGATCGCGCGCGGCAAGCCCGATCCCGAGGGCTATCTCACCGCCGCCAAACGGCTCGGCGTGGATCCGGCGATGTGTGTGGTCGTGGAGGATACGCCGCCGGGGCTGGAAGCAGCGCGGGGCGGCGGCATGCGCTCGATCGGCGTGAGTGGCACGTACGCGTCGAGCGCGCTGAGCATGGCAAATCACGTCGTGTCGCGACTGGGCGAGGTGCGGATTCAGCGCGCGGGGTGTTGGCCGCCGCTTCGCGTGGCGGTCGGTCGCGACTAGATCCCCTCGGCGCGTCCGCCGCAGAATCGACTCGGGCCGGTGGCCCACCTGCTGGCCCGTGCCGCCCGAAGAAGCGGCCGCCTTCTGGCTTTCAGTTGCACGGTGCGGTAAGATCGTGCCTTCCCAGAACGTCCGGGACCATGCTCTCCTCCCCCGTACAGCACGGAGGCGCGTCGCGATGATGCGGGCGTCGATCGTCGTTGTTGCCTCGAGCGTGGTGTGGTTGGGCGGCCCAGCACCGCGCGGCCGCGCAGTCGTGCGACCTGGCGGATCCGAGGTGACAGCCGCGGCCGGGCTGCTCCGTGAGCCACCGACGCTTCGCAACCTGTCGACCCGTCCCGGCGTGGTCGAGGTCTCGCTCACGGCAGCCCCGGCGCGATTGCAGCTGACGCCGGGCGGACCGGTGGTCGATGCGTACGCGTACAACGGCACCGTGCCCGGGCCGACGCTCGAAGCACGCGAGGGCGACAGCGTCATCATTCATTTTCACAACGCGCTGCCCGAGCCGACCACCGTGCACTGGCATGGCGTGCACCTTCCTGCCGACGCGGACGGCAGTCCGCTCTATCCGATCGCGCCGGGCACGTCTCACGATTATCGCTTCCGGCTCGCGCGCGGATCAGCGGCAACGTACTGGTATCATCCGCACCCCGATCGTCGGAGCGGGTTCCAGGTCGCCATGGGATTGTACGGCGGCATCATCGTCCGTGCGCCCGACGATCCGCTCGCCGCGCGGGGCATTCCCGATAAGCTCCTGATCCTCGCCGACAATCGGTTCGATGCGCGCGGT
>DATJIZ010000214.1:0-7990 GCA_035492735.1 Gemmatimonadaceae bacterium | reverse complement strand
ATGTTCAATCCGTCGACGGCGCAACAGGCGCTGCACATGGTGCTCGCTGCGTACGCGGCGACGGGCCTGGCCGTCGCCGGCATCCACGCCGCGTTGCTCGTGCGGCGGCCGTCGTCGCCACTGCATCGCGCCGCGCTCTCGATCGCGCTCGCGGTCGGCGCGCCGGCTGCCGTTTTGCAGCCGGTGTCCGGCGACTTCAGCGCGCGAACGGTCGCACAATGGCAGCCGACGAAGCTCGCCGCGCTCGAGGGCCAGTTTCAGACCGAGGTGGGCGCGCCCCTGCGCATTGGCGGATGGCCCGACGAGCGAGCGGCGCGCACCCGATTCGCGATCGAGATCCCGCGTGGGCTCTCGCTGCTCGCCTTCCACGATCCGAGCGCGACAGTCCGCGGGCTGACCGCATTCCCGCGCGACCTCTGGCCGCCGGTCGCGCCCGTTCACGCGAGTTTTCAGGTGATGGTCGCACTCGGAACGATCATGGCCGTCGTGAGCTTGTGGGCGCTTGTGTCGGTGGCGCGTCGGCGCGATCTCGCGTCCAATCGTCCGCTCCTGCGTGCGCTCGCCGTGATCGCCCCATTCGGCTTTATCGCGACGGAAGCGGGATGGACGGTCACGGAAGTGGGCCGGCAGCCGTGGGTCGTGCAGGGCGTCATGCGCACGGCCGACAGCGTGACGCCGATGCCCGGTCTCATCGTCCCGATGCTCACCTTCACGCTGCTCTACCTCGGGCTCGGCGCGATCGTTGTCGCGCTCGTCAGGGCCATGGTGCGGGAGACCGCATGACGAGCTGGTTCGGTCAGATCGGACTTCCGGAAGTGATCGCCGCGTTGATCGTTCTCGCATTGAACGCGTACGCGCTCACCGGCGGCGCCGACTACGGCGGCGGCGTCTGGGACCTGCTCGCGTCGGGCGAGCGCCGCCGCGAGCAGCGCGAGCTGATCGCCAACTCGATCGCGCCGATCTGGGAAGCGAACCACGTGTGGCTCATCGTGGCCGTCGTGATGCTGTTCACTGCCTTCCCCAGCGCGTTCGGGACGCTCGGCGTCGTGCTGCACATCCCCCTCACGCTGCTCCTCATCGGCATCGTTCTGCGCGGCTCGGCCTTCGTGTTTCGGAGCTACGGATCGGACGAACGTGTCCCGGCGCGCCGGTGGGGCATGGCGTTCGCCATCGCCAGCGTGGTCACGCCGCTGCTGCTCGGCATCGTCATCGGCACCGTCGCGAGCGGCGCAGCCGGTCGGGCGTCGGAGCAGATCGGCAAAGCGGGCTTCACCGACGTCTTCGTGTGGCCATGGCTCGCGCCGTTTCCGATCGCCGTCGGGTTGTTTGCGCTCGCGCTGTTCGCCTATCTCGCCGCCGTCTATCTCACGCTCGATGCGCGTACGCAGCCGGCATTGCGTGAAGACTTCCGGCGCCGCGCGCTCGGCGCCGCGCTGATCGTCTTCGTGCTCGCTGCCGTGGCGCTCGTGCTCGCGATGCGAGCGGCCCCGCGACTCGCGTCCGGCGTGGTGACGGCGCCGTGGTCGCTGCTCCTGCATCTGTGCACCGGCGTCGCGGCCATATTTGCCCTCGCGGCCCTGTGGCTACGACGATTTCGAATGGCGCGAATCGCGACCGCGGCACAGGTGACGCTGATTCTCTGGGGCTGGGCGCTCGCGCAATATCCGTTCGTCGTCCCAACGACACTTCCGATTCGTCAGGCGGCCGCGCCGCGCATCACGCTGGAGCTGCTCGTGATCGGCCTTGCTGGCGGCGCCGTCATCCTGGTGCCGTCGCTCCGCTATCTCTTCCGAACGTTCAAGGGCGAGTCGCACACGACCCGGTAGCGATCCCCATCAGCCTGCCCGAACCAGCGCGCTCACTACGGTCAGGAGGGCGGACGGCAGCTGCGCCGGCCGTCGCACGATCACGTGACCGGCTTTTCCAAAGATGCGTGGCAGGTACTCCGACGCGTTCGCGTCCACCGTGAGGCAGAACGGAAATACGCCCGAAGCGCGCGCCTCGAGAATCGCCCGCCGCGAATCCTCCACTCCGTACGTGCCCTGGTACGCGTCGACGTCGTTGGGCCGGCCGTCGGAGAGAATCAACAGCAGTCGATGGCCCGCCGACTGTCTCGCCAACTCGCGCGTCGTGTGGCGCACGGCGGCGCCGAGGCGCGTGAATCCCCCTGGCGCGATCGCCGACACGCGCCGGCGAACAGCCCGGTCGTTCCGTTGATCGAACCGCTTGAGCGTCGTGAGCTTCACGTGTTCGGCGGACCTCCCAGCGAACGAATACACGGCGTAGACGTCGCCGAGTGCGTCGAGCGCCTCGGCGGCGAGCAGCAGCGCGATGCGCTCGAGATCGATCACGCGGATCGAGTCACTGACCGGCGTCTGCGTCGAGCCGCTGGTATCGGCGAGCAGGGCGATCGCCAGCCCACGCCGCGCCGGTCGGGAAGCGACGTAGAGCCGATCGTCCGGTGCGCCGCCGATCCGTCGATCGACGACGGCATGCACACATGCTTGGACGTCGAGGTCGTCGCCCGAGCGCTGTCGTCCGAGCAGCGTCCGTCGCGCCCGAAGTCGTTCGAACTGCTGTCGGATGTGACGAACGAGCGCGCCGTGATCCCGAAGGATCTGATCAGCCGCGTTCGTCTGCAGGTCATCGCCCTCGTCGGGCTCGTACAGTCGAACCGCCGCGCCGCGCTTGACGTACGATCCGCGATCCGCGTTCCACTCGTCGTAGCATATGGCGGGTGGAAGATCGTCGGGCAGGTCCTCGTGCGTTGAATGGTGCGTCGATCCCGTTGCACCGGGTCCCGGGTTGCCGTTCCGGCCGGGCACCGGCTCCCGCTCGTACTGGTTCCTCGCGTCGTCCTGCTTGTGCGGTCCAGCGTCGCGGCTCGGCTTCGAGCTCGCGTAGGCGTCCGGATCGCCGGCTTCGGCATCACGGTCGCCGTTCCTGGAATTGGAACTGGACGCACGCCGATCGCGGGTCTCCATGTCGAGCATGCCGATCGGTCCGGTCATGAGTTGAATGGTCGACCGAACTTCGGGACCGTCGCGCGCGTACTCATCGATCGGCGTGTCGCTCGCGGGCCCGCCGTCGGCGATCGTCCCCCAGAGCGGTGCAGGCGGGACGCCCCGGTACCGCTCGCCGCTCGAGCGAATGCGCGCTGCGGTCTCGCGCGCCCATTCGCGCGTGTCGGTCGGTGCCTCGAGCGCGACATCGTAGCGGTCTGCCGGTCGCGCGAGCGCCTCGCGCACCATCAGCTCGAGCTGTCGTTCGGGCGCTGTCAATGTCTGCAACCCCGGTCGACGCTCGAGCGCGTGCCGCCGCTCCTGCTGGAGCGTATCGATCATCCCCGGATGCGCGCGCGCGATCGCCGTGTCGATGGTCGTGGCTTCGCGCAACAGAAAGAGATCCCGCTCGAGCGAATCGTGCGCGGGCGCTCGCGACGCCGTTCGCCGCACGATGCGCTCCGCCTGCTCGATCGCGAACAGTCGATATCGGGCGAGCGCACGTGCCCTGCCGTGCGGCGCGGCCAGCGTGACCGGCAGCTTGATGGCGTCACCGTCGAGCCGGGGGATGCTCTCGGCCGACCGATCGCGTCGGATCAGCCGTCGCAGCCTGTCGATCGCGCGGCCCGACTGAGCCGCGGGTTCGACCGCCATCGGCTGGCCGTACACAGCGATGAGCTGCAGCTCGAGCCGCCGCTGGATTTCTTCGAGCGACAGGCGCTCGGATCGCCGTCGCCAACCGCGCGCGACGCGTTCGGCGAGCGTGCCGAGTGCGAAGCGGCCGCCGAGTGCGAGCCGTCGCCGGAGCGCACGGAATCGGCCCGACACTAGAGCGTGACGGCTACGAGGTCATCGATTGCCGCGACGAGGTCCGGGTCGTCGGTCAGCGGCCCGACCAGCGCCGACCGGCACGCGTCGCCAGCGGGCACCCCCGCCGCGATCAACTTTCCCGCCGCCACGAGGAGCCGCGTGCCAGGTCCTTCGGCCAGGCCTTGCTCCTTGAGGCGACGCACGCGACGTCCAAGCTCGACCAGCGCCTGCGCTGTCGTGCGCTTCACGCCGCTTTCGTGCATCACGATCTCGGCCTCGCGCGATGGATCAGGAAAGTCGAATGCCAGCGTCACGAAGCGCTGCCGCGTGCTTGGCTTCAGGTCCTTGATCGCGTGCTGATATCCGGGGTTGTACGAGATCACTAACTGGAACCCAGCCGCGGCCTCGACCAGCTCACCGGTCTTCTCGATGGGGAGAATGCGGCGATCGTCGGTTAGCGGGTGGATGACGACGACCGTATCCTGCCGCGCTTCGACGACTTCGTCGAGATAGCAGATCGCCCCGTGCCGTGTCGCGGTGGTCAGCGGCCCGTCGACCCACACCGTCTCCTCGCCGCGGATGAGATAGCGTCCGGTGAGGTCGCTCGCCGAGAGATCGTCGTGGCAGGCGATGGTGACGAGCGGGCGCCCGAGCTTCCATGCCATGTGCTCCACGAACCGCGTCTTGCCGCACCCGGTGGGGCCCTTGAGCATCACGGGGAGGCCATGCTCATGACACTTTGCGAAGATCGAGATCTCATCGGCGGTCGGCACGTAGTACGGCTCGCGCGAAAACCACCGGAGGCCGTGTTCGAGCGAGAGGTCGGTGTGCGGCGCGTGGCGTGTGGGCTTGAGCATCCTGGATGTACCCCGGTTGGTGCCGCATGATGCGACGACCGAGTCACAGGATGCCATACCCTTGACCAAGTTCTGACAAATCGCGCACGGCGTGCGCAAACGGCGTGCGCAAACGGCGCGCGCAGACGGCGAGTGCAAAGGGCGAGTGCAAAGGGCGAGGGCAAAGGGCGAGGGCAAAGGGCGAGGGCAAACAGCGAGGGCGAAAAGCGGGGGCAAACGGCGACGTTTGCCCCCGCTTCTTGCCCACGATGTCAGTCCGCGCCGTCAGTCACCGCTGTTTGCCCGCGCCGTTCGTCGGCCGCAGTTACCGTGACGATCGTATCACATCATCGTACGACAGCAGCTTCCCTTCATTGAACAGCCTGACCTGCTCCGTCATCGACGCCAGCATCTGTCGCGCCCGCATGTACGAGTTGATCCCGCCGCCGCCGCCATAATATCCCATCCCCGCGAACACGGACCGGATGAACGTGCTCGACGAGTCCAGCGGCAGCGTAGCGACGTTCTGGTAGAAGCGACGCCACTCATCGTCGCCCTGAAACAGGTACTGCTCGACGTTCGAGAGATAGAACGCCGTCACGACGAGGTGGTGCTCCTTGAGGTAGCTTCCCACCGAGCGGATCGCCTTCGGCCCGGCAAAATCGCCGACGAGGGGCACCACGAGGTTGTTGGATTCAAGCTCCTTGAGCACGCGATAGTTCGATTCACTGGACATGTAGCCGCGCTGCGTCCCGGCGCTGTCCGTCTCGATCTGGAGCTCGGCGTAGCTCGGCATGCGTCCGCGCCCGAACGCCGGCCGCGCCTGGTTCGAGTTGTAGGTGATGTCGGGACCGAGCACGACGAAGGTTTGGTAGACGTACGCGATCGTCGCCGTATCGGGCTCGGAGAGCGTGAACCCGTGCCGGCGCCGCAAGCGATCGAGAATGCCGGCGAACGTCTTGCGCGCGAGCCCGCTGTCGGGCGGCACGGCCTGATAGGCGGCGAAGAGCTGCGCCGCGGAGGCCGAAGTGTCGAGGCCCTCCGGTCGAGGCCGCGCGAACAGTCGCGACAGAAAATCGGCCCGGTCGGCCGATTGCTCGATCAACGCCTTGTACATCAGGTGCGTGAGCATGTTCTGTCGACGAATGTCGAACACGAACGCGATTCGCGGCTTCAGCGCAACCAGGTACGTGAAGTTCTGATCCGGTCCGACGCCCAGGTACACACCGCCGCGCGAGGTCGTGCGCAATAGATCCGGGATCACCCACTGATAGCTCGTCTCGTTCGACACGAAGTTGTCCGACCGGAAATAGCCGTTGGACTCGGAGAATTCCGTTACGAGTCTCCAGAACTCGCCGTCGCTGAGCCTGGATGGAATCGACTGCGCGACGAGGACCGCGCTCGGGGCGGCACACGCCAGCGACGCGACGAACAGCCAGCGAGCTGTTGTGCGAGGGTGGCTCCGAATCCAACGCATGGCGGACCCCTCCAACGGGCCGGTTTCGGTGAACAATGTGCGTGGGTGCACGGAGACGATAGGCCCAGGACCGAACGTCCCACACAGAACGGACCGGCGCGGCCAATCGATTGGCCGCGCCGGTCCGTACGGCAACATCCGACGCTACTGAACGAAAAGGTCGAAGTCGTAGTAGCCGTAGCCGCCCTGCGGATCGCGGATCCGAATCACCGTCGTGTAACCGTTCCACGCTGATGGCTGCTGGACCACAGAGACCGAGCCGCGTCCCTGGTTCTGCGTCACGGCCACGCGAGCGGCCGAACGGCCGAGGTCGAGATTGCCGCCGTCGGCGCGAACGTTCACCGGTTGCTGACCGCTGATCGTGCGGTAATCGATCCGCCCGTTCTGCACTCGGATCTCGAGCTCGCCGTCGACGTTGCCGCTCCAGTGCAGCATGGCTTGGCCATTGCCGTACTGCCCGTACTGTCCGTAGCGGCCACCCGATTGTCCGCGATCGTCGTCGTCACCGTCGTTGTCGCCGCGACGATACACGCCGTTCTGGTTGTTTCGATTGCGACCGCGGCCGACGCCGCGGTTGGAGACGTCACCGTTCGCGTACCCCTGCCAGGTCGCCACGAGGCGATAGTTGTCCGCGCCGCTCTGCGGGTCGCGGACCCGAACGATCGTCGTGTAGTCGTTACGCATCGTCGGCTGCTGAATCACGTCGACATCGCCGCGGCCGTTCATCACGCGCACCGACACTTCGCCGTTCTGCTGCGGCAACACGCCGAGTGCGTGGCTGCGTGCCCGGCCGGGCTCGGTCCGGCCGATGTCGTTCGTCCAGACATTCCCGCCGCGCATCACGATCTGCACTTCGCGATCCACGCGTCCGTTCCACTGAAACAGCTCCTGCCCGCTCGATTGACGCTGTCCCCCCCCGCCACCCCATTGCGCGAGGACCAGCGGTGCGCCGCCGACGAGTGTCAGCGCGGCGAGGGGAAGCGACCGTACCATCCAACGTTCGAGTGTCATTGCCAGCTCCTGAAAGAATCGATCGCGCATCGCGCGACCACGTCTGCGACTGCTGGAAAAGCAGCGCCCATGCCGCGTGCGGCCGCGGCCGGCTTGCGCGCTTACCGTCACCATGCAACCCACGATTCGGCCGCTGGTTACGCCCGATGTCGCAGCGCCCGAGCAGCGGGTTCCAATGTTCCATCGGCACATGAATCGTCCGGGCGGTTGGACATCTTTCCGTCCGCCGCGTGTGACATGCGATCGGCCTCTGGCCGCCTCCGTCAAGGAGCCACAGCTTTCCGCGCCATGCTCGCGCGATCGATCACGCTCCTCCACGCTACGGCCCTCGTCGTCGGCATCATCATCGGGGCCTCGATCTTCGTGCAGCCGTCGGTCATCACCGGCGCTGTCCCGACCACGATCGGGGTGTACGCGGTTTGGCTCGTTTCGGGCATGCTCACGCTCTTCGGCGCGCTCATCGCCGCGGAGCTCGCGTCGGCGTACCCGCGCGCCGGCGGCGTGTACGTCTTTCTGCGCGAGGCGTTCTCGCCCGCGCTCGGCTTCCTGTGGGGCTGGGCGATGTTCTGGACGATGCACACCGGAATCATCGCGGCGATCGCCACGATCTTTGCCCGTTACGCGTCGTTTTTTCATCCGATGGGTGATGCCGGCGTACGCCTGCTCGCGGTGGCTGCGGTCATCGTACTCACCGCCGTGAACTCCGTCGGCGTGCGACAGGGCAGCGTCCTCCAGACCACGTTCACCATACTCAAGATCGCCGCCATCGCGGCGATCATCGTCGCGGCCTTCGGGCTCGGGACGCACTCCGGCGCCGCGCCCTCGAGCGGCACTACGGCCGCCGCGCCGACGGC
>DATJIZ010000213.1:0-26559 GCA_035492735.1 Gemmatimonadaceae bacterium | reverse complement strand
ACCGGAGGTGTCGGCGGCACGGCGGAGCGTCGGCCAAATCGTGTCGGCGGGTCTGCTGGCGGTGCTGGTGATCGGAGCGCTGTGGTTCGCGTACCGGCTGGCGTTCAGGCGTTGAGCGCTGGTTCGCTGGCGCACGGCTCGAGGTGTACGTGTACGGGTGGGTTGATGGGTAAGCGCCAGACCGGGATGATGCGTAAGCCGGTCGCGGCTCGTTCACCCGACGATCGTGCCGCGTGCGCACGGTCTGCCGCGAAACCTCGAGTCCCCTGGTGAGCGCGGAGTGATTGCGATTCTCGGCCACGCCGCGACGATCGAACGCGATCAGCTCCTACTGGCCCGTCTCTCGGAGCTTCGACCGCAGCTCGGCCGCCCAGTTGTGAACGATGACGATGCGCTCAGTTCCGGCACGCTGTACCACGAGCAAGTGCGCGCCATCCGGTGACACGTCGTAGGACGAAGTACTCGGCGACATATCCACCGCGCCATGGTACACGGTCGCGCGCGACAGAACGTTGAAGTCCGGCGACGGACGAAGCTTCGCCGCCACAAGATCGCGAACTTCGCTGTCGGCGGCGATGTAATAGAGAGTCTTGGAATCCGGCGACCAGACCGGCGCCATTGCGCGGCGTGTCGAGATTTGGTACCGCGATTGCACATCGGGAAACGACCGAACGAAGATCTGAGGATCGCCGGGTTCCATCGACGTGTACGCGATCCAGTGTCCATCCGGCGATGGCCGTGCTTGTCCTTCGAAGAAACGCGTGGCAGAAACTGCGTGCGCGGTCGTGTCACAGGGTGATGATGCCGCGCACGAGACGCGCGAGTTCCGCCACCATAAGTCGCTCCCGAAATCGGGATTTGCGGGATCCGTCGCGCTGTAGACAATCCGTGTACCATCGGAAGTGAACGCGGCCGCGGTGACCTCTCGGTCGACGAGCTTCAGCAATAGCTGAGCGGTCCCGCTGCCGTCGGCAGACTGCCACCAGACCGCGCGGGAGCCGCCACGGTTCGATATCCAGAGAACTCGCTTGCCGTCGCGTGTCCACTCGGGCGCCGTGTTCGACGTGCCATCCGCGGTGAGCCTCGTCAGGGTCGACGCCGCGAGATCGTAGATCCAAATGTCTGTGCCGGCCGGCGTGCGTATCGAGACGGCGATTCGACGACCGTCCGGCGAATACTGCGGGTTTGCATATGCGCGCGGCGCAGCCAGTATGGGCTGTGCCAAGCCTCGTGCGTCGACTGCCACGACCTGTTTGAGTGGCAGTCCTTCCTGGTAGGCGAGTGAGCCGTCCCCCGACATCGCGGCGGGAATACCGCCGTCACCATCGACGCCCAAGCTGTCCAGTACCGGCGTCGGGTCTTGCGTGATGCGTTGGTGGCCGAGGTCGACATGCCCGGTCATGAGAACGCCGTTCTTCGTGGCGAAGACGAGTTGATCGCCGACGTAGCCAACCGGACAGACGCCGGCGGTCGACGTTCTCGCGGATGTGCCGGTCGAGAGCGATGCGATACCGATCCGTGCATCGTCGGTTCCCCCGCGCCCGGCACTCTCGTATACGATCGTCTTGCCATCTGGCAGCAGGAGCGGCCAGCGCTGGCTCGTCTCGCCATGCGCGCTGTCGGGGCTGGTCAGGCGGCGTGGCGCTCCGCCGCTCGCCGGCACGGCGATGAGACCAGTGGACGTGCCGAGGACGATCTCGCCGGCGGGTGTCCACGCCCCGCCGTAGACGGGCGACTTGAGGCGGGCGACCTCCACGGCCGTTCCTCCGGCGACGGCGATGCGTTGAACGATCGAGCCGGAGACGAATCCAATCGACTTACTGTCCGCCGAAAAGAAGATCTGACCGAAGCCGCCGTTCGCGAGGAGCACACGCGAACGCTGGGAATCGAGGGCGCGCACGACGATCGATCGGCCCGGTCCCGTGATGGCGATGTATGCGACGACTCGGCCATCCGGCGAGAACGCAATTCCGCGAGACACCGACGGCAGTTGGAGCGAATCGACTGAAAAGCGCACAGTCGGGTCTTCGCGCCGCGTTCGCAGCGACTTCGCCTGCCAGAGCACGACCGCAGCCAGAACGCACGTCAGGCCCGCCGAAACTGCCGTGACTGCGCGCAGGCGATTCGACCGGTAACTCGCACTTCGCGCCAGTGCCCCGCCGAGCGCGACTCCGGGCGCAGTGTCCGACGGGGCGCGCGCGTGCGTGAGCGCCTCGGCGAACTCCTGCGCCGTGCTCCATCGATCGGCGGGCAGCTTTGCAAGCGCGCGGATCACGGCTGCGTCGACATGCTCGGGCACTGAATCCCGGAGCGCGCGCATCGACTGCACGCGTTCGGTGAGCACCTTGGCGATCACGGCCTGGGCCGTGCTGCCGATGTGCGGTGGGTCGCCGACGAGCATCTCGTAGAGCACGGCAGCGAGCGAATAGATGTCGGTTCGTCCGTCGATGGCGCGATCGCCCGCCGCCTGCTCCGGACTCATGTACTGTGGCGTGCCAAGCGAGAGACCGGTCTGCGTGAGGCGATTGCCGCCGGCATTCCGTACCGCCAGCGCGATCCCGAAGTCCGCGACCAACGGCTGACCTTCGTGAAGCAGAATGTTCTCCGGCTTCAGATCCCGGTGCACGACACCATGCCGGTGCGCGTAGTCGAGCGCGTTGGCGACGGCCGCGGCGATTTCGACTGCTTCTCGCACCGGCAGCTGCTTCTCGCGCACGAGCTTCGCGCGCAAGGTTTCACCATCGACGTACGGCATGACGTAGTACAGCAGCCCGCCCGCATCGCCGGAATCGAAGAGCGGCAGGAGGTTCGGGTGCTGGAGAGCGGCCGTGACGCGAATTTCGCTCAGGAATCGCTCAGGGCCGAGCACCGCACCCAATTCTGGGTCGAGAACCTTGAGCGCAACGCGTCGGCCATGGCGCACGTCATGGGCGACGTACACCGTGGCCATGCCGCCGCGACCGACCTCGCGCTCGACAACGTACCGGCCGGCCAGCGAGGTGCCGAGCCTATGGAGTTGGGCAGCTTGCTCACTCGTCTGCATACGCCGGTGCGGTCTGTGGCGCCACATCAAGCCGTGAAGCGCGGCGGCCAACGCACGCAGTGGGTGACCGCCGCGCGAATGTAGACGACTCGCCGGGTGCCCGCCAGCGACGCGGGCGCCCGCCTACGCCGGCGTGAGCTTGCCGAGGATTCGCGGACCTCGCGCGCCGGTGGCGCGCGGCAGGTTGCCGGCCTGACCGTTTATGTGCAAGCGCGCCAGCAGCGCGAACGCGACCGCTTCCTTGGCGTCGCCGTCGAAGTAGACCTCGTCGAAGCGACGGACGCGAAGCGGCTCGAGGGCGCGGGCAAGCATCGCGACGAGGGTCGCGTTTCGTGCGCCACCGCCCGAGAGAAGAACTTCGCTCACCGGCTCCGGCATGAAACGGCGATACGCGTCGGCGATGCTGCGCGCGGTCAGCGCGGTGGCGGTGGCGATGAGATCGTTGGGGCTGGCGTTGGGATTCACGTCGCGACAGCGCGCGATGAGGCGCGCTACATAAGCCCGGTCGAACAGCTCGCGCCCGGTCGACTTGGGCGGCTCGGCGCTGAAGTAGGGATGCGCGAGCAACTCGGCGACGACCTCGTCGATCGCCGATCCGGCCGCGGCGCGGCGGCCGTCGACGTCGTATTCGAAGTCCGGCATGAGCGTTCGCACGACGCCGTTGATCACTGCCACACCGGGGCCCGTGTCGAACGCGCGCACGCCGTCGATCTGGCCACCGGGCGGCAGGATCGTCACGTTCCCGATGCCGCCGATGTTCTGCAGCGCGCGCCAATGCTCGCCGGCGAACAGCATCGCGTCGGCGATCGGCACGAGCGGTGCGCCCTGCCCGCCCGCCGCGACATCGCGCACCCGAAAGTCGCTCACCACGTCGATGCCCAGTCGCTCGGCAATCACCGCCGCCTCGCCGATCTGCCAGGTGGAGTGCGGCGCGGCATGCCAGATCGTCTGGCCGTGCGAGCCGACGGCGCGCACGTCGTCTCGCGCCACCCCCGCTTCGGCGAGCGCGGCGACCGCCGCCTCGGCAAGCCAGGCACCGAGGTCGAAGGACAGGCGGCAGTACTCGTCGGCCGTGCCGCGCTCGAGCGCGCGCAGCAACCGTTCGCGCTGGTCGATTGCGTACGGTGTGGTGAGAAACGCCAGGAGCTGCGGCTCGAGGCCGCCGCGCTCATTCGGGACGAACCGGACGACCGCCGCCGAGATCCCGTCGAGCGACGTGCCCGACATGAGCCCGACGTAGACGCTCATGGCGCCGGGACTGGCGGCGGATTGCGCCCGATCGCGCGGCGGATCACGCCGCCCGCCTGCTCGAGCGCGCGGTCGGCGGCCTCGCGGTCGACGCCGAGGAAGTGCATCACGACCGCCGTCTTCACGATTCCGTCCGAGCCGCGCAGCAGCTCGCGCGCGCGCGGCCGGTCGACCTCGCAGACCTCCATGAGAATTCTCTCACTGCGGTCCTTGAGCTTGTTGTTCGTGGCACGGAGATCGACCATCAGATTGCCGAAGGTCTTGCCGAGCCGGATCATGGCGCCGGTGGTGATGGTGTTGAGCACGAGCTTGGTCGCGGTGCCCGCCTTCATGCGCGTGGACCCCGTCACGACCTCGGGGCCGGTGATCGGCAGGATGAGGATGTCGACCACGGCCAGCGTCTCCTGCGGCGGCGGCGAGCAGGCGACGAGGCCGGTCGTCGCGCCGATCTCGCGCGCGTACTCGAGGCCTCGCCG
Source organism: Gemmatimonadaceae bacterium (assembly GCA_035492735.1). Taxonomy (GTDB): domain Bacteria; phylum Gemmatimonadota; class Gemmatimonadetes; order Gemmatimonadales; family Gemmatimonadaceae; genus JAQBQB01. The sequence continues at coordinate 21,792 of DATJIZ010000213.1, read as the reverse complement.
CACGTACGGCGTGGTCCCGGAGGCGGCAATGCCGATCACGAAGTCGCCCGCGCGCAGTTCGTGGGCTTTCAGATCGTCGACCGCGTTCTCGATGCGATCCTCGGCGCCTTCCTGCGAGCGCGTGAGCGCCTTGCTGCCACCGGCGATGACCCCCTGCACCATCTCGGGATCGGTGCCGTACGTCGGCGGACACTCGGCGGCATCGAGCACGCCGAGCCGGCCGGAGGTTCCGGCGCCGATGTAGAACAGGCGGTCGCCGCGGCGAAACGTGGCTTCCGCCTGCTCGATCGCCCGCGCGATGGCCTCGCGCTGCGACGCAACGGCGTCGGGAACGGTTCGGTCTTCGGCGTTTATCAGGTCGACGATCTCCAGCGGCGAGGCGAGATCGATATCGGCTGTGCGCGGATTCCGGCGCTCGGTGAGCCGCGGGTCGATGAACGTCATGTCGTGAGCTAACTTAGGTGGAGTCGTGCGCGACCCGCAACAATGCGAGGTGAGGATGCGCAAGCGCATCGGGTACTCGACGCTCGTTCTGCTCGCGTCGCTGAGCAGCACCGCCGGCGCCCAGATCGGGCGGCGCGGTGTGCAGAGCGCCGAGCCGGGGTACTGGGTCGGCCTGTCGTACGGGTACCTGGACGGGACGACGATCGGCGACAACGCCACGAAGACCGTCTGGGACTTCGGCTACACGTCGCAAATCCGCGCGACGTTCGAGAAGACCATCCAGCGCGGCGTGACGGTGGGCGCGAGCGCGGGATTCGCCACGGCGCCGCTGGTCTACACCAACGCGGACTTCACTTCACCGTGCGGCGGCACGGCGTGCAGTGCGCGCGCCGACATCACGCAGTGGCTGGGGTTCCTGCACGGCGGCGGCGGACCTGCGTTTCATGGCGAGTACAACGTCGAAGCCGGCGTCACCCAGTTCTCGCACTTCCGCGATCACGCGACCGGCGCCGCGCTCCCGCCCGCGAAAGCGAGCAACGATTTCACGTTCGGGTTTGGCGGCGGATTCGGGTACACCTTTACGCCGATCACCGAAGGCTACGTGAGCGAGCAGTTCCAGTTCGTGGTCCATCCGCAAGGCGACAAGCCGCAGAACAATGCGCCCAGGTTCCTGACGTTCCGGGTGGGGTTCCGGATGGGGTTTTAGACGCCCGGGCTGAATCCCCCAAAAAGCAGCGAGGGTTGGATGCGGGATGCATCCAACCCTCGCGTCGCCTGGACGGTCGTCGCCCGGCTGCTACGCGCGAACCGTCGCCGGCGCGGTGAGCTTGATCACGATCGACCCACCTGACGGCACGCAGCCCTGATAGTTCGCCGTCGCGGCGGCAGTCGCCGCACCGGCGGCTGCTCCGGCGGCGCCGCCGATCACCGTCGCCTTGGTGCTTTTGCCAAGGATGCGGCCGGCGATCGCGCCGACGGCCGCGCCAACGGCCACCTTCTGCGCGTCCTTGCTCGACGGTTGGTCTTTCACGCGCTCGACACTCGCGTTCTCGACCGTCGCTTCGATCGGATACGTGTGTCCGTCGAAGGTGACCGAGTTCACCGCGAACTCCATGACGATCGGATCGTTGGAGTTCTCACTGCGCTTGAGCCGCGTCACCGTGAGATTCACCGTGGCGCCCGCGGGGATCGCCGCGCCGTTCGAGCCCGACACCGCGTTCTCGAGGGTCGCCGTCACATGGTCGCCGACCTTGTTCGTGTTCGTACAGATGCGCGAGGTCGAGTGCGTCGTGAGCGTGGCGCCCGCCGCGATCGTGCCGACCGAGCCACCGCCGGTCGATGCCGGATTCGCCGCGGCGCCGGGGTTGCTGGTCTGCGTGTTGCCGCTCCGCGTGGTGGTCGTGGTCGGCGCCGGCGGATTGCTCGTGCGCGGCGAGGCCGGGCGCGGCGTGCTGCGCGGCGTAGTCGTTCGCGGGCGCGTCGTGGTCGGCGCCGGCGCCCCGGCTGGCGCGTTTGCCGGAACGTCCTTGAGCTGCGGCTGCGCCGCACTGTCGCGATTGGCCATCGCGAGATCACGATTCAGCGTCGTGTCGGCGCCGAGCGCGGTGCTGTCGGGGCCTTGCTTGGGCTCCGACTTGCAGCCCGCGATCAGGGCGCCCGCGATAACCAATGAGGCGCTAATGCGTCGCGTATATTTCGTCATGGGTATTCCTCCGGAGTCAGGCGAATAGTGGCAAAGCATGTGCCCACGCTGAGCTCTCTTCGCCGGCTATTACCATACTACCGTCCTTACCGCCGTTCTGTTGCATGGGGACTCGTGCTCGTGGCTGCTTCCGCAGCGTTCTCGAGCGTGGTCCCTTGGTTCTTGCGACGCGCGTTGGACGGTATTCGTAACCACGAACCGATTCGGTCGATCTGGCTGCTCGCCGGAGCGATGATCGCGGCATCGCTGATCGGCGGCGTGGGACGCTTCTGGATGCGCCAGCTGCTCAACGCCGTGAGCCGCTGGATGGAGTTCGACCTGCGCAACGACTTGTTCCGCAACCTGGAACGACTCGACGCCACCTACTACACACGCGTGCGCACCGGGGACCTGATGGCCCGGCTCACGAACGACCTGAGCGCCGTTCGCATGGCGGCCGGTCCGGCGATCATGTATCTGACCAACACGATCGCGGGTGGCGCGTTCGCGCTCGCGTTCATGCTGCGCATCTCGCCAAAGCTGACGCTCGTCGCCGCCCTGCCGATGGCGCTGCTCCCGGCGCTCGGCCTGCTCCTCGGCCGGCACATTCACAACAAGTTTGAGGCCGTGCAGGCGCACTTCAGCGATCTCACCACGCTGGCGCAAGAGAACCTCGCGGGCGTGCGAATCGTGCGCGCGTTTCGGCAGGAGCGCGCCGAGATGGATCGATTCGCGACGCTCAACGAGGGCTACCTCGAGAAGAACATGAAGCTGATCCAGCTCTACGGCCTGATGCAGCCCGGCTTCTCGGTGTTCGCCGGGCTGGGCATGGTCGCGGTGCTCGGATTCGGCGGTGTGTTCCTGCTGAACGGGTCGATCAGCGTCGGCAGCTTCGTGGCGTTCGGGATGTACCTGGGCATGCTGACCTGGCCGCTCATCGCGCTCGGTTGGGTGATCAACCTGTTCCAGCGCGGCGCCGCGTCGATGTCGCGGTTGCTCGACGTGCTCGACGCCAAGCCCGAGCTGCCCGAGCCGGCGACGCCGCGCGCACTTCCGCCGGCCGTTGCCGGGCGCTCGATCGAGTTTCGCAACGTCGGATTCCACTACGCTGGTGATCCAGGTCACGAGCCGCGCTGGGTGCTTCGTGATATCAGTTTTACCGCACCCGCCGGCGCGACGATCGGGGTCGTCGGCGCAACGGGGAGTGGCAAGAGCGCGTTGATGGATCTGGTGCCGCGGCTGTTCGATCCGCAGGAAGGCGAGATCCTGGTTGACGGCGTGCCGATTCGTGAGGTCGATCTGTCGGTGCTTCGGCGCGAGATCGGCTATGTCCCACAGGAGAGCTTCTTGTTCAGCGACACGATCGGCAGCAATCTCACGTACGGCGAGCAGCAGGGCGGCGACGACACGGCCAAGTGGGCCGCGGCGATCGCCCAGCTCGACGACACGATCGAGCAGTTCCCCGGCGGCTACGACACCCTACTCGGCGAGCGGGGTATCAACCTCTCCGGCGGGCAAAAGCAGCGCGCGGCACTGGCGCGCGCGCTGGCCCGTCGGCCGAGCATCGTGCTGCTGGACGATGCGCTTTCGGCGGTCGACACGCACACGGAGGCAGAGATTCTGCGATCGCTTCGCTCCGCTTTGGCCGGCCGGACGGCCATGATCGCGTCGCATCGCGTGAGCGCGATCCGCGACGCGTCCTGGATCATCGTCCTCGACGAGGGTCGTATCGTCGAGCAAGGTCGCCACGCCGAGCTTCTGGCTGCCGGCGGACGGTATTGGGCGCTGCTCAACCGACAGCAGTTGGAGGATGCCATCGAAGCCGAAGGCGAGTTGGCCGAGGCTGCCACCGAAGGTACAATCAACGCATGACCAGGCTCGACGCCACCATGAACTCTCTCGCGCTTCTGGCCAACGCGACGCCGGAAATGCGAATCGAGCTGCTGGAGTCACGACTGAGCGAGGCGCTGGCCGAGATCGCGGAATTGCGCGCACGCGATGCGCTCAAGACGCAGTTCCTGGCCAACATCTCCCACGACCTGCGCACGCCGCTCACCGCGGTCATTACCCACGCCGAGATTCTGCGCGACGGCATCCTCGGCGATCTCACGCCGCGCCAGCTCGAGAGCGTTCGCGGCATCATCAGCGGTGGGCGGCAACTCCTCACGCAGGTGGGCGAGATTCTGACCTACGCGCGCGGCGCGGCCAATCAGCTCACGCTCGTGAACTCGCGCTTCGCCATCCGCGAGGTGCTCGAGCAGGTGAGCTCCCTCAACCAGTCGCTGCTCAAGAAGAAGCGGCTCACGCTGTGGGTGGAAGCCGATCCCGAACTGCCGCGCGTCACCGCCGACCGCGAGAAGATCACGCACGTCGTGGGCAACCTGATTGGCAACGCGATCGAGTTCACGCCGGCGGGCGGGCGCGTGTGGCTGCGCGCCACCCGCGCGCAGAACGAGCCGGTCGAGGCGATCCTGGTCGAGGTCGGGGATTCCGGCGTCGGCATCGCGCCGGAGCACCACGATCTGATCTTCCGCGAATTCGCCCAGGTGGACTCGACGCCATCACGGCCCCATCACGGCACGGGCCTGGGGCTGACCATCGCGCGCAAACTGGTCGAGCTGCACGGCGGTCGAATCTGGCTCGAGAGCCAGCTCGGCACCGGGAGCCGGTTCTTCTTCACGGTTCCGGTCGAGCAGCCGGAGTAGACGGAGCGGTCGGCACGTGCCAGCCAGCCGCCCATCGCACATCCTCATCGTCGAGGATAATCAGCTCGTCATCGACGCGCTCACGATCGTGTTCGACGCGTCCGGACGGCGCGTCGTGGGCGCGCGATCGATCGCCGAGGCGCTGGCGATGACGGACACGGATCCGGCCGCGCTCGTGCTGCTCGATCTCGGCCTTCCCGACGGCGACGGCTTGTCGCTCATCGGGCCTCTGCGCGGCGCGGGATGCATGGTGGTCGCGCTGACCGGGGACGACGATCCGGGCAAGCGCCAACGCTGTCTCGACGCGGGGTGCCTGGACGTGCTGGTCAAGCCGGTGGCGGTGAAGAAATTAATGTCGCTGGCCGAGCAGTGGATCGACCGACGACCCGATTGACGAGTAGCTCGTCGGCCCGCTCGCCGGCAAATTCAGGTTTGATGCGTGGCTGACGCCACGTCGACGCGCCCCTGACGGCCCTGCTCGAGGCCTCGAGCTTCCGCGTTTCCACGGCGGGGTCGAATATCGAGGGCGCCGGCGGTTTCGGGGAGCGATCCGGCCGGAATCGTGCTGCTCGATCTCACGCCGCCTGAGGCGAGGACTGTCGCTGGTGCCGCTCTTGCATGTTGTTGGCACGAGCCCATCTCGACATCTGGCAAGCCGTGTTCGGACCGATCGCGCCAATGCCTACTTCGAGCCGGTACACAATGAGGCACGGCCATGAGAACCATTAGAATGTTGAGCGCGGCGATCGCGTTGCTGGCCATCGGCGCACCTTCGGCCGTACGCGCGCAGGGCAGAGGGCGCGGAAGAGGCGAAGTGCAGAATCAGCAGCAGACGCCCGTGCCGGCCGCCGAGCAGCAGCGGCGCATCAAGCAAGAGCAGCAGCGCGCGGCGGTCTACAGGAAGCAACTCGATCAGCAAGTGCGCGTCGTGCAAAACAAGACCGCGGCGCTCGAGAAGCAACGGCGCACGGCCCAACTCCGCGTCCAGCAACAGTACGCGGCGCAGCTCCTGCAGCAGCAGCAACGCCTACAAGCCGAGCGCAATTACGCGAACGATCCTTACATCTCGACGCCGCCGGCATATCGGTATGTGATCGCCGGTAGCTCACGTTTGACGAACGAATACGGCGCGGAGGTGCTGCGCCAGGCCGTGAACACCGGCTATCAACAGGGCTACCTCGCGGGGCAAGCCGACCGACAGGACGGGTGGAAATCGAACTACCAAACTTCCCCAGCGTACCAGGACGCGAACTACGGGTACACCGGGAACTACGTCGCGCAGGCCGACTACAACTACTATTTCCGTCAGGGGTTCCGCCGCGGGTATCAGGACGGCTACGCAGCCAGCTTGCAGTACGGAACCGTCTCGAACGGCACGACGTCCATCTTGTCGAATGTACTGACGGCCATTCTCGGCCTGATACCGATTCGCTGACGCCTCGGCGCGCGATTCACGGCCACGTGAAGATTCTGGACGGCGCGGCCCCGCTGCGCCCGCGCGCGACGTCCTCGGGCTCCCGCCAGAACGTTCGCGTCCAGATGCCAGTGAGCCGGATTTCCCAGTGCGCGTGCGGGTCGGGACTCGCCGGAACGGCGGCGTCCAACCGCCACAGCCGTTGCGACTGTGGCGGAAAGGCCGCGAGCAACCCGACGCCGACGCCGACCTTCGCTGCGCTGTTCACGCCGAACGGCGCGTCGCCCGCCCACACCCGACCGGCGTCGACGAAGCTCGCGATCCCAAGCGCGTCGTGAGCGGTGAATCCGCCGATCGACCAGCGTTCCTCGAGCCGCACGACCCCGCGCACCGCGCCCGCGTCGCGTGAAGAAGAGTAGCCACGCACGCCGCCCTGCCGGTCGCCCAGTGCGAGCTGGAACGGCACGCGCCCCCCGCGCCCGCCGGCGAATTCAAGACTGCTAATGATGACGTGAGCCGCGGCAGGCTTGACGTACCACGCCCATCGTCCGCTGGCGATCATCGAATCCCAGTCGCTCGTGCGTTGGTCGTGGCGCGCTTCGCCTTCAATGCGCAGCCCGCTGAACGACGTGGCGGAACCGGCGCCCGCGTACAGGTCGGCCGAGACGAAGACGTCGTCGTCGTTTCCTCCGAATCGAGGAACGGTCCGACCGATCAGCGTGCCGAACTGGACCCCGACGGCCACGTCCTGCACTGCGGAGAGCGCATCGAACCCGCGCACCGGTACGAACGACAGCGCGCGTACGCCGGCGACGGCGTTCAGCCGCGCATTTCGGTAGGCGGAGTCGGCATCGGCGGCCCTGGTAGCGCCCGCGGCGACGAGTCCGGAATCCGAGACGAGCACGAAGCTGCTGGCGGGCGTCACGTCTTCGTGCGTGAGCAGCGCGCCGACGAACGCGGTTCGACGCCCGAGCCCAATCCGGCGCACGCCGCCCAGGTCCCAGAAACGTCGCCGAACCTCGAGTGAAAGCGGATCCCCTTCGGGAGCGGTGAAGGACAAATAACGATCCACGTTGCTGATCCCCACGTGCCACGCGCTTCGCTGCAAGTCGGTGAGGAACGCGTGGCCGGCCGCGGCCGTCAGCTCGCCGCCGAGCGGCGAGCGTTTCGCGACGAGAGTGAGGGTGTAGGGCTGGCCGAGCACCCGGTACGCGACGGCGTGCACGCCAAATCCGGCGCGGTATGCCAATCCTCGCTCGACGCTCGCTGCCAGGTAAAGTCCCTGGCCGCCGACGTTGCCGTTCCCAAACCGAAGCTGCGACAGGCGCGTGCCTCGAAGACCAACATCCAGCACCGTCGGGATCTCGTCGATCGTCTCGACGTCAATGCGCACGCCACCAACGTCGTCCGGCACGGCGCGCACGGTTGCGTCGGCGAGAAAGGGCTGGAGGCGCAGGATCCGCTCCGACTCGGCGCGCTTGCGTTCTGTGCACGGCTGCTCGACGGCGAGAAGCAAGAACCGATCGATCGTCTGTCGCGTCGACGTCGTGTGGACCAACCCCACTGCGCGCGCCGCTCGACGCAGTCGTTTTGGAACGGCAAGGAATGACGGATCACGCGGCGTAATGATGATCGAGGTGACGACTTTACCGTCACACGGGAGCACGGGCGGTACCGAGCCCTTTGCGACGTTCGACGCCGCGAGGAGTGCAACGACGAGGGAGCAAGCCCCGACTTCACGTGCGCAAACCTCCGAGCGACGCCTGATCACCACTTGACGGCGCCGAATTGCTCAGCACCGAGGAACGAGTAGGCGATCGTAACGGTTCCCTCGGACAGCCTCCTGTTCGGCAGCTTGCCGTACCGCGCGTCGCGCGTCGACTGGACGAACCGCACGCCCAGCGCGTGGCCGCCCACGAGCCGAATGTTGATGCCGAGGTTGCCGCGGAAGATCGTCTCGGACCCGTGAACGTCGTCGGAGCCCAGGCCGCTCACGTAGTACTCGCGCGCCGCCATGTCCAACATCGCCCGGCTACCGGCAATGAAGCGGAGCGTGAGCAGTGCCTGCGGCGTGACGCCGTAGTGGTAGTCCCGAATCGCCGCATTGGTCGGCGTACTGGGGATGACGGTAGTCGAACCGGCCGCGCCGTAGCCCACGCCGCCGAGCAGCGAGCCTTGAAGAGCGAGGTCCTGCCCGATCCAATACTGGCGCGTCGTGCCGAGAGATGCCGCGGTGCTCGACACGCGAAACAGGTATGGCGAGATGTAGTCGTATGATCCGTACAATCCCCAAATCCCGCGCGCGTTGCCAGTCTCCGCGGTCCTTGCGCCCTTGAGGAGCCCACGAAGCAGCACGCTTTCGACGGGGTTGCTGGCCCTGGAAAGGACGGACAACTGCAGGTCGAAATAGTCGAGTGGGCGCGTGTAGGCGTAGCTAGCCTTTCCGGGGAGGCCGTACGACATCCAGAACTCCGCCGTTGCGTCCCGATTCAGGAGCGTCACCGGGGCGGAGTAATCACGCGCGACCGCGTCGAGCGCCGCGCCCAGCCTCAGCTGCCACGACGTCACTGGTGCGCTGTCGGCAAGTTGTGCCCGAAACCGCTCGCCGAAGACGCGGCGATTCAGGGCGCGCGGCGGAGAGATCACATCGGCGAGGTAGCCGTGCCACCGCGGTGCTGTGCGCCCGGGGCGGTCCTTGAGCACGAGGTCCGCCATTCGGTACAGCGCCTCGCCGAGGAGGCTTCCGGCCTGGCCGGTCGTGATCATGTCGTCGATCGACGGCGGATCGGTCTCGCCAGCCATCTTCCAGATGAAGCTGCCGACGTTGGCGTGCGCGAGCGATGTCCAGAAGTCGTGCCCACTCGATCGCGCAAGACCGTACATCGTGGCGCCCTGATATGGATGTTCGAATTGGTTGACGTTGAAGGGGTCTTGGTCGTGCACCCAGCGCTGCGTGCGAAGATGATCCCAGGTGCTCGAGAGGGTCGAGCTGTACACCTTCTTTCCGTCTTGCACCGCGTTGGCATAGGCGAGGCGATCGGAGACGCTGAGCAGCGTCAGGAAGCCCGTAATCTCGACGACGGGGAGCAGGTTGCTCTTTCCGCCCGTCGTGTCGGCGGAGGCACCAGCTTGCGCGGACGATCGGTGCGTGGCGATACAGGCGAGCAGCACAGCGAGGACGGAACGACGAACGCCGTTTCCCATGGTGAATGGGAAGGTGCAATACGCGCGCCGCGGACCGGACATTGTGACTCAGGTCCTGGCGCCCGCCCTGACCGTGGCGGATGTTTGAAAGAATTCGAAATGGCCGGCCGATGCCGGCGGGCCATCCCCAGCTGCCGACTGCCTGCGCGTTGCCCCTCAGGGATTGTCGGACCGACGCTCGGCGGCTCCCCCACTCACCTGGTCGCAGCCGGGTAGTAGCTTTCGCCTGATCTCGCGGGACTCTGGTGTCGCCATGCCCCCGCCTAGCCGCAGGGCCGACAAGCCGTTGAACTCCACGCCCTCAGTGGCGCCGCCGACCGGCGTGTCGGCCGATGAAGTGTATCATCCACGTATCCGTTCCCCGGAAACGCAGGAGCGGTTGCTCGCGGATGTCGCCGGCGCACTGGAAGCGAACCTCGCTCGGGGATTCCTCGAGGGCGAGGAGCGAATTCGGCAAATCGCCGAGGCACTCCACGACGCCATCTTGCTGAGCGACGAGACTGGCGGCCAGATCTTCTTCGTAAACGCGGCGTACGAGGAGATTTGGGGTCGGCCCCGGGCCGAACTGTATGAGAACCCGCTGGCCCTCCTCGAGGGCGTGCATCCCGACGATCGCGAACGGGTGCGCGACACGCTCGTCGTGCAACTCCGGCCGGGCTATGACCTGGAGTTTCGTGTTCTTCGACCGTCCGGCGACGAGCGGTGGGTTTGGGCTCGCGGATTTCCCGTTCGCAATGTCGACGACCAAAACAATCGGATTGCTTCCATCATCGAGGACATTACCGAGCGCAAGCAGATTATCGTGAGTCACGAGCGGCTCATTCGCGGCTTCACACACGACGTGAAAAACCCCCTCGGCGCCGCCGATGCGTATCTCTCACTCATGGAATTGGGCGTGTACGGCGAACTGTCCGAGACGCAGGCGAGTGCCGTCGGTCGCGCGCGGCGGTCCATTGGCACCGCGCTCAATCTCGTTACCGGCCTCCTCGACATCGAGCGCGCGGAGGCCGGCCAGCTCGACATCGGACGACAGCGCGTCGATGTCGGCGCGACGGTCGTCGCGATCGTCGAAGAGTTTCGCGCCGCAGCAGCGGCGAAGGGCCTCAGCCTGGTGTCGGCCGTTCCAACGGGCGACGACTCGCTCGTCGTGGAGTCGGATGTCGGGCGCGTGCGCCAGATTCTGGCGAACCTGGCGTCGAACGCGGTGAAGTTCACGCACCCGAATGGAAGCATCTCGGTCTCGGCCCGCGTCGCCCGCGCCGATGAGGCGCCATGGCGAGGACGGTGGGCCGCCGTCACGGTCACGGACAACGGGCCGGGAATCCCGCTGGAGAAACAAACGCTGGTGTTCCGCGAGTTCACCCGGTTCGATCCCGATGCGACGGCGGGATCGGGAATCGGGCTGGCGATCAGCCGCCGGCTTGCTCTCGCGCTCGGGGGGGAAATCACCTTCACCAGCACGCCTGCTGTTGGAAGCGCGTTTACGCTGTGGCTTCCGTTCGAACCACCGCCGGCGACTACGGAGCGGCGCCTTGGGGCACGCGCGGGAGCGCCAGCGTGAAGCAGGACCCGAGACCCACCGCGCTCTCGACCGTGACATCGCCATTCATCGCCCGGGCCAAATCTCTGCTGATCGGCAGGCCGAGGCCGACGCCACCGCGCCGGTCCGCAAGGCCGGCCGTAAGCTGAACGAACGGCTCGAAAATCGACTCGTGTCTGCCGGCCGGAATGCCGGGGCCCGTGTCGGCGACGCGCGCGACGACGGTGTCGGCCACGATGGCACAGGAGACCGTGATCGTCCCGCCACCGGCCGGCGTGTATTTCACCGCGTTCATCACCAAGTTCACGAGAATCTGGCGCACCCGATCCGGGTCGGCCCACGCGACAACGCCTGCGTCGCACGGCGGAGTCACCAGAACCAATCCTTTCTCCTTGATTGCTGTGCCGAGCATGTCGGCGACGTCGTCAAACGCCTGCGCCAAGGAGACGGGGCCCAAACGGTACTCCATGCGGCCGCTCTCGATCCGCACGAAGTTGAGGATCTCGGTGATCAGCACCAACAGTTGCCGCTGACTGGCCTTGATCCGTGCGAGCGCGGCCCGCTGCCTGTCGGTCACGGGGCCTTCGATGCCCATTTCGATCAATTCGGTGAACCCGCCGATGGCGTTGAGCGGTGTGCGAAGTTCGTGGCTCATCGTTCCGAGGAATTCGCTCTTCGATTGGTTCGCTGCCTCGGCAGCGAGTCGCAATGCGTCTGCTTCGCGATACAATCGCGCGTTGTCCAGGGCCATCGCGCAGCGAGCAGCGAGGTCCTCGGCGAGGCCGATCTCGACGGGAGAGAACGGAGCATCGCCCTCTCGGCTCACGAAGGTGATCGCGCCCTGGACACGGGCGCGAACGATGAGCGGAACGACGAGCAAGGAGCCGAAGCCGATTTCGCGGAGGATGCGGAGGTTCGCCTCCCCGTGGGCGGCAAGAGCGAGCGCCGAACCAGAGTCGCCGCTCACGACCATCAGCTGTTCCACACGCAGCGCTGGGCCGGGCTCGGCCGGCCCGCCCAGCTTGGACGGCCATTCCTCTTCGAGCAAGCGGGCGAGCGCCTGTTTTGCCGGATCGGGGTGAATCACCGACAACCGGTGAATCGCGCCGTTTGATTCGACCACGTCGACGATGCACCACGTTCCGGGCCGCGGAAGGGTGAGACGGCGCACCGTGTCACGCGTAGTGCGTTCGTCGAGCGACAGGGAGAGGTCGCGACTGGCCGCGGCCAGATGCTGCGACCGCGCGCTCGCGTGAGTGGCATCCTCCGCGGCGTCCTGTTGCCGAAGCGCGCCGAGCAGAAGCTGCTCGGCGATCGCGCGTTGACGTTCCTTCGTGCGCGCGACTAGCACGACATCTCGCACTTCGATGACCAAGCGGCTTGCTGCGTGGGGCGAATCCGCGACAGGCCACACCGTGCAGCTCCACTTCGCCGGTTCGCCGGCGGGCGGCTCGAGCACCACGTCGCGCACCGTTTCGCCGCTTCTCGATGCTTCGTTCAACAGCGGCGTCAGGTCGCCCTCGACCGGGCCGCCGATGTGAACCAGTCCGGCGGCTTGGAGATTTCGAAACAGTGTGTTCGCGTAGACCAGCGTGTGCGCCGGCCCCTCGGCCATGGCGAACGCGACCGGCGCCAGCGCCAGGTGTCTCCCCACCGAGGCATTGACGATCAGGACCTCGTTCGCGCGTTCCGATTGATCCATTACACGTCGTCGTCGTCGCCGGTGTCTGACGCGAAACGTTTCTCGTCGCGCGTCGGTACACCCGTCGTGATGCCGTGGTAACCCTTGAGCGGTGCGCCGATGACAGCACCAGACGGCGTGAGGTCATACACTCTGAATTCCGTCGAGTGGCTGCTGCCGCGCATCTTGACGACGGCGAGGACTTTCTCGAGGCGACCGTCGATCTCGACGAACCGTTGCGCCAAGATGTCGTCCGTCACGAACGAGACCCGCTCGTTCGTGAATCGAATTTCCGGGAATACTTCGATGACTTCCGCCGTCATGAGCACGGTGACGCCGGTCGCCGTGAGCGCGCCGACGAGCCGGTAGAGCGATTCACGGAAGTCGAGGCGAAAGGTCGGCGCCAACGCGATCTCGAACCCCGACAACGAATCGATCACGACGCGCGTCGCGCCGACGCGCCGCACCGCGCCGATGATCTCCACCAACATTTCATCCACCGACAACGTCATGGGACGGAGATAGACCACGGCGAGTCGGTTGGCCGCGATCATCTCGCCGAAATCGACCAACCCGGATTTCGCCCGGGCGAGATACGCCTCGGGGTACTCCTCGAATACGGCGACGACGCAATTGGTGCCTTCAGTGAGTCCCTGCGCCACGAACTGCGACGCGAACGTGGTCTTGCCGCTGCCGGCGGGCCCGGTGAGCATCACCGCGTCGCCTTCGGGGATGCCGCCGCCCATCATGTCGTCGAGGCCGGGTACCCCGGTGCGGAGCCGGTTGTCGGAACGCACGAGCCGGTCCTGCTGCTGCTCCGGGATTCGCGGGAAAACTTCCAACCCGTCGCCCGTGATACGAAACGTGTGCAAGCCCGGCATTGGCGAGCGGCCTCGCACTTTCACTGCGCGGATCTTGCGCACCGCGGAGTTTCGATCGACGTCCTCGGACAACCAGAGAATGCTATCGGCCACCGTGAACACCGGATGCCGTGCCTCACTCTCGGAATACTCCCCGAGGAGAAACGACGTGACCTCCCAGGACGTCAGCTGCAACGCCAGGCGCTGCACGAAGTCCGCGAGCTCGAGCACGGCATGACCGTCGGCCAGCCGGAGATGCCCGCCGATCGTGCGAAACGAATCGACGGCGACGAACGCCGGCTCGTGCTCGGTCACCTCCGAGACGATGCGAGCGAGGATGGAATCGAGGTCGCCGCTGATCGCCTCCGTGCCGAGGTTCACGAACCGGATCGCCGAGGGCACTCTCGAGGCGTCGAAGAAACCGAATTGCTGCTGGTACCTCATCATTTTCACGGTCGGCTCGCCCAGCACCGTGAAATAGATGGCGCGACGCTCTGTGCTCGCATTGGCGAACAGTACCTGCTGGACGAGCGTCGTCTTGCCGGCTCCCGGCGGGCCCGCGACGAGATTGAACGAATACTCACAGAGACCGCCGCCCAACACCGCGTCGAGACCCGGAACCCCGGTCGCGACATTTCGGATGACGGGATGCTTGGGGGCGGTCATGGAGCGCGGACTCCGCCTGCTGTTGGAGGCTCGGGTCCGTCGTAATCGAACAGTTGTAACGTCATGTCGTCTCCGATGAGCCTCGTAAGTATCTCCATGACGGCGGCGATCAGCGCTTCGATTGCTGCGGTGACGGCTTCAACGCCGTGCGTGTCGGCGCTCGCGGCGATGTCGGCCAGGCGAATGCCGTCGTCGCCAGGTTGACGCAGATCTTTCAATGGCGGGTACGCTCCTTCCGTGCGCGCGAACGCCCGCGCGAGCAAGGCGGCGCATCCGGCGTCGCCCATTGACTCCCGCAATACGTCGGTGACGCGCGTGCATGCCTGCTCAAGCCCCCGCGCGACCGCTTCGGGCGTCCCGTCGCCGACCGCGCGCGCATCCCCATCCAAGATCCGTCGCGCGATCTCAGACGACTTCAACGAACTCGACGCCGCTCAGCGGCCGGGGGGGGTTCAGTCATGGCTTGGTGTACGCATGGCGCCACGAGGGTCGATCGCTGGCGACTCTTTTAACGTATCCCGCTAACCGACCGGCCAACAGAGCGTCCGGTCCCAATCGCAACGCCGCAATCCTGGGCCCGTCGCCTCAACCATTCACGGGGCCCGGCACGTCGCATGGAACCACGCTGCGAGTTCCGCGCAGTTCTTCGACGCGAACGCGAAGTATGACGAGTGTCCGCTCCGAACGGCGCGTTTGCGCCGCCGCCGGCGCGCGATCCCGCAACTTCACGATGCCTCGGAGCGCCGCGGCGTCGCCGCTCGGTGATCCGGTGTGCTCGGTCGCATAGCAGGTTCCCCGCGCGACGACACTCGTGAACCGAGTCGAGTTCAGCCGTTCGCTCACGGTGATCGCGACCCAGGCGTTGTGCCCGATAGCCTCGCTCAGCTCGCGGTCGGCGCGGAAGTACAGCCAGCCCTCGGCGAGAGCAATGCGAATCGGCACGACATCGGCGTGCGTGCGTCGGACAAACGCGAGATGCGCGAAGCAATTCCGTTCAAGCATCGCCATGCACTGTTTTCTCGACAGCCGTTCGGCGTTCAAGGCTGGGGCAAGTCCGGTCGCGGAAGTCATCGGGTTAGCGCCTCCAGCGTGCGTGCCTCGACGGCGATCTGCCCGGGGCGGAGGCCCGTTCGAGCGAGCGCCGGCCGCGCGTGAGGTGGTTGCACTGTCAGTGGCCGCATGGGTCGTGCCGAACATGCCTTGGCGCATCGCTCGGGCGGCCAAATCGCCGCGCCGAGGCGAACACACCCGCGCGCCGCCGGGTGATTGCGTGGGCGCGATTCATGCCCGACGAAATCACGACGTCAGGGATGACAAGAGTCGGCGTACTCCGACGGATCCGGCACTTCCGGGCATCGTCGCGCGGCACCCCGCGACCACTCGAGGCAGACATGGCCAAGACGGCGGAGGAACTCTTCGACACGTTCGCGGCTCGCGTCGCAGAGATTCTCCGCGAACGGTTTGGCATGGATCCCGGGCCTCTTCTCCGCTCCCGGCCGGAATCGTTCACCATCGAGGGGTTGATTCGGCGATCAG
This sequence comes from Gemmatimonadaceae bacterium, assembly GCA_035492735.1. Classification (GTDB taxonomy): domain Bacteria; phylum Gemmatimonadota; class Gemmatimonadetes; order Gemmatimonadales; family Gemmatimonadaceae; genus JAQBQB01. The sequence continues at coordinate 6,061 of DATJIZ010000213.1, read as the reverse complement.
ACGGGGTGCCCGAGTGGCACGGGGTCCAGGTGGCGCCAGAGCAATTGCAGTGGAACGGGCCGAATGCCACGGCAGAGGCGTTCGTCGAGGAATACATGGCGGCGTTTCGCGCCGCTGAACGCACGTAGCGCGTACTTCCTGTCGCCGACGAATGTCTAACGTGACGCGGTCGTACGATGCTCCCGTGGTGGAACTACTGAGTCGCCGCCGCTACAACCGATTCCTCAACGCGTCCGGCGTCCACCCCTGCAGCACTCCCGTCAGTACCGACATGTAGTCCGTGATCATCAGCACCGCCACGACGACCAGCACCGCGCCGGACACGCGGGTCACCCACACCATGTGCCGGCGAATGGAGTTGAAGGCGGTGAGGAACCACTCCACCGCCACCGCGGCGATCACGAACGGCACCGCGAGACCGAGCGAGTAGGCGCCCAGCAGGACGACGCCCCGCGACACCTGCTCCTGGGTCGCGGCGTAGGTCAGAATCGATCCCAGAATGGGCCCGATACACGGGGTCCAGCCCGCCCCGAACGCCACGCCTACGAGCACCGTCCCCAGGTAGCCGAGCGGCTTGTTGGTGAGGTGCATTCTGCGCTCGCGCGCGAAAGCGCCTAGGTTGAAGACGCCGAGCAGGTAGAGGCCGAACACCAACACCAGGATGCCGCCGATCCGGCTGATCCACGCTCGATAGGTGACGAGCAGCCGGCCGAGAAGCGTCGCCGAGGCGCCGAGCGCGAGGAAGATGAGCGAGAACCCGACGACGAACAGGAGCGCGTGGACGAGCGCCAGCCGGCGCGCCTTCGACACGTCATCGAGCGACATCCCCGTGATGAAGGTGATGTAGCTCGGGATGAGCGGAAGCACGCACGGCGAGAGGAAGCTCGCCAGCCCCGCGCCGAACGCGATCGGCAGCGCGATGTCAGACAGGGAACGCTCCGTCGATGATGGCGGACCGCCGCAGAACGGGCCACAGCGCGTGGAGAGGAAAAGCTCGCGCTTCCTGCGGTGGTACTTCGCCATGAAATATCGCGTGTTCCAGCGGGAACGGCGACCGGACGACGGCAAGCCGGGCCTCGTGATGCTCCAGATCGACGCCCTCGCATACGCCGAGCTTCGCCGCGCCATCGAGCTCGGGTACTGTCCCACCATCGAGCAGATGGTGCGCGAGGAAGGCTACACGCTGCGGCGGTGGTTCTGCGGGCTGCCCTCGGCCACACCCTACGCCCAGGCCGGAATCTTCCACGGCGAGAACGACGGCATTCCGGCGTTTCGGTTCTACGACAAGACCGAGCGCCGCGTGATCACGTGCAACACGCCGGCCGGCGTGCAGTACATCCGCGACCGGATTCATTCACCGGGCGCGCTCGCCGGCGGATCGAGCTACGTGAACCTGCTCGACGGCGACGCACAGACCGTCGCGTTCACCGTCGCTACGCGCGAACGCATGTCGGTGTTTCGCCGACTCGGCGGTTGGCGGATGGCGATGCTGATCCTGCTGCACCCGATCCGCGTCGCGCGCATGGGGCTGCAGGCGATCCTCGAATGGCTGCGCGAGGAGTACGAGCGCGGCGTAGGCGAGCTCGGTCGCAAGCGCACGCACAGCGAAGGATTGTTCCCGTTCGTCCGCGTGCTGAGCAACGTCGTCGTGCGCGAGCTGCAGACCATGGCGATCCTGCTCGACGTGTATCTGGGCGTGCCCATCATCTACAGCACGTTCATGCAGTACGACGAGCTGGCGCACCACTTCGGCCCGTCGAGCTTTCAGGCGCTGCGCGACCTGCGGCGCACCGATGCGCGCATTCGCGAAATCCGGCGGATGATCGAGAGCCACAGCGGCCGCCAGTACGACATCGTGATTCTCTCCGACCACGGCATGACGCCGTCGTCGAGCTACCGGGTCCGGTTTGGCGAGACCATGGGCCGCACGGTCGAACGCATCCTCGAGGACGAAGCGACGCGGACCGGCGAACACCCGCTGCGTTCGACGGCCAGCTTCGCCCTGCGATCGGAGTACGCGGACATGGGCGCGCAGGTCGTACAGGCGGTCGCTGACGTCACGCCCGAGCACCACCGCACCACGAGACGCGCGCTCCTCCGGTTCAGAGACTGGCTGCGCAGCCGGTACGGACTCCGCGAGCTCATCCTTCCCGAGAAATATCGCGTCGAGGCGCAGCACGAAGTCGTCGTCACGTACAGCTCGGATCTCGCGCACCTCTATTTCGTCGACGACGCGCGTCCGCTCGAGCTGAACGACATCACCGCCGATGCGCGTCGGGGATACCTGTACAACGAGTTGCTGCATCATGCCGGCGTTGGACTTTTGGGAACGCGAAACGGACCTTCCGTACACTTGCAGAGTACCACCGGAAGCGCGGTCATCGTGGGCGGCGAGCTGGCCGTCGTGGATGGCGTGAATCCGCTCGAGCCGTACGGATCCGAGGGCCTGGTGGTGCGCGCAGTCGAACATTTGGTCATGCAGCGCAACGCAGGCGACATCGTGCTATTTGGAGCATACGACGGATACGAGATCGTGTCGTTCGACGATCAGATTGGCGCGCATGGCGCGGCCGGCGGCAACCAGCTCCATCCCTTTTTGATTGGTCCGGCGCATCTCGAGCTCAAGTCCGCACGCCTCGAGGATGCGCGCGACTTGCACGCGGCTGTCCTGCAGCGCTACGCCAGCTCGGCGGCGCGGGTCGCGGCGGCCGGCTGCCTTGTGCTCGGCGCGCTTCTCGTCGGTCCCGTCGGTCCTCTCGGCGCGCGGCGCGTGCAGGCGCAGGTGCCCGCCGCGTCGCAGAGCGCGGGTGTCATCGCCGGCCGCGTGATCGATGCGAGCACGCTCGAGCCGCGCCCGGGCGCGAGCGTCGCCGTCGTGGGGACGCCGCGCGGCGCGATCGCCGATTCGGCGGGCAGGTTCGTGATCAGTGGCGTGCCGGCGGGCGACGTGAGGCTCCGCGCCCGAATGCTTGGCTACAAGCCGACCGAGCTCGCGGCGACGGTGAAAGCCGGCGACACGACCCGGGTCGACGTGCGGCTCGCCGCCGAGGCAACGCTCCTCGGGCCAGTGCGGACCGAAGCGCGCGCGCTCGACCGCGAGCGGTTCGAGGCACGACCGAACGTCGGTACCGTGCAGCTCACCACGCGCGCGGCGGAAGGCATTCCGAAGTTCGGCGAGCCGGACATCATCCGCGTAGTCCAGCTCCTCCCCGGCGTCGAGGCGCGCAACGATTTCACGACGGGACTCAACGTGCGTGGGGGCGAGGCGGATCAGAACCTGATCCTGCTCGACGGCTATCCGATCTACAATCCGTTTCACCTCGGCGGCCTGTTCAGCACGTTCATGGTGCCGACCGTCCGCGACCTCACGCTCATGACCGGCGGCTTCCCGGCCCGCTACGGCGGCCGGCTGTCGAGCGTATTGGACGTCCACTCGGCCGACGAGCCGCGACCGGGCGTGCACGGCACCGCCGAGGTGTCGCTGCTGGCGACGACCGGCGCGCTGGGCGGATCGTTCGCCGGCGGCAAGGGAAGCTGGACCATCGGAGGACGGCGGACGTACGCCGACAAGTTCGTGAAGCTGATCGGCGGCGAGCTGCCGTATCACTTTCGCGACGAGCAGGTGCACGCGTCGTACGCGTTCACGCCGACGACGCATCTCGCGTTCACCATGTACGACGGACGCGACGCGCTCGACGCGAACATGGCGACCCTGGGCGATTCAACTTCCGCCGACCCCGCCGCGGGCACGATCCGCTTCGGCTGGGGCAACACCATCGCCGGCGCGACGCTGACCAAGACGCTCGCGTCGCGCGATCGACGCGGCTTCACGCGGGCGCTGCTCGGCGACAGCACGACGCTCGAGCAGCGCGCATCGATCTCGACCTTCTCGACGATGCTCGACCTGGGCGCCGGTTCGCTCACACTGCACAACTCCGTTGCCGACCGCCGCCTCGCCGGCAGCATCACGGCGCACACGGGCGCGCACGATCGCACCTACGGGTATGACGTGGCGAGGTACGGCATCGGGTACGACGCGTCGGCGCTGCACGGCGACACGCGGTTGTACGATTTGCGTCAGCGCCCCACGTCGGCCGCCGGCTACGTCGACGACCTGTGGCGGGCGTCACCGAGCTGGCTCGTCGAGGCGGGCCTGCGCGGTGAGGCGCTGACCGGCTCGGGCTGGCTCGGCGTATCCCCTCGTCTCTCGGTGAAGCATTTCCTTTCGCCGGATTTTGCGCTCACGGCGGCCGTCGGGCAGTTCACGCAGTCGACGCATTCGCTGGCGCGCGAGGACCTGCCGGTGCGGCTGTTCGATTTCTGGGTGTCGAGCGACTCGGCGATCCCGGTCTCGCGCGCCTGGCACTACATCGGCGGGGCAGAGCGGTGGTTCGGCGGGTCGCGGTACGCACGCGTCGAAGGCTTCTACAAGCGCTACGATCGGTTGCTGGAGGCCAATCCGCAGGAAGATCCGGGCGTCCACGGCGACGAGTTTCTTCCCGTCGCCGGTGAATCGTACGGCGCCGACTTCATGCTGCGGCAACTCGAGCGCGGACCGTTCAGCGGCTGGGTGTCGTACACCTACGCCGTGGCAACGCGGGTGCGCGACTCGCTCCACTATTTTCCGGGCCACGACCGGCGGCACGATCTCAACGTCGTCGCCAACTGGCGGCTCGCGAAGTACGTGCTCGGCGTGCGCTTTGGCTATGCGAGCGGCACACCGTACACCGACATCGTCGGCCAGATCGTGCGTCGCGTGTACGACCCCGGCACCAACGAGTACGGCACGCGCGGCGGCGGCTCGCAGCTGATGTTCATCGGCGGCGCGCGGAACGGCCAGCGCCTGCCGGCCACGCAGCGGCTCGACATCGACCTCACGCGAGAGTTCCAGGTTCGCGGCGCTTCGGTGGCGCCGTATCTGAGCGTCGTTAACGCCTACAACGCGCGGAACGTCTTTTTGTACGTCTTCGACTACACGACCAGCCCGCCGACGCGGCAGGCGATCTCGCAATTCCCGTTTCTCCCGTCGGCTGGTGTCACGATTCATTTTTGATCGCCGCGTCGTCAGCGTGGCCGCCCTCGCGACGATCGTCGGCGCCGTGGCGTGCGATCTGGGCACGGTCACCGTGCCCAAGACGTCGCCCAGCGTCGTCGTGCACGCGGTGCTCAACGCCAGCGCGCCCAATCAGGTCGTCCTCGTCGAGCGCTCGCTGACGGGCGCCGTGACGATCCCCGACACCACGTTCAATCCCAACGACCCGATCGTCAGCGCGGGCGGCATCCCGGTGAGCGGAGCGATCGTCGAGATCTCCGACTCGGCGGGCACCGTGTTCAGAGGCGTCGAAGACAAGACCGTGTTCGGCAGCGGCCAGGGCGCCGGCGTCTACCGCGTACCACTAGGCGGCGCACTGCTGCAACGCGGCGAACGGTACAAGCTGCACGTGCACACGGTCGAAGGCGAAGACCTCACGGCGTTCACGCGCGTGCCGCGTCCGGAGGTCAGCTCGACGGGCGGCTTGTCACGAACGTTCAATCGCGACCACGACACGCTCGTCGTCAGCTGGAACGAGGCGGCGGCGACCCGCGCCTACGCGCTTCGCGTCGAGAGCCCGTTCGGACCGTTCTTTTTGTTCACCGACAGCCTGCATTTCCGACTCACCGGTGACGTCCGCAATCTGTTCGCGAACGATTTGCAGCACGTGTTCATTCCGGGCTTCCGGCAGGACATTCTCGTCGCGGCGATCGATTCCAACTTCTTCGACTACTATCGCACCAACAACGACCCGTTCACCGGCACGGGGATCATCAGCCGCATCGATGGCGGCCTGGGGCTGTTCGGCTCGATGGTGGTCCTGTCGAGCGGCACCCTCAGCGTGACCGCCGATCAGACCGATCCGATCGCCGGGCGGTATCGCGCATCGGCAGCGCCGGATCCGCTCACGCCCGCATCGATCAACCTGTACGTGGAGTCGCCGGCCGCGCGGGCAGGGCTGCCGGCGTCGTTGAGCGGCCGGTACGCGACGGCCGGGCCCATCGTCCACGCCGATGGCTTGATCGGGCA
>DATJIZ010000212.1:0-2292 GCA_035492735.1 Gemmatimonadaceae bacterium | reverse complement strand
AGCAAGGTCGAATTTCGCGGCGGCGGCGCTGCCACGACTGCGTCTGCGCCGGCGTGCAACCGGCGGGCGATCCCGCGGTAGTGACGGCGGATACCGTAGAACGCGAGCACGAGGAGCGGGATGGCGACGATCACGAGCCAGGCCCCGGCCGCGAACTTGGTCACGATCACGATCGCCGCGACGATCCCTGTCGCCGTGGCGCCGACGCCGTTGACGAGGGCGCGGTAGCGCCAGCCGGGCTCCCGGACGCGTTTCCAGTAGCGGACCATCCCGGCCTGCGAGAGCGTGAATGCGGTGAAGACGCCGATCACGTACAGATGGATCAGCGAGTTGACGTTGGCGCCGTAGATCCAGATCAGCAAGCCCGCCAGAGTCGCGAGCACGAGCATCCCGTTCGAGAACACGAGCCGGTCACCAAGGTTCGTGAACTGCCTCGGCGCGAAGTTGTCCCGTGCCAGCAGCGCCGCGAGGCGCGGGAAACCCTGGAAGGACGTGTTCGCGGCAAGAACGAGGATCAGGAGGGTCGTTATCTGCACCGCGTAGTAGAGGAAGCTGGCGGCTGATCCCGCGGGAAAGGTCGCACGGGCGATCTGCGAGACGACGGAAGCCGTCTGACTCGGGAGGGCGTGTTCGTGGACGGCGAGATACGAGACCCCCAGGAAGAGCGTGATTGCAATCGCGCCGAGGACGGCGAGCGTCGTCGCAGCATTCCTGCCGTGCGGTCGCCTGAACGCATTGACCCCGTTTGCGATCGCTTCCACACCGGTCAGGGCCGTCGAGCCCGAGGAGAAAGCGCGCAGCAACACGAACAACGTCACGCTCCCGGCACCCGTTGCGACCGGATGAGGCACGACCGCATGCGGGGCTTGGCCGAGAAGAGTCTTCACGAGACCGACACCCACGAGCGCGAACATGGAAGCGACGAAGGCGTATGTGGGGAGCGCGAATGCGAGGCCAGACTCGCGGACGCCGCGTAGGTTGACGAGGACAATCACGCCCAAACATCCCAGCGAGAGCAGGACCTTGTGGGCCTCGAGCGAGGGCGCGAGCGACGTCACGGCAAAGATGCCGGCGGAGATCGAGACAGCCACCGTGAGTACGTAGTCGGTCAGCAGCGCCGCGGCGCCGACGAGACTCGGAAGCGTCCCGAGGTTGTCTTTCGCGACGATGTAGGCCCCACCACTGGTCTCGTAGGCCTGCACGGTCTGGCGATAGGAAGCGACCACGATCGCGAGCAGCGCCGCGATTGCGATCGAGATGGGGAAGACGAGGTGGGCTGCCCCAACAGAGGCAGCGACCAGGACGACGAGCGCGGACTCCGTCGCATAGGCCACCGACGAGAGCGGGTCCGAGGCGAAGATCGGCAGCGCCAATGTCTTCGGTAGCAGCGTCTCCTCGAGCTCGGCGCTCGCCATCGGGCGACCGACTATCGCCCGTTTCAGCGAGCGAACGGGCGGCGCTTCCAATGTTGCTCGGCTCATGCGACGGCCCGGCTGGCCCTTGGTGGAGCGCCGGTCGCGATCAACACCGGGCAAGGTGCGTCGTTCAGCACCGACCAGACATCGCGCGAGAACGGCCGGCGGAATCCACGCTGCGAATCGACGGGGGCGCCGACGACGATCAGCGACGCCCGGACCTCCTCGGCCGCTTCCGCGACACCCTTCCCGAGCTCCCCAGGCCGCGTGCGGACGATTTGAGTGTGGGCACCGACGCCGTAGCTTTCGGCAATCGCGCGTTCGCGATCGAGTTCGGCCTGGAGCGCTGCCTCCTCCCGCCTGAAATGAGCTTCAAGCGGGAGCTCCCAGTCGACATACAACGGCGCCAGCAGGAGCACGCGCGAGCCGCGGTCGGCGGCAAGGCGGCAGGCCAGATCGAGCGCATGGCGCGTGTGCTCTGCGTCGAGCAGTGGGACGACGACCATCCGCTGGAGTCCGACGAGGCGACGGGTCGTGCGACGCAGCCGCCGGCGCCCGCGATCGAACGTTTGTCGAGAGAGGAAAGACCGGAAAGACGCCACCTGACCAACGTAGGCGGGGTCTTGTCAGCCCCGCCTCAAGATTGCGCCGCCGCGCCTCAAGATTTGCTCAAGGCGGCTCCCTCTTCGGTCGCTGGGAGCTCGAGGACGAACGTCGAGCCACTCGTCGCGTCAGTCTGGGGCTCCACCCAAACCCGACCGCCGTTCGCCTCGGCGAACCCTCTTGCGATCGCAAGCCCGAGGCCACTCCCGGGGCCGGCGCTGCTTCCTCGCTCGAAGGGGTCGAAGATCCTTTCCCGGTCGCTCTCGGCTACTCC
>DATJIZ010000211.1:0-3016 GCA_035492735.1 Gemmatimonadaceae bacterium | reverse complement strand
AACTCGTTCTCGACGCCGTCGAGCTTTCCCTCGAGCGTCTTGGCGTCGGCGAACACCGATTTGAACGAGGAGTCGTGTCCGTACAGCTCCCGCAGGTCCTCGAGCTGCTTGCGCACCTTCTCGATGGCGTTGATGGCGTCGGCGGTCGAATCGATTTCCTGGTACACGCTGTAAGCGAGCGCGCTCTGCGCCTGCGCGTCCGCATCCGTCCCGCCCGAGTGCGGATCCTTGAGCACCGTGAGGGGCTGCGAGAGCTTCTGGCCGGCTGCCTCCAACTCCACCGTGTACGTGCCGGGAGCGACGAGCGGGCCTAACACAGGGTCCTCGATGCCGTAGTGATAGATGCGGCGCGTGAGCTTCCCGATGAACCGCTTGTCGGTCCAGATCTGCGGGTACCCCGTGGGCGTGGTGCGCAGGGCAACGGTGTGGGTGTGGTCGTAGCGCAGGTCCCACCACGTGCGGTTGATACCCTCGGTGCCGTGCACGGTGAGCTTGCGCACCACCGCGTTCTGCGCGTTGCGGATCGTGATGTGCAGCGAGTCCGTGGTGCTGTCCTTCAGGTAGTAGTTGATCACCGCACCGTAAGGCGAATTGCGGCCCGCCGAGATGTCGTCGGGGTCGCCCTTGATGCGGTTGGACCCGCGGAAGCGGTAGGCCTGTCGCGGCGCGAACAGATACGCGGACTTTGACGCGAGCGTCACGTCGATGCCGCGCAGCGCCGAGAGGTCGTCGAGAATCCAGAAGCCGCGCCCTTTGGTCGAGATCACGAGATCGTCGAAGTGTTCCTGCACCACGATCCACGTGACCGGCGCGCGCGGCAGATTCGATTGCAGCGGGAACCAATGCGCGCCGTCGTCGAGCGTCACGTACAACCCATTCTCGGTGCCCGCGTAGAGCATGCCTTTGCGCTTCGGGTCCTCGCGCACGATGCCCATGTAGCTGAACACGCTCTTGGGAATGCCGCCGCTGATGAGGCGCCAGGTGTGGCCGTAGTCGGCGGTCTCGTAAATGAACGGATCGCGGTTGTTCTCCTGGTGTCCATCGACCGAGATGTACGCGCGGCCCGCGTCGTACCGAGATGGCTCGACGTTGTCGATCGTGGCGCCCTTCGGGAACTCGGCCGACGTGGGCGTCGCGTCGGTCCAGTGCGCGCCGGCGTCGCGCGTCACGTGCACCTTGCCGTCGTTGGACCCGGTCCAGATGACACCGCGCGTCACCGGGGATTCGGCGATCGCAAACAGCGTGCAGCAGTACTCGACGCCCAGGTTGTCATCCGTTAGGCCGCCCGAGCTGTGCATGTGGCTCGAATCGTTGGTCGTGAGGTCCGGGCTGATCACCGTCCACGTCTTGCCGCCATCGGTGGTGCGGTGCACGTACTGACTGCCCACGTAGACGGTGTTGTGGTCGAACGGCGAGAGGGCCAACGGCTGCGTCCAGTTCCAGCGGTACTTCGCACTGTCGGCCGGCGAGTCGAGCGCGCGGTCGGGCCACGGGTCCACCGAGAACGACTGCTTGGACCGCAGGTCGAACTTTTCGAGACCGCCCTCGTAGCAGCCGCCCCAGACGATGGTCGTGTCCACCGGATCGGGATACGAGAAACCCGATTCGCATCCCGCGGTCGTCTGCCAGAGCGCCGACGGAATGCTGAAGCCCTGGCTGTTGCTCGGTCCGCGCACGGCGGTGTAGTCCTGCTCGTTGCCGTACACGTTGTACGGGATCTCGTTGTCGACGGCGACGTGGTACATCTGCGCGATGGGCAGCACCACGCGGTGCCACTGGCGCCCGTGGGTGGTGGTGATCTGCACGCCGCCGTCGTCGCCGATCATCATGCGGTCGGCGTTGGTGGGATCGGCCCACATGTCGTGCGTGTCGCCGCCCCACGGCATGACCACGGCTGTCTCGCCGCCGTCGAGCGAGCGCATGAGGAAGTTGGACGGGAAGTACACTTCGTTAGGCGTGGCCGGCGACACCATGATGCGCGTGTAGTAGTGCGGGCGCTCGGCCAGCAGGTGGCTGTAGGAGACGACGTGCCAGGCAGCGCCGCCGTCGTCGGAGCGCCAGAGGGCGCCCTTCCCTTCCCAGCCCGTCTCGATGAGCGCGTACCAGCGGCTCGGGTCGTTGGGCGCGATGGCCACCGCCACCTTGCCTAACGGAGCCTTGGGCAGGCCGTTGGTGGCGCGCTTCCAGGTGGTGCCACCGTCGTGCGAGATGTACACGCCGCTGCCGGACCCGCCGCTGAACTTGCCCCACGTGTGGATCACGAACGACCACATGCCGGCCACGAGGATGCGCGGATTCTCGGGATCCATCGCCAGATCGGACGCGCCGGTCGAGTCGTTCACGAACAACACCTTGTCCCACGTTTTGCCGCCGTCGGTGCTGCGGTACACGCCACGGTCGGGCTGCGCGCCGTAGCCCTGCCCTTCGGCGGCGACGAACACGGTGTTCGGGTTCTGCGGATCGATCACGATGCGCGAGATGCGACCCGATCGTTCGAGCCCCATGTGCGACCACGTTGCGCCGCCGTCGGTCGACTTGTACACGCCGTCGCCGATCGAGACGTTGCTGCGAATGAAGCTTTCGCCCGTGCCCGCCCAGATGATCTGATGATCTGATGATGCGATGGCGATCGCGCCGATCGACTGCGCGGGCATCGAGTCGAACACGGGCCGCCAGTGGATGCCGGCGTCCACCGATTTCCAGATGCCGCCCGACGCCGCGCCCGCGTAGTAGACGTTGAGATTGCCCGGTTCGCCGACTACCGAGGCGACACGGTTCCCCTGCGGCCCGATGTAGCGGAACTTGAGTCCGTCGATGTCGACGCCTTGGACGGCTGCACCGTGCGTGCGTGCCTCCGGCGATTCGTCTTCATCCTGCGCAGCGGCGCGCGACGAGAGCAGCGCGAGCGCGGCACAGGCGCCCGCGAGAGCGAACACGCGGTACGAGACTCGGAGCATGTCTGGGGATGGCAGTTGGAGTAGTTCCGACGTCCATTGATCGCTGGATACGATATCCG
>DATJIZ010000210.1:0-5909 GCA_035492735.1 Gemmatimonadaceae bacterium | reverse complement strand
GCCGCCACGAAGCCCATCCCCGGCGCGATCGACCTGGGGAGCCGGCCGTATCGACCGACGGCATTGGTTGCGTTCGGCTCCGTGCATGGGACGATCAAGGCGTCGAGCGAGCCACCCGCCGATTCAACGGCCGCCGGGACAAGGCTGTGCGGCGGCAAGCCGATCACTGTATCGATTCCGCAAAAAGGCGTGGCGCCGTCCATAGTGTGGATCGAGGACATCGCAACCGGCAAGCCGTTCCCGATCGAGAAGCGCGGCGATCTCTCGATCGACGATTGTGTGCTCGATCCACCCGTGCAGGCCGCCGTCGTGGGCACGACGTTCAACGTGTTCAACGACGATAAGGAGGTCCACCGGCTCGTCTTCACTCGCGCCGGTACACACGACACACTCACCGTGATGCCGTTCTTCAACTCGGGGCAGGTCGTGGCGAGCGAGCGCCTCGCGAAGGTTCCGGGCGTGGTCGACGTTCAGTGCGTGCGGCATCCGTGGATGCATGGCTACATCGCCGTGTTCAACCATCCGTACTTCGCCGTGACCGATGACAAGGGCGGCTTCACGATCGATTCGCTGCCACCGGGCAAGTACACGGTGCTCGCATGGCACCAAGGCATGACGAATCCCTCGTCACAGGCGGTGCAGATCGCGGCCAATAGCACGGCGACCCTCGACTTGACGCTTCCCTAGCGTCGCGGGCGATCAACCGCGGGCGGCCGTCCACTCGCCGGCGCGATAAAGCCGCGCGTATAGCCCGTTCTCCTCGAGCAGCTCGTCGTGCGTGCCCTGCTCGACGATCCGGCCGCGCTCGAGCGCGATGACACGATCCGCGCGGCGCACGGTGCTCAATCGGTGCGCGATGATCAACGTCGAGCGGCCGCGCAGCAGATCGGCCATCGCCGCTTCGATCGCGCGCTCGCTCTCGTTGTCGAGGCTGGAGGTGGCTTCGTCGAGGACGACGAGCGCCGGATTCTTGAGGAAGACGCGCGCGATGGCGAGCCGCTGTCGCTGACCGCCGGACAGCTTCACGCCGCGCTCGCCAACCCGCGTCTCCAGACCTTGCGGCAGACGCTCGATGAACTCCCACGCGTGCGCGGCGCGGGCCGCCGCGACGATCTCTGCTTCGGTTGGCGGCTTCCCGATCTCTTCGGGCCTGGCAAAGGCGATGTTTTCGCGGATCGTTCCGCTGAACAGCGCCGGCTCCTGCGGCACCATGCCGATTGCGCCGCGCAAATCCGCGAACGAGAGATCTCGAATGTCCACGCCGTCGAGCGTGATCCGGCCGTCCGTGACATCCCAGAAGCGCGGCAGGAGCGATGCGACAGTCGTCTTGCCAGCGCCCGATGGGCCAATCAGCGCCACGACCTGGCCGGGCTCGATGCGAAAACTCACCTCGCTGAGCACATCCGGACCGCTGTCGCTATATCGGAAGCTCACGTCCTCGACCGCCACGTCACCACGGACGGGACGGCGAAGCGGCCGAGGATGCTCAGGCTCGGCGACGCTCGGCGTGGTGTCGAGCAGCTCGAACACCCGCAGCGCGGCGCCGAGAGCCTCCTGATAACTCCCGAACAGCGAGGCCAGCGAGCCGACGGCGGCAGCGACGGTGATCGCGTAGAGCAGGAACGACACGAGCGCGCCCGGCGTGAGCGCCCCGGCGAGCACGAGCTGTCCACCCTCCCACAGCACCGCCACCACGCCACCGAACGCGATGAAACCGACCACGCCAAAGAACAGCGCTCGAATCCTGGCGCGACCGATCGCCGCCGTGACCACGCCGCCGAGCAGCGACGAATAGCGCCGCGTCTCCTCGGCCTCACGATGAAAGCTCTGCACCGTGCGGATCTGCGAGAAGGCTTCGTCGGCCGTCGCCATGGCGTCGGCGACGCGGTCCTGCACGCCGGTGCTGGCGCGGCGCAATCGCCGTCCGAAGATGAATGCGGCGCCCACGACGACGGGTACCACGGCGAGCGTGGTCGTCGTGAGCTGTGGATGCGTGAGCGTGAGCAGCACGAGGCCGCCGATCAGGAACAGGATCTGGCGCGACATTTCCGAGATCCACGTGCTGAGCAACGATTGCAGCACGGCCAGATCCGCCGAGAGGCGGCTCGTGAGCTCGCCCGATCGGCGCTCGGTGAAGAAACCGGGTGACAGCCGGACCAGATGCGCGAATACGTCTTCACGCAGCGCCGCTACGACCCGCTCGGTCGTCGACGTGAGCAGGAACACCTGAACGAAGTTCATCACGCCCTGGAAGGCGAATAATCCGACCAGCATCAGGGCGATCCGATCGAGCAGCGCACGATCGTGCCGCTGGAAGGCGGCGTCGAGGAGCGTGCGCACGACCTGTGGGAACGCGAGCCCGACGGCTGCCGCGCCAACCAGACACACCGCGGCGACGGCGAGCTGCGCGCGATACGGCCGCAGTCGCGGAAGCAGTCGGCCAAGCGGTTTTGGTGAGCGAAGGCGCCGCGTGCGCTCAGCGGCTGGCGACGTCAACTGAGCAGCCCCGTGAGCAGCGCACGGTCGAGGACCATCGCCGCGAACAACAGTGCGAGGTAGAGCAGCGAGAACTTGTAGAGTCGCCAGGCGTGCCGGCTCCACTCGGTCGTCGCGCGGACCACGCGCACGACCTCGGCGAGGAACTTTGCGCCGAGGAGAAGCGCGCACACCAGATACACCACGCCCAGCCCGCCAAAGGTGTACGGCAGGAGCGTGAGCGGGAGCAGCATGATCGTGTACCACAGCATCTGCCGCTTGGTCTCGCGCTCACCCCACACGAGCGGCGCCATGGGCACGCCGGCCCGTCCGTAGTCGTTCTGCTTGAGGAGCGCCAGCGCCCAGAAATGCGGCGGCGTCCAGTAAAAGACGATCAAGAAGAGATAGACCGCCAGCAGATCGACGCGATTCGTCACTGCCGCCCAGCCGACCAGGGGCGGGAACGCCCCGGCCGCGCCGCCAATGACGATGTTCTGCGGTGTGCTGCGCTTGAGCCAACGCGTGTACACGAACACGTAGAAGTAGAATCCCGCGAGCGCCAGCGCGGCGGTGAGCACGTTCGCGGTCTGCGCGAAAATCCACGTCGCGGCGGTCGAGAGCAGCACACCGAACGCCAGTACCTCGCGCGGCTGCATGCGCCCGCTCGGGATCGGCCGGAGCCGCGTGCGCGCCATGCGGTCGTCGATGTCGCGATCCATGTACATGTTCACCGCGTTGGCGCCGCCGGCCATGAGATAGCCGCCGACGAACACCGCGAGCACCAGGGTCCAGCTCGGCCGACCGGCGACGAACATCGGCGCGATCGTCGTGACGAGGAGCAGCGAGATGATCCGCGGCTTGGTGAGCGTAACGAGATCGCGGGCGAGCGAGCGGCCTCGCGTTTCGACGATCGTTGCGTCGGTCATGACTCGACCACCGGCGCGCCGGACGCGTGCTTGACGTTCACCGGCCCCGCGCGCGTGCCGGACACTGTCTCAACGGCCGCGCCGAGCGCCGAGGCATGGGCCACGCGATGCGCCAGGTAGGCCAGCGCAAAGCAACTGAGCCAAATTGCGATGCCCGTCGCTTCGTGCAGCGATCGGAACACCGGCGGCATGTGCAGCAGGATCATCGCCGATGCGACGCCGAGCTGCACGATCACCATCGCGAGCGCGATCCATGCCGCGCGAATGACGATCGGCGCCTCGGTCGCGCGGTGCTTCTGCAGCATGGCGACCACGCCGATCAGGAGGAGCACGAGCAGAACGGCGATGGTGCGATGGGTCAGTTGAATGTCCACACTCGACGGTTCGACGTTCGGGTTAGGGCCGCAGAGTGGCACCGTCGTGCAGCCGACCGCGGCGCCGGGAAACTTCGCCGTCATGCCACCCAGCGCCACCGCAAGCACGGCGAGAGCCGCCGCCGCGAGCGCCCATCGCGCGGCACGAATCGAGCCGTGCTGGACCGCGACGGCCGAACCGCCCAGCGCGCCAGCGCGAATCGCCGTGGTCGCAACCATCGCCAGAACTGTCATCGCGACCAGCCAGTGCGCCACCGTCGCCCACGGGGCGTTGCCGAGCTTGACCGTCACGCCGCCCAAGACGGCGGCGAGCAGCACCGCACCGAACGCGCCGAGCGCGGATCGAAAGGGGCCACCGCGCCCACCGATGCCGGCCTCGGCGCGGCGTCGGAACGCCACGACGAGCAGCGAGGCGACGGCGATCACGAGGATCGATGCGAGATACCGGTGGCTAACCTCGACCACGAGGTCAGGACGGCTGAATGGCGGGAACCAGTAGCCGTAGCACTTCGGCCAGTTGTCGCCGCAGCCCATTCCGGAACCGGAGATCCGTACGATGGCGCCGAAGATCAAATGCAGGCACGCCACGACGAGCGCGGCGAGCGACAGCCGACGAACCGTTCTCATTGCATTGTGATTGGCGCAGCGACGACCACGGCGCTCCCGTGCATGATGCGCCACGTCAGCAGGAAGACCGCGGCGAGGGCGATGCCGGGCAGGATCGCCCACACGATATCTGTGACTCGGCGACGGATCGAGCTACTCGATAAGCCCTCGGCCTGCGGGGCGAGGATTACTGAGCGCAGAATCGCGACCTGTGCTACTGCGCAGCAGATTGCGGAAAACCAGAAAATCGCGTCGGTCAATCGAAAGGTCATGTGGCGGCAGACGATACGAAACTGAAAGGTAACGATCGCGCCGGAGGGAAGAGGGAAGAGGGAAGAGGGAAGAGGGAAGAGGGAAGAGGGAAGAGGCACGGCGGAACAGGAGTCGAATAGGCGTCGTCTCCCGCAGTTCCCTCTTCCCCCTTCCCTCTTCCCCCTTCCCCCATCTCGGCTACCATATGGAATGACAGAAACCACCCGCCGGCCGTCGCTCGACTACAAGCCATCCGCCGCCTCGGGCGAGCTGCCACGCCGGCTCGGGTTGTGGAGCGCGATCGCCGTCGTCGTCGGCATCACGATCGGTTCGGGCATCTTTCGAACACCGGCGAGCGTCACGAATCGGTTGCCGGGCCCCCTGCCGCTATTTGGGGTCTGGATCGCCGGCGGCATCGTGGCGCTGTTCGGTGCGCTCACGCTGGCGGAGGTCGCGGGCGCGTATCCGAACACGGGCGGGATTTTCGTTTTCATACGCAAAGCGTGGGGCCGCCTGCCGGCATTTCTGTTCGGGTGGGCCGAGTTGGCGATCATTCGCGCGGCTGCCGTCGGCGCCATCGCGACGACGTTCGCCGAGTATCTGCTGCGGGTGCTCGGGTACGACCCGACTGTGGCGCCGTACGATGGCTGGGTGCACTACGTGGCCGCGGCGGCGATCGCGATCATCGCCGCGCTCAACTATGTCGGCGTGCGCTGGGGCTCGCTCGTGCAGAACATCACGGCGATCGCAAAGTTTTTCGGGCTGCTGTTCATCGTCGTTGCGGCGATCGCAATCGGCATCCCGCGCACCGGTGGACACTTCACGCCCGTGGCGCCACCCGGGAGCTTCTCGATCGCGCCGTTCGGGCTCGCGCTCGTGTCGGTGCTGTGGGCGTACGACGGTTGGGCCGACCTGGCGTTCATCTCGGGCGAGGTCAAGGATCCCGGACGGAATCTGCCGCGGGCGCTGATCTACGGCACGCTGGCGGTGATCGCCATCTACATCCTGGCCAACATCGCGTACCTCGGCGTGATGCCGGTCGAGGAGGTCCGGCACTCGAAGCTCGTCGCCGCCGACGTCGCGCTGCGGCTCATCGGCCCGGTCGGCGTGACGTTCGTCTCACTCACCGTGATGTTGTCGACGCTGGGCACGCTCAACGGATCGATCCTCACGAACCCGCGCGTGTTCTTCGCGATGGCGGCCGACGGGCTCCTCTTCCGCAAGATTGCCGCGGTGCATCCGAAGTTCGAGACGCCGTACGTGGCGATCGCGCTCA
>DATJIZ010000209.1:0-2775 GCA_035492735.1 Gemmatimonadaceae bacterium | reverse complement strand
CCGCGGGATCCCACAGTGAGCGCGTGGTGCCACATTTGCGCGTTGCCGGTGAGCACGGAGAACGCCGGCGACTGCGCCTGGATGTATTCGGCGAACAACTCGCGATTGCCCGAGCTGTCCTTGATGCCGATCACGTTCTCGTGCCGCGACAGCTCCGAGACGAGCGCCGGCGAGAGCGCAAAGTGCATGTACTTCGGGATGTTGTAGAGCATCACCGGCACGGGGCTCGCGTCGGCGACGTCGCGATAGTGGCGGCGCAGCGCGGTGTCGGTCATTGCGGCGCCGTAGTAATGCGGCGCCACGACGAGCACGCCATCGGCGCCGCGCGCCGCCGCGTCGCGTGTCAGCTTGATGCAGGTCCGGGTCGACTCGGCGCCGGTCCCAACGATGAGACGCCTGTCGTGCGGCACCATCTCGCGCGCCGTGTCGACGAGCGCCGCGCGCTCGTCGAAATCGAGCAGCGCCGCCTCACCAGTAGACCCGGTGACGACGACGCCGTGCATGCCAGCCGTGAGATGCGCGCGAATGTTCGCCGCGAAGGACGCCAGATCGATGTCGCCACCTTCGTAGAACGTGGTGACGACCGGGGCCAGGACCCCGCTCGGTGGTTGCATCATTACATGAAATCGAGCGTCCCGGTCTGCAGTCCGTCAAGCTCCGCCATCGCCGGCTCCGGCTCCGACGGCGCGGGCTCCGCCGGCTCCTCGGTCACCGACTGCGAGAACATCTTCATCTGCAGCTCGAAGTCCGAGGGGTTCGTGGCCGCCGCCTTGGCCACCTCGAACGTGACCTCGCCCGCCGACACCAGCTCCGTCAGGCACTGGTCGAAGGTCTGCATCCCGTACTGCTCGCGGCCGCCGGCGATGAAGTCCCGGATCTCGCCGATGCGGGTGCCCTCCAGGATCAGGTCCTTGATCGAGGGCGTGTTGATCATGATCTCCGCGGCGACTGCCCGCCCCTTGCCCGTCTTCTTGGGGAGAAGCCGCTGCGAGACGACCGCGTACAGCGACTCGGCCAGACGAATACGGATGATGTCCTGCTCTTCGGGCGGGAACATGGCCACGATGCGCAGGATGGTACTCTGCGCGTCGGGCGTGTGCAGTGTCGACATGAGCAGGTGGCCCGTCTCGGCCGCCTTGATCGCCGTGTCGACCGTTTCCGCGTCGCGCATTTCGCCGATCATGATCACGTCCGGATCCTGACGTAGCGCGGCGCGAAGTCCCATCTTGAAATCGGATGTGTCCCAGCCGACTTCCCGCTGCGTGACCGACGACTTGACGTCGCGGTGCAGGAACTCGATCGGGTTCTCGAGCGTCAGGATGTGCCGATTCTCACGCTCGTTGATGTACTTGATGAGCGCCGCCATGGTGCTCGACTTGCCCGAGCCCGTGACCCCCGTGACGAGGATCATGCCGCGCTCGGCCGATGCGATCCGCGCGAGCACCGGCGGCAGGCCGAGCTGCTCGAACGTCGGCACCTCCCACGGGATGACGCGCATGATGATCGAGAACGAGCCGCGCTGCTTCATGAGGTTGACGCGGAATCGCCCGATGTCCGTCGCCGCCCACGAGCAGTCGTAGTCGAGGATCTTGTCGATCCGCGCCTTGTCATCCTCGTTGCTCATCAGGTGCAGCGCGATGGCGCGCGTCTGTTCGGGCGTCAGCTTCTGCTTGGTGAGCGCCACCAGCTCGCCGTGAATGCGCGCCCGGAACACGTCGCCGGCCTTGATGTGGAGGTCCGAAGCGCCGCGGTCGACCGCCGCCTTGATGATCTTTTCCATCATTCAGTAGCCAGCCTGTTTGTCCACGAGGTTGCGCAGTGGCTTGCCAGTCGTGAGTCGGCGCCAGTTGTCGAGGAACAGATCGAGCTGGCGCGGCCAGAAACGGCCCGGGGAGACGGGCGACACGTGCGGGGTGAGGAGGACCTGCGGTAGCTGCCAGAGCTCGCTGGACGGATCCAGCGGCTCCTCACGAAAGACGTCGAGCGCAGCGCCGCGCAACCGACCGTCTCGCAGACGAGGGACGAGCGCGCCCTCGTCCAGCAACGCGCCGCGCGCCACATTCACCACGATTGCGCTCGCCGGCAGGAGATCGAGCCGCTCAGCGGTGAGCAATCCGGTTGTTTCTCCGGTGAGCGGCGCCGCCAGAACCACGACATCGTGTGTGGGGAGCGCCGAGTCGATCTGGTCGAGGCCGATGACGCGATGGAAGCCGGGGGGCGCGCCAAGCTCGACCCGTCGACGGACGCCGGTGCATTGGGCACCCAACGCCGCCAGTCGCTCGGCCACGGCCATGCCAATGCCTCCGGTGCCCACGATCAAGGCACGGACGCTGTCCATCTCCCGCAGCACGGAATCGAGCCGCACGAACGGCGTCTTGTTCCACTCCGATCGACGCTGCTGGTCGATCGAGAAGTCGAAGCCGCGCAGGAAATGGAGGACCGAGGCGACCACGTATTCGGCGATCGGAATGGCGTGAATCCCGGCCGAATTCGTGAACGCGACGCTGCTCTGGAGCATCTCGGCATAGAGCGCGCTGCCGACGCCGGCCGCGGCCGAGTGCACCCATCGCAGGCGCGTGGCCTCGAGAAAGAGCACGCGCGGAATCCCGAAGCCAAAGTAGGCATCGGCATCGCGGATCGCGTCGAGGACTTCGTCGCTCGGCCGCGGCGGACCGTCGCCGTCGGAGCTCGTGGGCGAGCGGACGATGTGTACACGCCAGCCGGGCGGCGCCTCTTCGACGATCCGGCGCTCACCTTCGGGAGTCAGCGCCCAGT
>DATJIZ010000208.1:0-4671 GCA_035492735.1 Gemmatimonadaceae bacterium | reverse complement strand
CTCGGCGATACGCTCTCGCTCGGCGTGGCGAAGTTCGTGATCACGGGCACGCTCGAGAGCGTGCCGGGCGACGTGGGCATCACGGCGGCGATCGGGCCGCGCGTGTACATCCCGGAGCGCTACGTACCGGAAACGGGCCTCCTCGTCTTCGGAAGCCGCGCCGAGTATGAGTATTTGTTCAAGCTGCCGCCCACGATCCCGGCCGAGCAGTTCGTATCGAGCGTCAGGCGGCCGTTCACGCAGGGCACCAACGGCAACGTGCGCGCGGCGGGATACAACGAGTCGCGGCTCGCCGGCGCGATCGACCAGCTCCACGACTTTCTCTCGATCGTCGGACTGATCGCGCTCCTGCTCGGCGGCATCGGCGTGGCGAGCGGCGTTCATGCATTCGTGATGCGCAAGATCGATCCGGTGGCGATCCTGCGCTGCCTGGGCGCGACGAGCTGGCAGGTGCTCGCGATCTACACCGCGCAGGCGGCGGTGATGGGGCTGATCGGCGCGCTCGGCGGCGTGGTACTCGGAGTCGGCATCCAGTTCATGATGCCGCGAGTGCTGAAGGACTTTCTCCCGGTCGACGTGGAGCTGCACCTGGCGCCGACTGCGATGCTGCTCGGCCTCGGCGTTGGCGTGTGGGTGGCGCTGCTCTTTGCCCTCAACCCGCTGGTGGCGCTGCGACGCGTGTCGCCGCTTCAGGCGCTGCGACGGGAAGCCGATGCCGACGCGCTCCGTCGCTCGCGGCGCGACCCGCTGCGCATCGCGGTGGTGCTCGCGATCGCGGCGACCGTGCTGGGTCTCGGGCTGAGCCGCGCCAACACGATTCAGCGTGGAGTCGGATATACGGCGGCGATCGCCATCGCGCTCGGCGTGCTGTGGATCAGCGCGGCCATGCTGTCGTGGACGGCGCGTCGAGCGCTGCGACCCTCGTGGCCGTTCCCGATCCGTCAGGGGATCGCGAGCCTCTATCGACCCGGCAACCAGACTCGCTCGGTGGTGCTGTCGCTGGGGTTCGGCGTGTTCCTCATGGGTACGCTCTACCAGGTGCAGGACAACATTCTCGGCTCGCTGACCGCCCGCCTGGGCGAAGCGCGCGCCAACGTGGTGTTCTTCGACGTGCAGGAGAATCAGCGAGCCGGAATCGATTCGATCATCCACGCGACGCGCAACGAGCTGATCGACGAGACGCCGATCATTCCGATGCGAATCTCGTCGATCAACGGCAAGTCGGTGAACGACCTGCTCGCCGACTCGAATCGTGCCGCGGCCGGACGCGGCAACGGCGGGCGTGGCGGCCGGCAGCGGCGCGCCAGTCCGTGGGCGCTGCGGCGCGAGTTTCGCTCGACGTACCGCGACACCCTCACCTCGTCCGAGCGTCTCGTCGCCGGCCGGTGGTTCGCCGCCGCCAGGTCGGACTCGCTCGGCGAGGTGTCGCTCGACCGCGACGTGGCCAACGAGATGCGCGTCAAGCTTGGCGACACGATCACGTGGAACGTCCAGGGCGTGCAGATACCGACGCTGGTGACGAGTCTGCGCGACGTGAAATGGCAGACGTTCTCGCCCAACTTCTTCGCCGTGTTCAGCCCCAAGTCGCTCGCCGCCGCGCCAAAGCAGTTCGCGATCCTCGTGCACGGCGCCACGCCCACCGACATCGCCCATCTCCAGCGCGACGTCGTGACGGGCTATCCGAGCGTGTCGAGCCTCGATCTCACGCTCGTGCAGACCACGGTGACGAACGTGCTGGGCAAGGTGACGATGGCGATTCGATTCCTGGCGCTGATCAGCCTCGCGCTCGCGGTGCCCGTGCTGTTCAGCGCCGTCGCGGCGACGCGGCGCGAGCGGCTGCGCGAGGGCGTGCTGCTCAAGACGCTCGGCGCCACGCGCCGGCAGATCGGCCGCATCATGCTCGCCGAGTACGCGCTCCTCGGCACGCTCGGCGCGTTGATGGGCGTCGTGCTATCGACGCTCGCCGGCTGGGCGGTGCTGCACTGGATCTTTCAGCTGCCGTTCACGCCGGCGATTGCGCCCGAGCTGATCGTGGCGGCCGCGATGATCGGCCTGGCGGTGGCGATCGGTCTGCTGACCGGACGCGACGTGTTCGCCGAGACGCCGATGGCGGCTCTTCGCGAAACCTGATTCAGGGCTCGCTGAGATTCAGCGAGTCGATGTGACGGCGGCGGTCGAGCTCACAGCCGCATTCGCTGCCGACACGCGCGCCGCGCAGGCCAGGAACATACCGGTCGTGAACGCGAGGAATGCGCGTGTGAGGTGCTTGCGATCGAAATGCATGAGCTCGGAGCCCGGCGGGAGGATGCGGTGTGAGTGCGGAGGGGTGATACGGGAAGGACGAGCGGGATGAAGCCTCGTAATCTAGACCGGGGACGCGCCGAGTCGAGTGAGACCTTCGCTACCTTGGGGGTTCTACCACGCGAAGGGGTGTCGCGATCCCTCCGAACTCGGATCCGTCGCCACGCTGCCCCGATACACCCAGGCCCCAGCAGTACAGGTTGCCATTGGTCGTCACCCCACAGGCATGACTTCCGAACCCGGTGCTGAGATCGACGAATTTCTGGAGGCCGGTGACGGCGATTGGTGTCGTGGCGCACGGCAGCTGTTGCGCGCCGCAGCGCTCGACCAGCAACGACGGATGGATGCCGAGCTGGCCGAACGAGTCGTCGCCCCAGCAGTAGCCGGCGCCGGTCGTCGCGATGCCGCACGTCTGCACGATGCCGGCGCTCACCTGGACGAACGACAGTCCACCCGCGACGGCGTGCGGGACGACTGCGCCCGACTGCGTGCCGTCGCCGAGCTCGCCGCGCGGGTTCGCCTCCCAACACCACGCTCGCGCCTGGAAATCCGTCCCGCAGGTGGTGAACGAGCCCACGCTGAGCGTCGACATTTGTGGCGCGGCCGGAACCGGAGCCGGGCTGAAAACGGCGCGCGTCATCTCGAGGCCATTGTCACGCTCGAACCAGGTCGCGCCCCAGCACGACACCGTGCCGTTCGACGTTCGGGCGCACGTTCGCTGCTGGCCGGCGCTCACCGCCGACACCGTGCCACCGACGAACACACGGACCATTCCACCCACGGCCGAGCTGGTGCCGAGCTGCCCGCGGTCGTTCGACCCCCAGCAGAACAAAGCGCCGTCGGCGCGCACGGCGCAGGTGTGCGTGGCCCCGGCGCTGATTTGCGAGAACGGGAGGCTGCTGGGTATTTGCACGAGCACCGGCCCGCTCGTCGCGAAGTCGGCGAGCTGGCCGTCGTCGTTGTCGCCCCAGCAATACGCATGGCGGTCGGTGCTGATGGCGCAGGTGTGCCGCATTCCGGCACTGATCGAAAGAAAGGCGAGCTTCGTGTCGACCGGACGCGGGACGAGGGTACAGGGATAGAGAACGGTTCCTCTCCCGCACACGGTGTCCGACTGTACGGTTCCGAGCTGGCCGTCGCGATTGCTCCCCCAGCAGTACGCGGTGCCGTTCGTCTTGAGCGCGCAGGTATGGTCGCCGCCCACGCTCACGGTGGCCCAGTCGCCGTGGCCATCGTCGGTGAGCACCGGAAATCGGCGCGCCGGCGCGGTAGCTTCCGTGCACGCCGCCAGCGTCAGCGCGGCAAGCACGACGCGAAACCGTGATCGAGACGCCAAAGACATGAACCTCAATAAACCCGGTTTGCGCGTCGCGCTCACCTTTGGCATCGTCGCGGCCACGCTGGAGATGGGAGTGTTGCTGTGGATGATGCGCTGTTGACCGGCGCCCAAGCAGTAAACCCCCGGGCGCTTTCCTCTGTCACTTACGACATGCAAATCCGCTCGTTCGTCCCGTTGATCCTCGTGCTGGCCCTGGCGGCGCGGGCCATCCTCCGTCCCACGACCCTCGCCGCGCAGAGCGGCGGTCCGTACGCCCCGGTCGTCCTGACGCTTCCCAGCGGGCCGCGCACTCTGGCCATGGGAAACGTAGGCATCGGATCGCGCGACGACGACGTTTTGTTCTTCAATCCGGCGCAGCTCGCGGTTGCCCGGGGCACGAGCGCTTCGGGCGAACGGTATTCGGCGACCGCCAACGGAGGAACAGTGTCCGCCGTCACACGGCTGGGCAATGGCGGCGTCGCGGTCGGCATGCGGATGGTCGATTACAAGACCGGCTTCGTCGGCTTTCCGGCCGATCGCTCGGCGATGCTCGTGAACGCAGGTCTGCCCGGCACGTCGCTCGAGGCGATGATCGGGCTGGCGCAGGTGATCAAGGGCGTTCGCATCGGCGCGACGGCAAAGTACGCGTCGGACGACGCGAGCAACGTGGAGGCGCATCGCGCTGCCGCCGACCTGGGTATCTCGAAGGACTTCAGGCGGTACTTCACCGCCGGGCTCGCGGTCCAGAATCTGTCGCGGCCGATCTCGTTCTCGTGCGTCGACGCGCGCTTCGCGCCGGAATGCGGACCGCCGCCCGGCGTCATCGTGGCGCCGAGTCCCGCATTTCCCACCGCCAAGGTGTATCTGCCGCTTCGCACCACGGCGGGCATCGCCGGGTCGGGCCCGGTTGGGCCGCTCGACATCAGCGCCACGGCCGCGGTCTCGCTGCTCCGCGACAGCTTCGTGATCCCGGCCGGCGGCGGCGAGGTGTCGTACAGTTGGCTCGACGGCTACGCGATCGCGCTCCGGGCCGGCGCGCGCCGGCCGATCCC
>DATJIZ010000207.1:0-4120 GCA_035492735.1 Gemmatimonadaceae bacterium | reverse complement strand
CGCTGCGGCGACTGCGCCGCGCCGCCATATTTTGGGCGATGGACACTCGACATGAGTGATGAAGCTACAACTCCGGCGACGATCCACGTCCTGGTCGCCGTGCACGAAGAACATCGCGCGCAACTGGTGTCGACGTTCCTGCGCAACCGCGGCCACCGCGTGGCGTGCGTTCGCGACGGTCGTGCCGCGGTTCACTCATTGCGCGACGAGGCGTTCGACGTGGCGGTGCTGGACGTCGGCCCGCACGAGTCCGACGGACTGGAGGTGGTGCACCAGCTTCGCGCGGATCCGGAGTCGCCGGAGCTGATCGTCATCACGGGGAACGAGTCGGGTGAGACCGCGATCGGCGCGTTGCGACTGGGCGCATACGCGCATCTGCCAAAGCCCTATCGGATGGCGGAGATCGACGTGCTCGTGCGGCGCGCGTTCGAGAAGCGGCAGCTTGCGCGCGAGAATCGATACTTGCGCGATCGGCTGTCGCGCCTCGATGGCAACGCAGTGGTAATCACCCGATCGCCGCCGATGCAGGTGATCCTCGCGCTGTCCGAGCGGATCGCGGCGAGCGGATCGCCGATTCTCATTACCGGCGAGCGCGGAACGGGAAAGCGGCTGCTGGCGCGGCGCATTCATGCCGCCTCGCGTCGCACGGGCTCCTGTGTCGAAGCCGGGGGCACCGAGCCGGGCGATCCTGTCCTGGAGGTCGAGCTCTTTGGCGGCGGACGCAATACCTCGGCGACCACGTCGCGCGCGATCGGGCTGCTCGAGCTCGCGGCCCACGGCACACTGTTCGTCCCCAACGTCGATACACTGCCGCTCAAGGTGCAAGCCAAGCTGTCGCGCGCATTCGAGCATGGCAGCTTTCTCCGAGTGGGTGGCACGCAGCGGGTCGACGTGTCGGCCCGCCTGATCGCGTCGACCAGCGCGGAAGATCTGCACACGGCGGCCGCCGAGCGATTCAGTGATGCCTTACTGACGTACGTTGGTGCGATCACGCTCACTCTGCCGCCGCTGCGCGACCGGCCGGGCGACGTGCCGATGCTGGCGCACCATTTCCTGCGAGCGCTGGGCGGCGAGGCGACGCCACAGCTCTCCTCTGACGCCATCGGGCGCCTGCAGGAGTACGAGTGGCCCGGCAACGTGCGGGAGCTACGCAATCTGATGGAGCGGCTGGTGCTCACGTCGGCGGGCCTGGCGCGCGAGGTCGGCCCCGACGAGCTGCCGCTCGCCGTCAATCACAACGTGGTGCGTACCGCCGTCGGCGCCGACGTCACCGTTGGCGAGCTCGAACGGCAGCACATCGAGGCCGTCCTCCAGCGCACGGCGTGGCATCAGGGCAAAGCCGCCGCCATGCTGGGCATCTCGCCGAGCACGTTGTATCGAAAGATGCGGGAGCTGCGCATCGATAAACCGGCCAGGCAGCCACCGCGGCGAGGGTCGCTTGGCGCCGCGAAACGCCCCCGGGACAGTGGCAGGCGCCGGGGCGCGTAGCGCGCGCGCGTCGACGCTGTACCTTTTGCACGCATGCGTATCCTCGTCATCGAAGACGATCCTACCGTCGGTCAGTACGTCAAACGCGGACTGGAAGAGCAGCGCTGGTCGGTGGATCTGGTCGCCGACGGTGAAGAAGGCGAGCGCCGCGCCGCATCGGAAGCCTACGATCTGATCGTGCTGGACATGCGGCTGCCCGGCAAGAGCGGGCTCGAGCTGCTGCACTCGCTCCGCGCGCGTGGATTCGAGCGTCCGGTCCTCGTGCTCACGGCGCAGGATGCGGTTGACGCCAAGGTGACGGCGCTGCGCGCGGGCGCTGACGACTACGTGACCAAGCCTTTTGCGTTCGAGGAACTCCTGGCGCGCGTTGAGGCGTTGGCGCGCCGGCCGCGAGCGCTCGCGTCGCCCACGCTGGTGGTGGGCGATCTCGTGCTGGATCAGGCGACTCGCGAGGTGCGGCGGGGCGGCGAGCCGATCGAGCTCACGCCCAAGGAATTCACCGTGCTCGAGTATCTCATGCGGCACAGCGGCCGCGTCATGAGCCGGACCCTGATCACCGAGTACGCTTGGGGGTATCACTTCGATCCCGGCACGAACATCGTGGACGTGGTGATCAACCATCTCCGCAAGAAGATCGACGCCCGGCATGCCAGGCGCCTGATCACGACCGTCCGTGGCGTGGGATACATGATCAAGGACGAGCCGGTGGGCTCGGCGGGCGGCAAGCGGCGAGACGCCGAGCAGGAGCTGTCGAGGTCCACGGCCGCCAAGAAGCGAGAATCGGAGCTGTAGATGTCAACGCGCGGCCGGCTGACCATATCGTACGCATTCCTGCTGCTGGGAACCATGGTCGTCTTTGCGCTCGCGCTCTGGTTCGTTCGCCGCAAGCAGGCCACCGACGATCTGGCCACCGAGACGACGAGCACCGCCGAGATCATCGCATCCACCATCCGTCGCACCCAGGCAGAGGCCTCGGAGAACCAACTCACCGTGGCTGACACGACGAAGCCATCGTCCGGCTCAGGGGCGGCGTTGACCGCCATTGATACGACCGGCCCGGTTCCCCTCGCACGACCGACTCCCGCGCTCGTCGAGCTGCTCGGCCGGTTCGGCGGCTACTTCATGTTGTTCACGCCGCAGGACTCTCTGCTGTACGAATCCGGCCTCGTGCGCGATTTGGCGAGGGATGATCGAGAACGCTTGATCGGGACGGCTCGCAAGCTCGCGCGGGGACTCGAGGGCGCCAAGGTCACGGTGCGCAACGACTCACTGCGGCTCTTCATGATCGTCGAGCGCGTCTCGATTCCGGCGTCGGACATCACCGTGCCGAACATCGCGCGGGTTGCAGTCGCAATGCCGACGCGCATGGCGGAGCTGTCGCCGCAGCTGATCATCGGCACCATGATCATGCTCGCGCCGATTGTGGTGCTCTTTTCGGCGACGGTCGCGTACCTGGTCCTGGGGAGCGTGTTCAGTCCCGTGGATCAGTTGATCAACGAGGTGGAGGCGATCACGGACGGCCGGAGCCTCCACCGGCGTCTGCCGGCCGATGCGAGCAACGACGAGCTGGCGCGACTCGGCCTCACAGTGAACGCGATGCTCACGCGTCTCGAGACATCGTTCGCGGCGCTGCGTCGCTTCACGGCGGACGCGAGCCATGAGCTCAAGACGCCGCTCACCGTCCTGCGCGCCGACGTCGAGCGAGCGATGCATCCCCAAACCAACCGCGGCGAGCGCATGGTGGCGCTTGAGGAAGCACTTCAGGAGATCGCCCGCATGTCGGACCTCGTCAACAGCTTGCTGACGCTGGCCCGAGCCGACGAAGGCAGGTTCGACATTCACCGCACCCCGATCGATCTCGAGCCGCTCCTGCGGGATGTTTACGAGACGGCGATGATTCTGGGCGAAGAGGGCGGACTTACGCTGTCACTGTCGTCGCTCGAGCCCGCGACCGTCATGGGCGACCGGACGCGGCTGCGCCAGCTGTTTCTCAACATCGTCACAAACGCGATCAAATACACGCCCCGCGGCGGTCACGTGGAGCTGTCGGCAACGCGCCGTGGGGGCGACGAGATCGCCATCGCGATCCGCGATACCGGCATCGGCATCGCCGCGAATGACCTGCCGCACGTCTTCGACCGATTCTGGCGGGCCGACCGGGCGCGCTCGCGCGCGTCGGAGCGCGGCGGGTTCGGCCTCGGCCTCGCCATCGCGCAATGGATCGTGCAGGCGCACGGCGGTACGATCGCGGTGCAGTCACGGTTGGGCCGGGGCACCGTGTTCACGATCGTGCTGCCGATCGTCCCCGACGCGCTGCCGTCCGACGGTGGCCCGCGCACGGACTCACGGCTCGAATCGCGGGGCGACAGCCGTGTCGATGCGCCCGCGGAAGTCGAGTCAAGCGACGCGAGCTCGGCCTCGGAAAGGCCAACTGCTCACGGCATTTAGCGCAAGCCGCTTCTAACATCGCCTTCACCAACTCTTAATCTTTCCGGCATTCCACCGTAACTCGCCGGGAATAGCTTATCCACGCGAACGGTTCGCGCGTATTCACTCGTACCCGATCAGGCCACCGAGACATGTTCGACAACCTCATCGAGTCCAAAGCAAAGAAGCAAAAGCGTGCGGGCGG
>DATJIZ010000206.1:0-6003 GCA_035492735.1 Gemmatimonadaceae bacterium | reverse complement strand
GTCGCCAGGTTTGCGTGCCGCTCCCTCCGGAGGCCGCGTGCTGGAGTCACCACGCTCGCTCGAACGTGGCGATGGCCTGCCTCGTGTGTCCGAGGCATTACACGACATCACGCTCGACCTGTTCGCCAGCGACGATCCGGGTGAGATTGCCGGAAAGGCGCTCGCGGCGGCCGGCCGGTTGCTCACGGTCGGCACCAGCTCCATCTGGGTCCCGCGCGGTGAGGAGCTGGAGTGCCGGGGTGCGGTGGGCGACGGCCGCGAGGCCGTTACGGGCAAGCGTGTTGCCGCCGCCGAGGCAAACGAGCCGCTGCCGGGCGAGGCGGGACAGGCGATTCTGAACGCGGGTATCGCCGCCAACGGCAGCCTCGCTGCCGTGCTGCGGGTGAGCCGTTCGCTCGCCACGGAGGCGCCGTTCAGCGATGAGGAACGGGAGCTCCTCCAGCGGTTGACCGATGCCGCCGGGGCGGCAATGGCGGGCGTGGCCCGTCTGTCGGCGGCGAAGGAGGCCGCGAGCGAGGCGGCCCGCGACCTGGCGACCATCACGGCGATGAGCCGCGAGATCACGGCAACGCTGGATCTCGATCGCGTGCTCCAATCCGTCGTCAATCTCGCCACGCGCATGTTCACGTTCGATCGCGGCGCGATTGCGCTCTACGAGCACGGCGCGTGCGACGTTCGCGCGATGTCCGGCACGGACAAGATCGACCCCAAGGACGCGCGCGTACAGGATCTCGCCGTGCGGGCGGCGTGGGCCGCCGGACGCGGCGAGCATTTTTACGTGTCGGATCGCGACGATCCCGCCACGGACGAAGAACGCGTGTTCGTCCAGATCTTTGGTGACGACATGGCGCGCGACGGCGCCGCGAGCGGGTTGTATCTCCCGCTCAAGGACGAAGAAGGCATCGTCGGCATCCTGCTGTTCGAGGCCAAGGCCACCGAGTTTCTGACCCAGCGCCAGCGCGAGCTGGCGGAGATTCTCGCCAACCAGGCGACGGTGGCGGTGCGCAACGCGCAGTTGTACCGGCACGTGCCGATGGCCGATACGCTGGGGGCGCTGGCCGCGCGCAAGGAAGCGCTGCTCGAGATCCCGCGGCGCCGGCGGATTCTCGTCGCCGCGGCAGCCGTCGTGGCGATCGCGTTGCTCACGCTCATCCGGTGGCCGCTGCGCGTCGACGGTGTGAACCCGACGTTCCGGCCGCTCTGGCGCGCCGACGTGCGACCGACGGTGAGCGGCGTGATCGATCGCGTGTTCGTGCGCGAGGGCATGACGGTCGACCGCGGCGCGCCGATCATGCACCTGCGCGACGACGAGCTTCGCGCGCAGCGTGATGCCGCCGCGGCGGCAGTCGCGTCGGCCGACCGTGCCGCGGCGATCGCCACGTCGCGTGGCGACGCCGCCGAGGAACGGTTGCAGCGGCTTCGCGGCGACGTGCTGCGACGAGACGTGAATCTGCTCGACGAGCAGATCCGCTCGACGATCGTGCGATCGCCGGTGGCCGGCGTCGTGCTCACGCCGCGCCCCGAAGAGCGCGTGGGAGCGCACGTGGACGCGGGCGATCTGCTCGCCGTGGTCGGCCGAACGGATTCGCTGGAGCTGGAGCTCGGCGTCGAGCAGGTCGACATCGCGCGCGTGCGCGTGGGTGAAGAAGTCCGGCTGCGCGTCGACGCGCTGCCGCAGCGAACGTTCTCGGGCCGCGTGGTGTCGATCGGCGCGCTTCCAGCGGTGGATTCGTCGAGCGTGCTGTTCCCCGTGCGGGCGATGGTCGCCAACGGCGGCGGACTGCTCCGGCCGGGCATGGCGGCGTATGCGCGCGTGCTCACCGCTCCGGCGTCGGTCCTCGGCCGCGTGTCCCGTGCGCCGGTGCGGGGGATTCGACTTCTCTGGTGGAGGATGTGGTCGTGAAGATCGGTGCCATGAATCGCGCCGGCGTCAGCGTCGCGTATGCCGCGTACGCCATGATCGCGGTGCTCGTCGCGTGCGGCGATGGCTCGGATTCCGCGCAGCCACAGCAGGCGGGCAAGCCGATGGCCGGTTCGGCGCCCGGGGCGGTCGCGGCGGAGTTCACCGTCGACACGGCCACGGTGCAGGCGCCGCTCCAGCTTCCGGCGCAGCTCTACGTAGAGCATGACGCGGTCGTCGTCGCGCGTGCACAGGGAACGATCGATTCGCTGCTCGTCGAGCTCGGCGATCATGTGACCGCGGGCCAGTTGCTGGCGCGGCTCGAGAGCGTGGACCAGGAGATCGCGCTGGCCAATGCCGATGCGACCTACGACAACCTGACGCGCGTCGCCGCTCGGGCGCGCGCGCTCACCAAGTCCGGTGGCGCTACGTCGGCGGACTCCGAGCAGGTGGAGTTTCAACTTCGACAGGCGGATATCGCGCGACGAAAGGCGCGGCGAGACCTGGATCTGACGCGCGTGCTCGCGCCGTTCGAGGGCGTGATCACGCAACGGTCGGTTCGGCCGCACCGCTTCGTGGCGGTGGGCGATACGCTGTTTCGCGTGACCGAGTCGGCGCCGCTCCTGGCGCGCATCCGCGTGCCGGAATCGAGCGCGCTGGCGGTGCACCTTGGCGATCCGGCCGCGGTGATCGGATCGAGTGGACAGCGGGCGAGCGCGGCGATCCTCCACGTGTCGCCGGTGCTCGATGCGGCGAGCGGAACGCGTGAGGTGGTGCTACGGCTCGCGCGCGGCGAGCGCGAGCTGATGCCCGGGGCGAACGTGACGGTCGCGCTGGGGCTCCAGCGCCGGCGAGTGGTATCGGTGCCGCGCGCGGCGATCGCGCCCGAGGGGTACGCGGTGGTCGTAGAGAATGGACGCAGCACGCTACGGCCCGTGACGGTCGGCGCCGACATTGGCGGCGGACGCGTGGAGATCCTGAGCGGATTATCGCCGGGCGAACGGCTCGCCCGGCCCACGAGGTAGCCGATGGGCGCGTATGCCCCGGCGTTGCGGCCGGACCTCTCGATCATCGAGCAGACGTTTCGCGGCGAGAAGAGCTACGTCGTGAAGGACGCGTCGGCGCAGAAGTATTTCCGTTTTGGCGCCACGGAAGTCCGCGTGATGCGATGCTTCGATGGCCGGCGCACACCGCAGGAGATCGCGATCGCCCTCGCCGAGGACGGCATCCGCATCTCGGCGCAGGCGATCGAAGGGTTTGCGCGCAAGCTGTCGAGCGCCGGGTTTCTCGAACGGACGCTCGCCGAGCGGTCGACCCTGCAGATGGAGCGGCTTCGCGCCGAGCGCAACGCGCGCCGGCGGCCAGCGCTGTTTCGCGGGGAGCTGCTGCGCATGCGCTGGTCGTTCGGCGATCCCGACGCGCTGCTGTCTCGCGTGCTGCCCTACATCAGGTGGATGTTCACGCCGGCGTTCGTCGCCGCGTCGAGCATGCTGTTCCTGGTGTACCTGGTGATCTTCTTCGCGTACTGGAGCGAGTACAAGGCGGCGCTCGGGTCCATGTACACGTTTCACACGATCACGATCGGTCACTTCGTCATTCTCTGGCTGACGGGGCTCGTCGTGATCCTGATTCACGAGCTCGGGCACGGGTTCACGTGCAAGTACTTTGGCGGTGAGGTGCGCGAGCTGGGATTCATGCTGTTGTACTTTCAGCCGGCGTTCTACTGCAACGTGAGCGACGCGTGGAGCTTTCCCGAGCGGCGCGCCAGGCTGTGGGTGACGGCGGCCGGATCGTGGATCCAGCTCATCGTCGCGAGCCTCGCGGCGATCGTGTGGTGGTCGACGAAGTCTGGGACGTTGATCTGGAAGGTTTCGGTCGCGGCCATGCTGATCGGGGGCGCGATGACGATGTTCACGAACATGAATCCGCTGCTGCCGCTCGATGGCTACTTCGCGCTCACCGACTGGATGGAGATCCCGAATCTGAGGCAACGCGCGCTCGCACATTTCGGCTGGTGGGTGCGGTGCCGTGTTTTCAAGCTGGAATTGCCGGAGCCGTCGGCCACGGCGCACGAGCGCAAGGTGTTCATGATCTATGGAGGGCTGGCCACGGCGTACATCAGCGGCCTGTTCTTCTTTCTGGCATTCTGGGCGATGGGCAAGGCGAGTCAGGCATTCGGATGGCTCGGCATTCTGACGGTGACACTCGGCCTGCTCGTCCTGCTGCGAACGAGGCTCGTGGAGTGGAGCCGACTCGGTGCGATCTGGGTGCGGACGAGACGCGCGGCGTTGCGCAAGTCGACCCTCGCGACGCGAATCGCCGTGGCGTCCTTCGCTCTATTGATCGTCGCCCTGTTGCTGCCCTGGACGCTCACGACCGGCGGCACGTTCGTGGTGCACCCGATGGCGAGCCAGCTTCTGGTCTCGCCGGACAGCGGCGTGATCGAGAGCGTGCTGGCCGCCGAGGGTGGACGGGTGGCGGCGGGATCGCCGCTCGTGCAGATCGCCAATCGTGAGCTGGAAGCGCGACTGCTCGCGGCGAGTCGCACGGTCGACTCGCTCTCGGCGGCGGAGTCGGCGGCGCGTGCGGCGGGACGGGCAGCGCAGGT
This sequence comes from Gemmatimonadaceae bacterium, assembly GCA_035492735.1. Taxonomy (GTDB): domain Bacteria; phylum Gemmatimonadota; class Gemmatimonadetes; order Gemmatimonadales; family Gemmatimonadaceae; genus JAQBQB01. The sequence continues at coordinate 1,495 of DATJIZ010000206.1, read as the reverse complement.
CGAGTTGATTGCGACCGCCGGCAGGGCGGCCGTGGCCGAGCTCGCGTCGTTCGAGTCGCGAGCGACTCAGTTGACGCTCCGGGCCGTCAGCGCCGGCGAAGTCGTCACGCCGCGACCGGGAGAGCTGATCGGGCGCCGTGTAGTGCCTGGTGATTCGTTGCTGCAGGTGGCGGCGCTGGACTCGATCGAAGTCCGAATCACCCTCACCGGGGGCGGCGCGACGCGCGTGCACCCGGGGCAGCGTGTACATCTGATCTCGTTCGCCGACCCCGCGCATCCGATCACCGCTCGCGTGACCGAGATGTCGGTCGATGGCGGGGCCGCCGGGCCGTCCGAGGGGACCGTCGAGGCGCGGGTTCGGCTGGCCGGCGGCGCGGCGTGGCGGCTCGGCATGCGGGGTGAGGCGAAGGTCGACCTGCAGCGATCGATCGTGTTGGGAGCACTGATCTGGAATCTCCGCCAGGTCGTTCGCGGCGACTTGTGGCTCTGAGGTCGCCATACGCTGACACAAAATGAGAGCGCCCGGACAAGTCCGGGCGCTCTCGTTTGGCACGGAGCCTCGACTCAGAACATCAGTGGGGCGATACGCTGTTCGAGCTCCTGCGCGGTGATCTCGAGCGCCTGCACGTCCTGACCGGAAGCATCCTTGATCTGCTTCTTCTGCTCATCCGTCAGCTCGATGCGGATCGTCTCTTTCTTTTCCATTGTGTCCCCCAATAAAACCTGAAAGTGGAACTTCGCCGATGAATCCGTGCCGCGCGCCGCGCGGCGATGAATCAACGCCAACGACTAGAAGAACGTGCCGATCGACGGGTCGATGCTCGTCGGGGTGATACGCTGCTCGAGCTCATCGATCTCGAGCTCGTTCTGCTCGACGTCGTTGCCGGTCTCGGGGCGCGGCTCCTTTCGCAGCGCGTCGGTCAGCTCGATGCGGGCAACTGTCTGTTTCTTGTCCATGGTCTTCTCCGCTGGAGCGGCCGAGCGAACGTCGGCTCTCTACGGGAATCGGAAGCGGGCGGCGACGTGAGGGACCGCCGACCGGGGAATTGGTCAGCGTTCAGATCCTCAGTGGCGCGACGCGCTCTTCCAGCTCCTGAAGACCCAGCTCCGTCTTGTCCACTTTGGGGTCATTCGAGGGCGTCTGCTTCTCGTCGTGCGTCTTGCTGATGTCGATGCGGACGGTGGACTTCTCGCTCTCTTTGCTCATGGCGTCTCCAAAGTGGCGGCTTCGGTTCGTTGGTTCAGCGGCGTTCGCCGCGATCGAACGGCGGCAACTTTATCAGCGTTCGAGGAGCACCACAATACTCCAGGTGAGCCGGTCAGGTGATACAAAAGTTACAAATTCGGCCCGATCGGACCTCGACTCGGCCAGTTCACCCCCATGGACCCCCGAAAAAACAAATGCGCCCGAGGCGATCGCCTCGGGCACACCAATGCAGCTACCTCGGAAACTAGCCAATCACGACCGGCGCGATCCGCTCCTCGAGCTCCTTCA
>DATJIZ010000205.1:0-5987 GCA_035492735.1 Gemmatimonadaceae bacterium | reverse complement strand
CGAATGTGCGGAAGCGCCGGCCGCCAGCCGCGCGGCGCGAGCTCCTCGAATGCGTGCAGCGCGCGCGAGATGGGGAGGCCCGAATCGAGCAGGTCGGCGAGAATGCGGAGTCCGAGCGCGAGATCGGCGGCCGACATCGGCTGCTTGCGCTCGTGCTGGTCGACGCGGCGCTGGATGGCGAGCAGGTAGAGTCCACGCGACGCGATGATCTCGCGTGCCTCACGTGCGGAGGCCGCGCTGACGGTTCCCTTTTCGATCGCGCCCGTCGGGTTGGCGGCGCGATAAGCGAATGCGCTCTGAATCATTCTTGTGCTCCGCGGACCTCCCGTGGGCTACTGCCGCACCGGCCCGTTCCAGGACGTGACGTCGGCACTCTCGCCGTCGCCGCCCGGCTTGCCGTCCTTGCCGAGCGTGTACAGGTCGTACGAGGCCGGGTTGGCCAGTCCGGGTGAGACGTACACGTACGGACGTCCCCATGGATCGAGTGGCACGAGCTGGCGGAGGTACGGTCCCTTCCAGTTGGCCGGGGGATCGGAGACAGGGAGCGAGCGAAGTGCCTCGAGGCCCTGTTCCGTGGTGGGCACGGTGTCGCAATCGAGCCTATAGGTGTCCAACGCCAGCGAGAGAATCTGGATCTGGCTCTTGGCAGTCTTTTGCCGCGCGTCGCTGACGTTGCCGAACAGGGACGGCGCGACGATCGCTGCAAGGGTGGCGATGATCGCCAGCGTCACCAGCAGCTCGATCAACGTGAAGCCGCTCGGCGTACGCCGATCGATTGGCCGATGCGCGCGATCAGCTCTCAATGACACGCGCGACCTCGTCGACCGTCGTGAACCCCTGCGCCACCTTTCGCCAGCCATCGGCCCGCAGGCTCGTCATCCCCGATTCCACAGCCAGCGCCTTCAACTGCGATCGCGATGCGCGTGAGGCGATTGCGTCGCGCATGTCATCGGTCATGGCCAGTAGCTCGAACACGCCCAGACGGCCGCGATAGCCGCTGCCGCGACAGGCCGCGCACCCCGCGCCGCGGGTGAAAGTGACCGGGGCGGCGTCGCCGAACTCGACCAGCGACAAGGACTCTCGAGGCGGCTGGTACTCCACCCGGCAGCTCGGGCAGGTACGCCGCACCAGCCGCTGCGCCAGCACGCCGTCGAGTGTAGCAGCGACGAGATATTCGGGAATTCCGAGATCCAGCAATCGCGGAATCGCGCTGATCGCATCGTTGGTGTGCAGTGTGCTGAAGACGAGGTGCCCGGTCATCGCAGCCTGGATCGAGATTTGGGCCGTCTCCTCGTCACGCATCTCGCCGATCATCACGACGTCGGGGTCCTGTCGCAGAATGGCGCGCAGCGCCGCGGCGAACGTCACGCCGGATTGTCGGTGCACGGGCATTTGCGTGATCCCGGGCAGCTGATATTCGATCGGGTCTTCGACGGTGATCACCTTTTCACGAAACGTGTCGCGCCGCTGCAGCGCGGCGTAGAGCGTCGTCGTCTTGCCGCTGCCGGTCGGCCCCGTGACGAGCACCATGCCGTGCGGCTTTGCCGAAAGCTGCGCCATGCCGGTGAGCACGTGATCGTCCATTCCGAGCTCGTCGAGCGTGACCGGCCTGCCGCCCTGATCGAGCAGTCGCAGCACCACGCTCTCTCCATACATCGTGGGCACCGTCGAGACGCGGAGGTCGAGCTCGCGCGATTCCAACCGGACGCGAATCCGTCCGTCCTGCGGCCGGCGCCGCTCGGCGATGTCCAACTCCGCGAGGAGCTTGATGCGGGAGATGACGGCGTGGTGCAGCTCGCTCGGCGGCTCCGGCGCCGGTACCAGGACGCCGTCGACGCGAAAGCGCGCCGACAACCCGGTGCGCGTCGCTTCCAGGTGGACATCGCTCGCGCCGGCATCGTACGCATCGCGGACGAGCAGGCTGACGAACCTGATGACGGGTGGCTGGTTCGCCATGTCCCGAACGTCGGTCGCCAGGTCGTCGCTGCTCGTATCGATCCGTGCCAGCTCGACGTTACGCTCGCTGCGCGTGGTGAGGCGCTCGATCAGGCGCTCCAGCTCCTCCCGGTCGACCGTCTCGCGACTGACCGGCAATTGATACGCGAACGCGATGTCCTCGATGCCGCCAAGCAAAGCGTCGTCGGTGCCGGCGACGACGAGCGTGCCATCGGCCCGCAGCGCCTTTGGGCAGAGGCGATGGTGGAGCAGGTAGTCACGCGTAACTCCCGACGCCAGCGTGAGCGCGGTGGCGTGACTGCCCGTCGACGTGGCGAGTGGGTTTTGCGGGAGCGTCATGCTGACGTGATTCGGAGAGGACGGCGGCAACATTGCTCCGCCTCCGGCCGATCGCGTCATCGAATCATCGCGCGTCGGGTGATTCGAGCGAGCTCAGATCATCGCTAGAGTCCGACCCCGAAGTAGGCGTCGATCGTCCAGCGCACGAGATCGTCGCGGAGCGCCTGCGCCTCGCGCGTGTCGACCGTCTCGACGCTCGCGCGCACATCGTCCACGGCCGCCGAAGCCAGCGTCTTGACCTCGAGGATCGCCTGCTCCGGCGGCTCGCCGAGGGCGCGCGTGAGCCGCGCGTGTTTCACGACCATGGCTCGCAGCCGGTCGCGCAGATCCTTCGAGACGGTCACGCGCGAATCGGCAGACATGCGCTGTTCCTTCGCGTTCGAGCGCAGGCGCAGTGACTCGGCGGCCACGGCCCTCGCGCGCTCGCGGGTGTCACGCGCATCGGCGCGCAGCGCGTCGCGCTGCGCGGGCGTCAGCGGACTACCAGCGTCCATCAAACATCGTCCTGACTGGTCGGTCATCGCTGCGACACACTCGGTGTGCCGCGATGGAGGCCGTCGTCGGCCGACATTCTGATCCTCATACTACAGCATGCTCCCGGCGAGCGCCACCGAGGCCTCCAGATGTTTGCCGGAGGGTTGGTGGACCGTGTGAGACCGGGAGTGTAGCGTCGCCCGCGATACCGAATCGTGGGCGGCCGGCAACGATCGTGTATCGACGGTGTTCGGATCAGACGTCCGTCTGCGTCGACGACTTCTTCGATTCGCTGGGGCCGTCGCCACGACCCGACGCCGCCGTCGTCGATTGATGGCGGCGGCGTGATACCTTGTTGACTTAGGTGTGCAGGGCCATTATACCTAAGTGAGCAATGTCTCGCTCGCCACCCGACTGGTCGCCCCGCGACCGGAGGTGCCTATGGCCGGATCGGACTTGTTCACGGGGACGCTCGACATCCTCATCCTGAAGGCCGTGAGCTGGGGTCCCCGCCACGGTTACGCGATCGGCCGGTGGATCCGCGAGACCACGTCCGACGACGTGATCGTACAGGAGGGCGCGCTCTACCCCGCGCTCCACCGTCTCGAACGCAAGCGCCTGCTCGACGAGGAGTGGGGCGTGAGCGAAACGGGACGTGAGGCGAAGTACTACTCGCTCACGAGTCTCGGCCGGGCGCACTTGCGAGCCGAAGCCAAGCGCTGGACGCGATTCTCGACGGCGATCGCTCGCGCGCTCGGCGCCACCGTGGCGTAGAGGGAGACCACCATGAAGCGCGTCTTTCGGTCGTCCGCGGTGCGCCCCGACGCATCACACGACGTGCGCGACGAGATCCAGTTCCATCTCGAGATGCGTACGCGCGAATTCATCGAGCAGGGAATGTCACGCGAGGATGCGCGGCGCGCGGCGATGGCGGCCTTCGGCGACGCCGTGGCGATCGACGCCGAGCTGAGATCGGAGCGCGCCGCCTACCTCGGCGCGCGCTCGCGTCGGGACAGCCTGGGGGCGCTGCGCGCTGACCTGTCGTTCGCGTCGCGCACGCTCCGCAACCGCGTCGGCTTCACGGTGGCCGCCTTGGCGACGCTGGCCCTCGGCATCGGCGCGGCGACATCGGTGTACACGATCGTCAACGGCGTTCTCGTCCGGCCCCTCCCCTACCCCGATCCATCGAGGGTCGTGATGGTCTGGATGGGCTCGAAGGAGTTCGGCGGCGAGCTGCCGCTCTCCTCCGGGTTCTACCTCGATGCAGCATCGGCGGCAAAGCCCTTCGCTTCCACGGCGGCTTTTCGCTCGTGGTCGTATGCGCTGTCGGGCGCCGGCGACCCCGAACAGGTGCAAGGCGCGCGCGTGACGCCGTCGTTCTTCACGACCATCGGCGTCAGACCGCGGTTGGGGCGCGCACTGAACGAGGCGGACGCCGTCCAGGGAGCGCCGCTCGTCGTCGTGATCGGCGATGCGCTGTGGAAACGGCGGTTCGGCGGCGATCCGGCAATCATCGGCAAACGCGTCACCATGGGAGGAGATCCGTTTACCGTCGTCGGCGTGATGCCGCCCGGTTTCGCGTTTCCTCGCGGCGCCGAGCTGCCAGCCGGATTGCAGTTCGCTCCACGCGCGGAGCTGTGGACCCCGCTCGCTTTCACCGAAGGCGACCGTCGCAACTACGGCCTGATGAACTTGTCGGCGATCGCGCGGCTCGCACCCGGCGTTCCGGTTACGCGATTGCAAACGACGCTGGCGGCGCAACTCAGGGCGTTCCTCGCGGTCAACGCGCCGAGCGTCGACCTCTCCTACCGACTGGCCACCCTCAAGGAGCAAGCCGGACAGCACGTTCGAAGAACGCTGCTGGTGCTCCTCGGCGCGGTCGCGCTGCTGCTGGTGATCGCCTGCGCGAACGTGACGAACCTGTTGATCGCCCGCACCGGCTCGCGTCAACGCGAGTTTGCCGTGCGCGCCGCGCTGGGCGCCGGTCGCATGCGAATCGCGCGGCAGCTCGTGACCGAGAACGTGCTGCTCTCGCTCGTTGGTACGGCGATCGGTATCGCGCTGTCGAAGTGGGCCACGCGTGCCATGTTGTCGCTGGTGCCCGGTTCGCTGCCGCGCGCCGACGACATCCGTCTCGACTGGAGAGTCGCCGCGATCGCCTTCGTGATCACGATCCTCGTCGGCACGGCGCTGGGGACGGCGGCGGCCGTTCACGTGCAGTGGTCACGGCTGGCAGACGTGCTGCGGGGCGACGCCGCTCGCGCCGGCGGATCGCGAGGGCGCGCGGTGGCGCGCCGATCTCTGATCGTCGCCGAAGTCTCGTTGTCCGTGATGCTGGTCGCCGGCGCCGCGCTGTTGACGCAGAGCTTCGTTCGCGTGCAGCGGGTCGAGCCGGGGTTCGAGCCATCACACACGCTTTCCGTCAGCGTCGCGCTCCCTATCACCGGCGCGTTCGACGTCGCGCGCGATGGTCCCGGCTGGGCGCGGTTTTTCGGCGAGCTGCAAGACCGACTCGCGCGAAGCCCCGGCGTGACCGCGGCAGGCGCGGGGAGCGCTTTGCCGCTCACCAGCGCGGTCGAGGGCGGCGGCACCGCCATCGTCGGCGAACCACCCCCGCCACCCGGACAGGCAAAACATGCGCAGTACATCGTGACCGAAGGCGATTTTTTCGCCGCGCTCGGAATCCCGCTGCTGCGGGGTCGGACCTTCGCGGTCACGGATCGCGCGTCGACCGCGCGCGTCGCGATCGTCAATCGCGAATACGCGCGGCGCTATCTAAACGGGAAAGCCGTCGGCCGACAGTTGATCCCGTACTTCGATTTCTCCAGGCAGCCGCGCACGATCGTGGGCGTCGTGGAGGACGTCCGCTACGGAACGCTCGATGCGCCGCCCGAGCCGCAGGTGTACGTCCCCGAACAGCAGATGAACTATCCCGCGCTGCAGATCGTGCTGCGCACGACGGGCGATCCGATGGCATTGCTGCCCGTCGTCACTCGCGAGGTGAAGGCGATCGACCCGGCACTCGCCGTCGCGACGCCTCGCACCATGGAGAGCGTCTTCCACGATTCGCTGGCGTCGCGCCGGTTCGGCATGACGCTGATCGGCATCTTTGCCGGCGCGGCGCTCGTGCTGGCGATGGTGGGCCTCTACGGGGTGATCGCGCTTGGCGTGAGCGAGCGACGCCGCGAGATCGGCCTGCGTGTCGCGCTCGGCGCGAC
>DATJIZ010000204.1:0-21525 GCA_035492735.1 Gemmatimonadaceae bacterium | reverse complement strand
ACCTGGACATTTCCCGGTGGCCAATCACACTTCAACACATGCCAGGGGACGTCATTCTCGTCGTCGACGACGAGCCGCAGATTCGGCGTGTGGTGCGGAACGCGCTCGCGCCGGAGAACGCCCGGGTGATCGAGGCGGCGAACGGCCGCGACGCGATCGATCTCGCCGCGGCGGAGCGGCCGGCGCTGATCGTGCTCGATCTCGGGCTGCCGGACGTCCAGGGAATCGACGTCTGCCGCGAGATCCGGTCGTGGTCGGACGCGCCCATCATCGTCCTGTCGGCGCGGCACTCCGACCAGGAGAAGGTGATGCTGCTCGACGCCGGTGCCGACGACTACATCACCAAGCCGTTCAGCCCCAGCGAGCTGCAGGCCAGGATTCGCGCGCAGCTCCGGCGTTCCCGCCTGGCGCCCGCGGCCGGTCCCGGCCAGCTGATCACGATCGGCGATCTGGTCATCGATCCGGTCAAGCCGGCACTCAAGAAGAACGGTACCTCCGTCCATCTCACGCGAACCGAATGGGAACTGCTGCGGGCGTTGCTCAAGCACACCGGAAGAACACTGACGCACCAGCAGCTGTTCCGCGCCGTGTGGGGCAACTCGTCGGGCGACATGCAGCAGTATCTTCGCGTTCACATCCGAAGCCTGCGGCGAAAGATCGAGGCTGACCCGGTACGACCGCGCCTGATCGTCACCGAGCCCGGTGTCGGATATCGATTCGAGAACGAGCCGTGAGTAGATCCGAGCGAATCTCGCCGCGTCGCGGCGTGCGGCGACGCGAGTGGGTCGCGTGGTTCGCGGTGCTCGGACTCGTCACGGTCGGGATGCTCGCGATCCGCGATCGGCTGAACGAGGCGCACATCACGCTCGCGTATCTCCTCGTCGTACAGGGTGGCAGCGCCCGCGGTGGCCGTCCGCTCGGGATTGCGCTCGCGTCGGTCGCGTTTCTCTGTTTCGATCTGATCTTCTTGCCGCCGTTCGGGACGCTGACACTTCAGGATCCTCTCAACTGGCTGGTGTTGTTGGCGTTTCTGGTGACGAGCATCCTGTCCGCGCAACTCTTGTATCGCGCGCAAGCCGAAGCCGACGCGGCGCGCGACCGGGCGGCCGAGATCGATCGGCTTGCGGCGCTCGGCGCCGAAACGCTCAACGCGGGCCGTGCCGAGGAGGCATTGACGGCGATCGTCTCGGTGATTCGGTCGTCGCTGCGGCTGGACGGCTGCGAGGTGTACACAGCCGATCCCCGAACGCAGCAGGTCCGGCTGGCGAGCGAATCCGGCGCGACCGCGGACCACGCGCCGGTGAGCGACCGGCTCCTGGACTGGGTGGTCGCCGAAGGCGCCAACGCGAGCGAGCAGTCCGACGGCACGAGCCGTGTGGATGTGGCGGCGACCGAGCTCACCGCCGCGGTCGGCGGCACAGTACGTCCGAATGCCTTCCTTCGGCCGCTGCAGGTGCGAGGCGCGACCGTCGGCGTATTACGCATCAGTTCAGCGAACGGATTGGTGTTGTCGCCGGCGCAGGTTCGCGTGCTCGACGCGCTGTCGTACTACGCGGCGCTCGGCGTCGAGCGCGTTCGGCTGGCGGCGGAAGCGGATCGTGCGACCGCGCTGCAGGAAGCGCATCGCGCGAAGGACGCGGTGCTGGCGTCCGTGTCGCACGACCTGCGCACGCCGCTCACGACGATCAAGGGATTGGCGCACGAGATCGCCGAGGGGGGAGACGAGCGCGCCGAGATCATCGAAGAAGAGACCGACCGCCTGAACCTGTTCGTGGCACAGATGCTGGATCTTTCGCGCATCGCGACCGGGGTCGCGGTGACCGACGTTCAGCCCAACGAAGCCGAGGACCTGCTGGGCGCGGCGGCGCAGCAGGTCGGTGGTCGGCTGCGCGGACGCGAGCTGCGCATCGACGTAAGCAGTCAGTCGCCGCTGCTCTTCGGTCGATTCGACTTCGCGCAGACGCTGCGGGCGCTCGTGAACCTCATCGAGAATGCCGCGAAGTACTCACCCCCCGGCGCGGCAATCGATCTGTCGGCGAGTCGCGACGGGCAGTTCCTCGCATTCTCGGTGGCGGATCGAGGTCCCGGTGTGCCGCTCGGGGAGCGCGAGCGGATCTTCGAACCGTTCTACCGTCGCTCGTCGGGGGCGCCCGACGTCGGGGGCGCGGGACTTGGCCTGTCGATCGCGCGCGGGATCGCGGAGGCCCAGGGCGGCAGCGTGACGCTGCGTGACCGCGATGGGAGTGGAAGCGTGTTCACGCTTCGGGTGCCCGCGATTGACGCCGGAGAGCTCGGGGATGGCGCGGAGCTTCTCGGCGACGATGTGCGAGAATCCTCAGATCGCCGCTGACATGCTAGTCGACGGCTCGAGAAACGGCGCACACAGCAGATCGTGATCGTCTGACGAGAGCCACGGCCGGCAAGCCTTGGCCAGCGCCGCCCACTCGGCCGCCATGCGCGCGACGGCAACTCGCGCCCGCACCCCCCGGGGCCGGCGCGTCGCCGCCAGCCGAGCAGGATACGTGGCGGTCTCGACGAAGTCACGGACCAGCCAGGCCGTAAACTCGAGCCCCTGGTCGGCGATGATTCGCTCGACGCGCCGGCACGCGTGCGTGAGCGGGAGCGGTGCCTGATGCGGGGCGCTGCAGCGATCCGCGATGCGTAGCCACGCGTCGAGCGACAGCCCCGCGAGCGCGTCGAGCCATTGCTCGACGTCGCCAGCCGCTTCCTGGGGCAAGCTATTCAACACCCAGAGCGGCCGCGACTCGTCGCCTCGACCGGTCGCGCGGCTGAACTGTGCACCGCTAGACATCGCGCTCACTCCGACATTGGACGAGGGCATGATAGACGAAATGCCATTAATGCCGGGTGAGGCTGCCGCGATCGGGCATGAAGAATCCATGAATTCTTCCAACAATGAGGGATTCCCCGACCGCGCTGTGAGCACAGCCCGGCTCTCCGCGACCGGCGGTTTTACGAACTCTTTATGCGGAGCTCCGCCGGTGCTGACGCGCCGTTTACGCACCGAGCACTAACTATCCGCCGTCGAAGGCAAGCGCGGAGTCACGTTGGCAACCGAGGGCCGCTCGATGCTGGATCTCGTCTACGTTCTGGGCACGCTCGCGTTCTTCACGCTCATGCTGGCGTACGTCCGGGCGTGCGCGGCGCTCGGCCGCGTCGAATCGCGGAACGTTGAGCGCTCGGCAGCGGATCTCCCGTGAGCGTCGAGAGCTGGAGTGCTGGACTGCTCGCCGCGGCGATTCTGGTCTACCTCGTGTACACGCTTCTCCGTCCGGAGAAGTTCTGAGGCGATGACGCCATGACGCTCAACGGTTGGCTCCAGATCCTCGTCTACTGCCTCTGCGTGCTACTCGTCGCGAAACCGCTCGGGATCTATCTCGTGCGCGTTTACGACGGCTCGCTCACCTGGCTTGGGCCAATCGAGCGTGCGGTCTATCGGGTGTGCGGCGTCGACGCGACCGAGGATCAGCACTGGACGCGCTACGCCGGCGGCATGCTGCTGTTCAGCGTCGCGTCGATGCTGCTGACGTACCTCGTGCTGCGGCTGCAAGCCGTACTGCCGCTGAACCCGCAGCATCTCGCGGCGGTGCCCGACCGGCAGGCGTTCGAGACGTCGGCCTCATTCACCACGAACACGAACTGGCAGTCGTACGGCGGCGAGTCGGTCATGTCGTATTTCTCGCAGATGACGCAGCTCGCCTTTCACAACTTTGTGTCGGCCGCCGTCGGCATCGCTGTCGCGGTGGCGTTCGTGCGCGGCATCGCCCGCAAGTCCGCGGGACGGGTCGGCAACTTCTGGGTCGATCTCACGCGCGGCACGCTCTACGTTCTGCTCCCGATGAGCATCATCCTCGCACTGATGTTCGTCCAGCAGGGCGTGATTCAGAACTTCCGGCCCTACGCGGACGTCGTGACGCTGGAGGGGGCGAAGCAGGCAATCGCGATGGGCCCCGTGGCCAGCCAGGAGGCCATCAAGCAGCTCGGCACGAACGGCGGCGGCTTCTTCAACGCCAACGCGGCGCATCCATTCGAGAACCCCACGCCGTGGTCGAACTTCTGGTCGATGTTCGCGATCTTCATGATTCCGTCGGCGCTCACGTACCTGCTCGGGCGGATGGTGAGGAACCAGAAGCACGGCTGGGCCGTGTGGACCGCGATGTTCGTCCTGTTTGTCGGCGGCGTGTCGACGGCCTACTGGGCCGAGGCGCGCGGCAATCCGATTCATGCCGCGCGCGGCGTCGATCTCGCGACGTCGGCGACGAATCCCGGCGGGAACATGGAGGGGAAGGAAGTCCGGTTCGGGATCGCCAACTCCGCGCTCTACGCGACGATCACGACCGACGCATCGTGTGGCGCGGTGAACTCGATGCACGACTCGTTCACGCCGCTCGGCGGGCTGGTCCCGCTCGCGAACATTCAGCTCGGCGAAGTCGTGTTCGGCGGCGTGGGCGCCGGGCTGTACGGCATGCTCGTGATGGTCGTGCTCACCGTATTCATCGCCGGCCTCATGGTCGGTCGTACGCCGGAGTACCTGGGCAAGAAGATCCAGGCGCGCGAGATCCAGATGGCGATGCTCTACGTGCTGATCTTCCCCGCCGCGATCCTCACGATGAGCGCGATCTCGGCGCTGCTGCCCGCGGGGCTGCAAGGCCTCAACAACGCCGGTCCGCACGGCCTGTCAGAGATCTTATACGCCTTCTCGTCGACGGCGGCGAACAACGGCAGTGCGTTCGCCGGGCTCACCGGCACGACGTATTACTACAACACGATGCTCGGGTTGAACACGCTGATTGGCCGGTTCGCGATGATGGTCCCGATGCTCGCGCTGGCCGGGTTTCTGGCCGAGAAGCGCATCGTGCCGGAGTCGGCTGGGACCTTTCCGGTCACGACGCCGTTGTTCGTGGTGCTGCTCGTGTCCGTCGTGGTGATCGTCGGCGCCCTCACCTTCTTTCCGGCGCTCGCGCTCGGCCCAGTGGTCGAGCACCTGTTGATGGGCGCCGGCAAACTGTTCTGACCATGACCGTGCCGACGCTCAGTCACCAGCCTCCCGCTTCGCCGCCCCGGGCTTCAGCACACGACGCAGCGCAGAAGCAGCGCGCGCTACGCAAGCGGCCGCTGTTCGATCCGCCGATCGTACGCCGTGCGCTTCGGGACGCGTTGGTCAAGCTGGACCCGCGCCACATGGTGCGGAACCCGGTGATGTTTGTCGTGCTCATCGGCTCCGCCTATACCGCGGTCGTGTTCTTCCGCGATGTCGCGCAGGGCAGGCCGGAATGGGGCTTCACGCTGCAGCTGGCGCTGTGGCTGTGGTTCACCGTGTTGTTCGCCAACTTCGCCGAAGCCATGGCCGAAGGGCGTGGCAAGGCTCAAGCGGACACGCTGCGCAAGTCACGCACGCAGACCAATGCGAAGCGCCTCGTTCACGACGCCAGATCGAACGGCGCGATCGACCGTTCGCGCTACAGCGAGGTCGGCGCGCAGGAGCTGCGGCGGGGCGACCTCGTTCTGTGCCTGCCCGGCGACCTGATCCCTGGCGACGGCGAGGTGATCGACGGCGTGGCATCAGTGGACGAGAGCGCGATCACGGGCGAGAGTGCGCCGGTCATTCGCGAGAGTGGCGGCGACCGCTCGGCGGTGACCGGCGGGACGAAAGTGCTGTCGGACTACATCGTCGTCCGGATCACCGCGAATCCCGGCGAGACGTTCATCGACCGCATGATCGCGCTCGTCGAGGGCGCCTCGCGGCAAAAGACGCCCAACGAGATCGCGTTGACGATCCTGTTGTCCGGCCTCACGATCGTGTTCGTGTTCGCCGTCGCGACGCTGCAGCCGTTCGCCATCTACAGCGGCGGCGCGACGACCATCCCGATCCTCATCGCCCTGCTCGTCTGCCTCATTCCGACGACGATCGGCGGATTGTTGTCGGCGATCGGCATTGCGGGCATGGACCGCATGATTCAGCAAAACGTGATCGCGATGAGCGGCCGGGCCGTCGAAGCGGCAGGCGACGTGAACACGCTGCTGCTCGACAAGACCGGCACGATCACGCTCGGCAACCGCCAGGCCTCGGAGTTTCTCCCCGCCGACGGCGTGGCCTCCGAGCTGCTCGCCGATCGCGCGCAGCTCGCGTCGCTCGCCGACGAGACGCCCGAGGGCCGCAGCATCGTCGTGCTGGCCAAGACCAGGTTCGGCCTCCGCGGTCGCGAGGTCGGAGGCGGACATGAGGGCCAGCCGGAGATGACGTTCATCCCGTTCAGCGCCGGCACGCGCATGAGCGGCGTGAACGCGGGCGACTACGAGGTTCGCAAAGGCGCCGGCGACGCCGTGTTGGCCTGGGTCCGGCAGCAGGGCGGACAGACGCCTCCGGATCTCGAGACCACGATCCAGCGCGTGGCGATGGAAGGCGGAACGCCGCTCGTCGTCGCCGAGAAGCCGATCGACAACGGCCACAACGCGCGCGTGCTCGGCGTGGTCTACCTCAAGGACATCGTGAAGGGCGGCATTCGCGAGCGGTTCGACCGTCTGCGAGCGATGGGGATTCGCACGGTGATGATCACCGGTGACAACCCCCTCACCGCGGCGGCGATCGCCCAGGAAGCGGGCGTCGACGATTTCCTCGCCGAAGCGAAGCCGGAAGACAAGATGGCGCTGATCAAGCGCGAGCAGCAGGGCGGCAAGCTTGTCGCCATGACTGGCGACGGCACGAACGACGCGCCGGCGCTTGCCCATGCCGATGTCGGCGTGGCGATGAACACCGGAACCCAGGCGGCGAAGGAGGCGGGCAATATGATCGATCTCGACTCCAACCCGACGAAGCTCATCGAAGTGGTCGAGATCGGAAAGCAACTGTTGATGACGCGCGGCGCGCTCACGACGTTCTCGATCTCCAACGACGTGGCGAAGTATTTCGCGATCATTCCCGCGATGTTCGTCGCAACCTACCCGGCGCTGCAGGCGCTCAACATCATGCGGCTGCATTCCCCGCAATCGGCGATCCTGGCGAGCGTGATCTTCAACGCCCTGATCATCGTGGCACTGATTCCGCTGGCCTTGCGCGGCGTGACCTACCGGCCAGCAGCGGCGGCGGCGATCCTGCGCCGGAATCTGCTGGTGTACGGCTTCGGTGGCCTCGTGGTACCGTTCGTCGGGATCAAGCTCATCGACGAGCTGCTCGTGTTGGCCCGACTCACGTCGTGAGCGGGGGAAGATACGCATGCTTCGAAAGCAGATCGTTCCGGCCATCATGATGACGCTCGTGCTATGCGTCATCACCGGCGTTGCATATCCCGCGGTCGTGACCGGGCTGGCGCAGCTGCTTTTTCCGCGGCAGGCCAACGGCTCCCTCGTCACGGCGAACGGTCGCGTCGTCGGAAGCGCGTTGATCGGGCAGGCGTTCACCCGGCCCGAGTACTTCCATCCGCGTCCGTCGGCGGCGGGAAGCGGCTACGATGCGACGGCGTCGTCCGGGACGAACAGAGGGCCGACGGATCGCAAGCTTGCCGACACGTTGATCGCGCAGGCCGTGAGCGACGTCGTCACGAACGACGGCGCGCGGAAGGGTGCGATTCCGTCGGACATGGTGACGTCATCGGCGTCGGGCCTCGATCCACACATCTCACCGGCGAACGCATACCTGCAGGTGGCGCGCGTCGCGCGATCTCGTGGCGTGGATTCGGCCGCGGTCCGGCGGCTCGTCGACCGCCGCGTCGAGGGCCGGCAGTTCGGCTTGTTCGGCGAGCCTCGCGTGAACGTCCTGCTGCTCAACATCGCCGTGGATTCGGCGTTCGGCGCCGCAAGGCCGCTCGCGCCGCCAAGGTAAAGGAGCATTGAATGCGCGCACGATCTCCGGCACTGGGGGCACTTCTCCTCGTGCCCGCGATTCTTCTCGCGCAGGCCGACGTCGATTCCGCCGGGAAGCGAACGGTTACCGTCGCCAAAGCCGCTACCACGACCGCCGATACAGCGGTGTCCGTCGCGTTCAGTGGTTTCGTGGACAGCTATTACGTGTACGACTTCAATCATCCTCGAACGCTCGACCGCCCGTTCACGACACAAGCCGCGCGGCACGACGAGTTCAACATCAATCTGGCGTACATCGCGGCCACGCTTTCCGGGTCCCGCCTGCGCGGCCGCTTCGCCGCGCAGTTTGGCACGTCGGTGCAGGCGAACTACGCCGCCGAGCCGCGAGTCGGGTCGTTGAGCGGGCCGGAAGTCAGCCGATTCATTCAGGAGGCGACCGCCGGCTATCAGGTAGCGTCGACGCTCTGGATCGATGGGGGCGTGTTCTTCTCTCCGTTCGGCAGTGAGAACTGGATCAGCCGCGACAATTGGACGTACACTCGCTCGTTCATCGCCGACAACTCGCCGTATTACGAGTCGGGCGTGAAGGCGACCTGGCAGGCGACGCCGACAGTGAGCGCTCAGTTGCATCTCATCAACGGCTGGCAGAACGTCTCCGAGACCAACAGCGACAAGTCGCTCGGCGCCCGGATCGATTACACGCCACGCGCGGATGTCGACTTCGCATACGACGCCTATGTCGGCAACGACCAACCGGACAGCGTCCCGTCCCAGCTCCGGCTGTGGCAGGAAGGGATCGTCCAGCTGAAACCGACGGCCACACTTCAGCTTCGCGGCACGTTCGACTATGGTCTGCAGCACCGCGCCCCGTCGGTGGGCGGCACGGGCTACTGGAACGGTTGGGCGGTGATCGCCCGATACCAGCTCGCGCCGACTGTCGCGGCGGCCGGTCGCGTGGAGCGCTACTCCGATCCGGAGCAGATCATCGTGACGACGGGGCTGCCGTTTGGCTTGCGCGTGTCCGGCGAGTCCATCAACCTCGACGTCACGCCGGTGCCTCGCCTGCTGTGGCGTACGGAGCTGCGCATGCTGCAAGCACCTGATCCCATCTTCACGCAGGAAGGAGCGATCCTCGCCTCCGCCTCGCGGCACGATACGTTCATCGTCACATCGGTGGCGTTGACATTCTGATCGAGGTCGCCGAATCACATGTCGCGCGATACGGTTCCTCGCATCGGACGTACACCCAAGGCCGGAGACCGACGCACGTGACGCTTCCGGAACACGATCCCGTCCATGTTCGTGCGCCAGCCGATCGGCGCATCGACCCGGCACGCGTCCCCGGAACGTCGGATTTCCTCGCGCTCGTTCGCCAGCGAGAACGGGGCAAACTCAAGATCTACATCGGCTCCGCCGCCGGCACGGGCAAAACGTACCGCATGCTCCAGGAGGCGCACGACCTCCGGCGACGCGGCGTGGACGTCGTCGTCGGATTTGTCGAAACGCATAGCCGTGCAGAGACCGAGGAACAGATCGGCGACCTCGAGGTCGTGCCGCGCAAGAAGATCGAATACCGCGGCGTGACGCTCGAGGAGATGGACGTCGACGCCGTGATCGCCCGCCATCCCGAAGTGGCGATTGTCGACGAGCTCGCGCACACCAACGTTCCCGGTGCCCGCAACGGGAAACGGTGGCAGGACGTCATGCTGCTGCTCGAGGAAGGCATCAACGTCATCACCGCGGTCAACGTGCAGCACATCGAGTCGCTCAATGACGTGCTGGAGCGCGAGCTCGGCGTCACGATCCGCGAGACGTTGCCCGATTGGGTCGTTGGTCAAGCCGATCAAGTCGTGAACCTCGACATCTCTTCGGAGGACCTGCGCCAGCGGCTCCGCGAGGGCAAGATCTATCACGCCGACAAGATCCAGACGGCGCTCGCGAACTTTTTTACCGACGAGAACCTCACGACGTTGCGCGAACTGGCGCTGCGGGAGGTCGCGAGCTCCGTCGACCGCTCGCGGGAGGAGATCGTACGTCGGCTCGAGAGCGGCTCCCCGACCGCGCGTCGCACGGTCGATCGCCTCATGGCGTGTCTGTCGAGCGATCCGCCGCTTTCGCGGGTCCTGCTCCGAAAGGCAAGCCGCATTGCTGGCCGGCTCAACACGGACTGGTTCTGCGTGTACGTCCAAACACCGAATGAGCGCGCCGATCGCATCGACAGCACCGTGCAGCGGCATCTCGTGGACAACATTCAGCTCGCCCAGTCGCTTGGCGCGGAAGTGGTGAAGCTCGAAGGACAGGACGTGGCCGCGACGCTCGTGCGATTCGCCAAGGAGCGAGGCGTGACGCTGGCCATCGTTGGTGAGACGCGACGCTCGCGCTGGTACCGGTTCCGTCGCGGTTCGATCGTCGAGCGCCTGATGGCGGCGCGCGACGGTCTCGATGTACTGGTCGTTTCGGCCGCCGACGAGCCGGAGCTCCGCGCCACCCGCGAGCGGCGCAACGATTTCGGGAGCGATGAATGAGCGCCGCATTCGTGCAGCCCCACGTCTCGCGATCGGTCGCGTGGCGCCTCGCCGCCGGCGTATTGCCCTCGGTGCTCGCAGTCGCGCTCGTGGTGGGGCTGTTCTACTACGGCGAGGCCGGCCGTGCCGTGCCGCGCGGCACGCTCCTGATCGCGGTCGTGCTGACCGCGACCTCGATCGGCATCGGCTGGCTGAACGCCAGGTATTTCGCCGAGCGGCTGGCGCGGATCGCGCGCGTCACCAACCCGGCATCGGGGGTGACGGCGCCGAGCGACGAGCTCGATCGGATCGAGCAGGCGGTGGGAAAACTCGGCTCCGCGCTCACCGCGGCCGAGGCAGAGCGGGCCCGCACGGATGCGAAAGCTGCCGCACGCCTGCGCGACCAGGCGACCATGCTGGCCGGCGCGGTGAGCGATTCGCTCGCGCAGCTGGATCAGGTGCGATTGCCTCTGCAGATCCTCCTGGAGAGTCCCTTCGGCGAGTTGAACGACAATCAGGAAGAGCTACTGCGCGACGCCCGCGTCGCTGCCGATGCGATCGACGGCGCGCTTCGCGGACTGGCCCGCGTCGCAGACATCGATCGCAGCGCCGTACAGGTGCAGCGCGAGCTGGTTCAGGTGAATGACGTCGTCCGGTCCGTCCTGCCACTGGCGCGGGCGACGGCCGAGCGACAAGGGGCGCGAACGGAGACGGTGCTCGAGCCCGGGCTTCCGCGCGTGGTCGCCGATCGCGCTCGACTCGCCGAGGCCTTGTCCTTACTGATCAGCGACGCATCCCACGCCTCCGGCCCCGACCGACCGCTCGTCATCGGCACGGCGCGCAACGGATTGCGGGCGATCGTCCGCGTCTCGCCGATTACCGATGCCGTACGAGCCCGTGCCTCGAGTCTTGCCGAGGCGCCAGCGCTGCGGACCGCGCCTGACCCCAAGGCGGGGCCGGGCGCGGGTCCGTTGATCCTGGCGTCGCGGTTGATTGCGGTGCAGGGGGGCACGATGTCCATCGACGGCGACTGCCTGGTATTGGAGATCGGCGGTACATAGGCGGCGCGGATCGTCCGGAATTCACGGGATCTTTACGCGAAAGGCCACATTCTTCACGCGGCCTTTATGGGCAGAGGAGTAACCACAATGGTTGATGTCCTGATCCCCGTCCATGCCAACCCCGCTGACTCGGTTCAAACGCATCCTGTTCGGCCGGCCGCTCGCCTCCGACCGGCTCGAGCACGAACGGCTCAATAAAAAGACCGCGCTCGCCGTTCTCTCGTCCGACGCGATCTCCTCGGTCGCGTATGCCACCGAGCAGACACTCCTCGTTCTCGTCGTCCTGGGCGCCGCGGCGCTGAACTACGTCGTTCCGATCTCGGCCGTCATCGTCGGACTGCTCGTCCTCGTCGCGCTCTCGTACCGCCAAACGATCTACGCCTACCCGAGCGGCGGCGGCTCGTACACCGTGGCCAAGGACAACCTGGGCCGGATGCCGGGACTCGTCGCCGCGGCCGCCCTCCTCACCGATTACATCCTCACCGTATCGGTCTCCATCTCCAGCGGCATCGCGGCCATCACGTCGGCCTATCCCCGGCTCGTGCCGCACACGGTGCTGCTCTGCGTTGCCGCCGTGCTGCTGCTCATGGTGATCAACCTGCGGGGCGTGCGCGAGTCGGGGATCGCGTTCAGCGTGCCGACGTACGTCTTCATCGCGATCATGCTGGCGCTGATCGTGACGGGCCTCGCGCGCGTGTTCGCGGGCACCGTCGTGCCCCGTCACGTGGTGCCCGCCGTGCCGCATGGCGGCCCGTTGGGATTCGCGTTCACCTTTCTCATTCTCCGCGCCTTCGCCGAGGGGTGCGTGGCGATGACCGGGACGGAGGCGATCTCGAACGGCGTCGGCGCGTTCAAGAAGCCGAGCGCGCGAAACGCGGCCACGACGCTGGCCTGGATGGCCGCGACGCTCGCCACGTTCTTCATCGGGACGAGCATCCTGGCTCGCCACTACGGCATCCTGCCGGTGGCGAACGAGACGCTTCTCTCGCAGCTCGGGCGCGACGTGTTTGGCGGCGGCGTGCTGTACTACGTGCTGCAGTACGCGACCTTCGCCCTGCTCGTCCTCGCCGCGAACACCGCGTTCGCCGATTTCCCGCGCCTCTCGAGCATTCTCTCGCGCGACGGCTACATGCCGCGCCAGTTCTCCGCGCGCGGCGACCGGCTGGCTTTCTCCAACGGCATCATCGCGCTCGCGCTGTTCGCCATGTTGCTGATCTGGCTCTTTCACGGCGACACGAGCGCGCTCATCCCGCTTTACGCGATCGGCGTGTTCGTGTGCTTCACGCTGTCACAGGCCGGGATGGTCGTGCACTGGATCCGGAGCCGCGAGCCCGGTTGGAGATGGCGCGCCGCGCTCAACGGGCTTGGCGCCGTCGCGACGGCGCTCGTCTCGATCGTTCAGGTCGCGACCAAGTTCACGCACGGCGCGTGGATCGTCGTGTTGATCATTCCGGTGATCATCCTGATGCTGCGGCGCATTCACCGGCACTACGATCACTTCGCGCGCGAGGTGGCATACAACGGCCAGGCGCCGCTCATGTTCCTGCACCACACCGTCATCGTGCCGGTGAACGGAATCACCAAGCCCACGGCGGGGGCGCTCGTCTACGCGACCACGATCAGCGAAGACGTGCGCGCCGTTTACGTCGAGGTCGACCCCGACACATCGGCCGAGCTGCGCCGGCAATGGGCGGAGTGGGACATCGGCGTCGACCTCGTCGTGCTCGAGTCGCCGTACCGGTCGATCCTGCGGCCGCTCGTCTCCTACGTGGACGAGCTCACGGCCCGCGGCGAAGCCGATCTCGTGACGGTCGTCGTGCCCGAGATCGTGCCGCGGAGCTGGTTCGGACACTTGCTGCACAACAAAACGGCGTTGTTCATTCGCACGGCATTCGTGTTCCGGCCCAACGTGGTCGTCACGGCGGTGCCGTATCTGATCGGCCGCGCCGTGCGGCTGCGCGATCTCATGGCGCACGACGAGCTGGTGGAGCAGCCCTCCGACATTCCCACCAACTCGGTCGACGCCGCCTGACCAGGCCGGGCGGCGGCCAGGTTCACGGCAGGCGCAGCGTGATCGGGAAGCGCAGCTCCGCCGGACCGCCGCTCGATCGACCGCCGCCGAGCGCGAACCCGCCGTTGCGCCAGCGGACGATCGCCACCGCCAGCGCTGCCGACCCCGCGCCGAGCGCGACCGCCGTCTTGGCGCGGTTCAAGGTGCGCGCTTCGGCGCCGTCCATGTCACCGTGCAGGAGAACGATCTGCCGCGTGACGTCGGAGCCCCGGTACCCTGAATCGAACACGGTCGTCGTCGACGAGAGCACGACGCTGTCCGGAGTGGCGACGATCACCTCTCCGCTCACCGTGAAGTCGCGCACGGCCAGCGCGGTCGCCGCGTCGCCGCGTCGCAGACGGTCGACGGCGACGCCGGTGAGGTGCGCACGCACGTCGAGCCCGGGTCGCAGATCGGCGACGGGCACCCCGGTGTAGGTATAGCACGCGGCCGCCTGTACGAGCGCGGCCGCGATCAGCAGCGACGACAGCTTCGACTTCATCCTTTGCTGAGATTCGGGTTGGTCTGCGTCTCCGAGAGTGGAATCGGATAGCAGAGGTCCTGCGCGGCGTCGAGATAGGATTTCGCGCCGCCGGCGATCTCGAAATCGGAGAGCACGCCGGGCGTGTTCGCCGCCTTCCATCGGCGCAGGTCGCCGAGTCGCCGAGCCTCCATCCACAGCTCGATGCCGCGCTCCCGCTTGAGCATCGTCCAGGCGTCGGTCGTCGTCGCCGCCGTCCAGGCGGTCAGACCGAGTGACAGGCGATGCTTGTTGACGAGCGCCATCGCGCCGGCCACGTCGCCGCCCTTGAGCTTCGACTCGGCTTCGATGAGTCGCATCTCCCAGCCGCTCGACAGATTGATGCCGGCGTCCTTCTTGTTGTACTTCATCTCGGCATACCATGGCACGCGCCCGAGCTGAAGCACCGCCGCGTCGCCGACGGGATTCTTGGGATCGGAGACCCACGCCACCCGAGGATCCTTCGTGTCGAGATAGTATTGCTGGTAGAAGGTGTTCCAGGTCGTGTGGGCGCGATACGGTGAATTCGCGTCTGCCCAATAAATGCGGTTGTACTGATCCGCGTCGGTGGTGTAGTACGGCATCTGATACGTGAACGCGTCGGGGATCGCGCCCGCATCGCTCACCGCGCCCGTCCAGTTGCCAAGGTCGACACGCACCGAGGCACGTCCGGCCTGCGCCGCTTGCGCCGTCTTGGTGTCTCCGGCCGCGGCGGCGATGGCCATGGCCGATGTGAACTCGGAATCGGCGCGCTGCAGGAACACCGTGTAGGCTTGCCGCGGACCGCCGTCGATCACCGCGTCGCACATGCTCTCGCCAAGCAGCCGGTTGGCGTACGCAGCCCACAGCAGAACCTGCGCGGCGTTCTTGCTCTTCGCATAGTCGGCCGGGGGCAGGTCGGTCTTGAAGCGCGCGGCACCGGTCTCCGCTTCCCATCGAGCGCGCTGCCCGCGATCCCAGTACGAGTCGGTCTCTTCGGGGATCAGGCGCCCGATTTGTTGCTGCGAGCTGATGCCGAAGCTCCCGGTCGAGCCGGCCGGGAAGATCTCGCGCGCGACGGCCGCGCTGGTGTACGCGGTCCAGTTGAGTGCGTCCGACAAGTCGCGCCCCGCACCGTTCACGATGGCGGTTTGCGCGTTCGGGTCGTCGAGGAACTTCTCCTGGACAGGACCCGGGTTCGTCACGTCGAAATTGCAGCCGGCAACGCCGATCAGGGCACAGGCGGCGGCGATTCGTCGAATGGTCATGAGACGATCCTCATGTTCTCAGAAGGTGAGCCGAAGCTGCGCGAGGACGGTGGCTGGCGCGGGAATGTGCTCGGAGATGTAGCGCACGGTCGAATTGAATCCATCGTTTCCCGCCATCTCCGGGTCGAACAGCCGGAATTCCTTTCGCTGCCAGCGGTACCAGTTTTCCACCGACAGGGACACGCTGCCCGCGTGCGCGCCTGTGAGCAGCCGCTGGGGAATCGGCGCGCGGATCGTCACGTCGCGGAGCTTGAAGAAGTCGGCGGGAAAGAGGAACATGTCCGAGCGCACGTTCTTGGAGTCGCAGATCGCGCGCTCCCAGGCCGTCCACTTGGATTCGTCGGTCGATCCCGATGTGTAGCCCGGGGCGCCGAAGCAGAGCGGCCACTGAACGGCGCGCGACAGGGCCTGGTACGACGCGTCCTCGTCGAGGTAGTTGCCACCCTGATACTCGGCGCGCGCCGACAGCTCGATCCCCCGCGCGAAGCGGAATGCGCTCGTCAGGCCGAAGATCTTCGTCGGCTGCGACGGGCCGAAGCTGTAGTCCTGAACGATCTGCGGGTCGGCGATGTCGTTCGCGTTGGTGACCTTGCGGCCGCGAATGTCGGCGACGGGCTCGCCTTCGACGATCCAACCAAAATTGCCGATCTGGAACTTCGGCGCGCCGCCCAGACTCAACGTCTTGCTGTGGTTGAAGGCGGTCGTGATGCCGAGATTCCAGGTGACCGGCCGCGAGCGGAACACGTCGCCGGCGAGCTGCATCTCGAGGCCGCTCTTCTGCAACGTCCCCACGTTTTCCAGCTGACTCGCCAGGAATCCGTCGGACGGGATCTGCCGCACGGGCAGCAGCGCATCCACCGTGCGGGTGCTGTAGTACGTGAGCTCGAACGTCGCGCGCTCGTTCAGCGTGCTGGCGTCGAACCCGAGCTCCGTCTCCCTGCTTCGCTCCGGGCCGAGGTCCGGATTGCCGACGGTGTTCGTGCGGAACGCCGCCGCGCCACCCCACCCGACGGGCAGATACGTGCGGATCGCGTCGAAGGCGCCCGGCGCGCGGCCGGCCTCGCCGAACGCCGCCCGCAGCTTGAGGGTGCCGAGCTGCTTCGGAAAGAAATCCTCATCCGAGATCACGTACGACGCGCTGACCTTGGGATACTGCTGGAGGCCGAGGTTCTTGCCGAACGCGCTGTTGCCATCGAAGCGGACGCCGGCCGTGAGGAACAGGCGATCGCGCCAGCCGAGCATCTCCTGGAAGAAGAAGCCGGCGGTGACGACGCGAGTCCGGTTCTCGACGCCGTTCCACTGCGAGCCGCTCGAGACGGTCGGAATTCCGGGCCCCGGGAACCCTTCGGTATAGGATTGTAGATCGCGAACGTCCGTGGTCGTGCTCTGCGCGCCCCACGCGAACGTTGAATGCACCCCGGTGCCGGCCACCGACACGTCGTGCTCGAAGTTGCCGACGTAGTTGGCCGTCAACATCTGGCTGCTCCAATGCTGGTCATTGAGGCCGCCCTGCTTGAGACTCACGAAGCCGAACGGCCGCAGGTTCCGGTTCTCGAGCTCACTGCGATCGAGGCCGACCGTGAGGCGATTGGTGACGCTCGGCACCGGCGCATAGTTGATCGTGCTGCCCAGCACGCTGTGGTTGATCCAGGTGTTGAGCTGGTACGTCAGCACCTGCGAGATCGTGTCGATGTTCGAGCTGCCGAAGTAGTTCCGATTGCGGCGGAACGCATTGAGGGTGATTCCCGCCGCGTTGTTGCCGGCGGGCGTGTTGGTGATGGAGTCGCGCTCGTAGGCCGACGTCCACTCGAAGGTGAGCTTCTGCGTCGGCTGGAACGTGAAGTTGCCGCGGACGTTGAACTTCTGCTCGTCGTCGTGGGGAAGCACGCCCTTGTTGTCGTCGAAGCCGCCGCTCACGAAGTAATGAATCGTCGACACGCCGCCGGAAACCGAGCCGAGGTACGCCTGGCGCTGGCCATCGCGCAGCCACGGATTCACGAACAGGTACTTGCCGCACTCCGACGTCTTGCTGCACGGCGAGCCGTCATCGATGCCGAACGGCCGCTCGCGATTGAAGCCCTGGTTCGTTTGAAAGTTCCAGGTGGCGCGCGTGTCGCCGGCGCCTTTCTTCGTGAAGATCTGAATCACGCCGGCGGCGGCTTCGGTGCCGTAGAGCGTGGTGGCCGCGGCACCCTTGATGATCTCGATGCGCTCGATGTCATTCGGGTCGATGTCGTTGAGCGGACTCGCGTAAACGTTCGGCCCTCGCAGGTTCGGGCTCGCGCCGCCGGCCGGCATGTTCTTGGGATACTCGTCGCTGCGGACGCGCACGCCGTCGATGTACACGAGCGGCTGATTGCTGAGCGCGACGCTCGAGATGCCGCGCAGGCGAATCGATGCGCCCGCGCCGGCGCTTCCGCCCGAGAGCTGCACGCTCGCGCCGGCCACTCGTCCCTGCAGCAAGGCCGACACGTTCGTCTGTGCTTCCGGCGTCGCATCCGCCTTGACCGCGCTGATCGAGTTGCCGATTTCGCGTCGCCGCGCCTGGCCCGCCGTGCCCGTCACTACGACTTCCTCGAGCGTGAGGGCGGTCGCCGTAAGACTGAAATCGACGCGGGTCGTGCCACCGGCGATCACCGTGACGGAGGTGATCTTGGGCGCCGAGCCGATGAGCCGGGCTTCGACCCGCTGGGCGCCGGCGGGAGCGCCGTTGATGGCGTAGCTCCCGTCATCCTTCGTAACGCTGCCGAGCCGCGTTCCGACGATCGACACCTGCACGCCGGCCAGCGGAGCTTCGGATCCTGCGCGACGGACCGTGCCGTTCACGGTCCCGGTCGGTCCTTGCGCCGCTGCCGCAGCCGCGGACACGACGATGACGGTGAGGAACGATACCAGCAAACGCGCCGGCTGCCTGGGCCAGGACATGTTCCCTCTCCTGAGTGTGGGTGGCACTCACGGCGCTCTCGTGGAACGCGCCAAGGGCCCTAGTGTTTCGCGGGGAGCCCGTGTTGTCAACCAGGCGTCATGTACGCAACTGATTCACCCGGCACACACGCCGTTTACATGGTCGCGAAGCGGCGCTCCGCGCAGCCGAATGGTCCCTCGACCGTGAGCCCGGGACCTCACCGGCACATCGGATACGCCGGATCCGGCCCGGCGATCGCCGGCTTGTCGCGCCGGTTCGCGATCGCCAGCATCACGTCGTGAATGAACCGGGCGAGCCGTGCCGCGTGGTCGAAATCGATGTACCGCGGCTCGTCGGTCGGCTGGTGGTAGTCGATCGAGTATCCCGTCGAGAAATAGGTGACCGGCACGTTGTGGTGCACGTAGTTCACCTGATCGCTGCGGCAGAACCGATTCAGCGGATTGGCTGGCACGTCCCAACTGTGATCGATCACCATCGGTTCCGGGCTCACCGCGTTCACGGAATCGATGATGTCGCCGAACTCACGCGACAAGCGGCGCGAGCCGAGCGTCTGAACCGAATATGGTCCGCCGAACTTCACGTCCGTCACACGGCCTTTACCCACCATGTCCATGTTGTGCGCGGCCACGATCGAATCGAGCGGAATGGTCGGGTGGTCGACGAACCACTTCGAGCCGAGCAGGCCCTGCTCCTCACCCTGATGCGAGATGAAGATGATCGAGCGCGCCGGGTGCTCGCTGGCGAATTTCTCGGCGATCTCGAGCATCACCACGGTGCCCGAGCCGTCGTCGTCGGCCCCGTTGTTGATCGAGTCGGCGCGCGGCGGGCGAATCGATCGCGCGTAGGCGATGAGCGAGTCGATGTGGTGCTGCTGCTCCGCCGTGGGCGGACGGGTGAGCCGATCGTTCGCGCCCTGCGGGCGCATGACACGATTGAAGGCGCGCAGTGAGTCGTGATCCACCGGCTTGGGCAACATGCCGACGTGATCGTTGTGCGCGCCCACCAGAACGTACTCCGTGCGCCGCGCCGGGTCGGAGCCCGGCAGAATGGCAATGACGTTGCGCGCGGGATACTTGGTGGGCGTGAACTCGTTGGTCCACGTCGCGCTCACCGATTGGCCCGTCGTGCCGATGGAGACCTCGTCGAGCGCGCGGCCAAAGAGCATCGCGGCGGCCGCGTTGCTGATCGCCGCGGCAGGGACACCTTGGCCGGGCTCGGGTCGCATGCCGGCGCGCGGTCCGAACGCCCCGGCGACCGCATTCGGTGCCATCGACTCGAGCGACGCGACCAGCACGAGCGCCGCTCCCGCATTAGCGGCGCGCGGGTCTCGCACGGCGGTGAAGCTGCCGCCGCGGCCGCCTCCGCGGCCCGTGTCGCGCGGCGGAGCGGTGAACACCGCCACCTTGCCGCGAATCGCGCTCGCGTCGAGTGCCGTCGCCGTATCTCCCCAACGGCCGGCGAACACCGCCGGAACGTCGCGCACGTCCGCCTCTGGCACGATGCGACTCGGTGCGGCCGCCGGAATCGGGATCCACTCCTGTCGCGCTGCCGCCGCGGAACCGGCAATGATCAGCCGCGACTTGGTGCTGTCGAACCGCGAATCGCCCCAGGGAAGGATCTGGAAATACGTGCCATTGTCACCCGCCGGTTCGAGGCCGAGGCGCTTGAACTCGGATGCGATGTACGTGGTCGCCTTGTAGTTCCCGATCTCTCCCGTGCGCCGGCCCTGCATCGAGTCGTCGGCGATCTGATAGAGACGCGTGCGCAGGTCGTTGGCCGTGATCGCGGCCTCGGTAGGGCGAGGCGCCCACCTGGCGAGTCCTTCATCCGGCCACACCGGCCGATCGGACCCGCTGGAGCGCGTGGGCGCCGGCGCGCCCGAGGGCGAAGGGGACGCCGTGGTGGTACAGGCGGTAACGACGACGGCAACGAGAAGATGGCGGCGGGACACGCGATGCTCCGGAGAGTTCGACGATACAACGACAGAGGAGGCGCTACCGTTGAATGTGGCGCGGCGCCCAGTCCAACGGCAGGCGCGGAGCGCATTCCGTGAGCAAATCGCCGGATGGCCGATCGGCGGTCCGCGCCGCATCTTCACTGCTCCTTCCACGCTTCAGCCATGACCTGGATCAAGACCGAGAACCCCGTCGAAGCCAGCGGCGCCCTCAAGGAGGCCTTCGACGCGCAGCGTGTGCTCTATCCCGCGGAGTACGCCACCCCCTCGCGACCGGCGGCCGCGGGCGCGAACAGCATCATCGCGTCGCACAGTCTCATCCCGCAGGCGCTGCAGCACGCCTTTTCGACGTACGGTGCGCTGATGAATCCGGCGCTGCCGCTCGACCGCCGACATCACGAGATGATCGCGACGGTCGTTTCCGTCACGAATCGCTGTCGATATTGACTGCAATCGCACGCAGAGTTTCTGCGTCGGGTCACTTTGGACGAAGAGCTGGCGGCACAGATTCGTGCCGACTATCGACGCGCGCCGATCACCGAAGCCGAGCGCGCCATGCTCGATTTCGTCGTGCAGATCTCGGTCGATGCGACGGCGATCACGCGTGAGACGCTCGACGGCCTCCGCGCGCACGGCTTTACGGACGAAGGCGTGCTTCAGATCACCCTCATCGCGAGCTGGTTCAACTACATCAATCGTGTCGCGGACGCGCTCGGCGTGGGCCGCGACGATCCACACACCGCGTGCACGCTGCCGATCCCGGAGCCCGCGGCCTGGCGCGAGGAGCACGAGAACGTCTAGCGAACATCCGCTCTCCGGACGAATCGCCCTCGTCGCCGGCGCTACGCGTGGCGCCGGCCGGGGGATCGCGCGTGGACTGGGCGAGGCGGGAGCGACGGTGTACTGCACCGGCCGCAGCGTCAGCGGCCACTCGGCCACGGCCGGCCGGCCCGAGACGATCGACGAGACCGCCGCGCTCGTCACCGACGCCGGCGGAACGG
The DNA here is from genome assembly GCA_035492735.1 of Gemmatimonadaceae bacterium. Lineage (GTDB taxonomy): Bacteria > Gemmatimonadota > Gemmatimonadetes > Gemmatimonadales > Gemmatimonadaceae > JAQBQB01. Next base: position 441 of record DATJIZ010000204.1, on the reverse strand, counting down.
GCATCGCGGTGCAAACCGACCATACGCAGCCCGATCAGGTGGAAGCGCTCGTCGAGCGCATCAGGGGCGATCACGGTCACCTCGACGTGCTCGTCAACGACGTGTGGGGCGGCGACGAGCTGACGGAGTGGGGAAAACCGCTGTGGGAGCACTCGCTCGAGAAGGGGCTGTTGATGCTCGAGCGCGCCGTGCACTCGCACCTCATCACGAGCCGGTTCGCGATTCCGCTGATGCTCGACCGCGACGGCGCGCTGCTCGTCGAAGTGACGGACGGCGTGACGCCGGCTTATCGTGGAAACGTGTATTATGATCTCGTGAAGTCGTCCGCGATCCGGCTCGCAATGGCGCTCGGTTACGAGCTGCGCGAGCGCGGCGTGACGGCGGTCGCTGTCACACCGGGCTTTCTGCGGTCGGAGCGCATGCTCGCGCTGTTCGGCGTGA
>DATJIZ010000203.1:0-3331 GCA_035492735.1 Gemmatimonadaceae bacterium | reverse complement strand
ATGCCGAGCGCGAGGCAGAGCACCGCGGCGGCGGCGAGGCCCTTCGCGCGAGCGAGGCTGCGTCCGGCGAATCGGAGGTCGTCGAGCATGGTGGTATCCCGGTTCAGGGGCCGGCGGCGACGGCTCGTCCTTACGGAAGCGTCGTGCCGGCGCGGCGCCTTTGCAACGCGAGGGTCAGCGCCTGGTGTCGAGTAGTTTCGTCCAGTTTGTGATCAGTTCGATTCGCGAAGATTCGATCGGCCGATCGCGTTTGACCACGAGCAGGCGCTGACCGTCGCGCGAGACGTCGTACGACCAGCCCTGTGTGTCGGTGAACTCCACGTCGAAGATGAGACGCGGCCGATCCCATCGTGGCTCGGGACCCGTCGTCACCTTCGTCTCGTACCAGCGGTGACCGCTACGGTAGTACAGCACGCCCGAGGGCTTCCAGCGCGGCTCGATGCCTTGCGACACCGGGCCGATGTCATGACCGTCGGGGAAGGCGCGGATGAAGATTTCGGGGACGCCGCGCACGGGGCGCGTATACGCGATCCACTTCCCGTCGGGAGAAAAAGTGACGAGCGCGCCGTCGACCGGCGACGACGTCGGTGCGCCCCCACGCACGTTGACGAATCCCGTTCGGAATGGCGTGATCGACTGCTCGACGGCGAGAACGTCACCCGACGGAGAGAAATAGTCGGTGGACACCGCCGCGCCGGGCAGCATTGTCCCGTCGCCTACGTGGCCGGCGGCGTCGACGTCGTGCAACGCGACGCGCTGTTTGCCGAGCACGAGGCCGGCGAGGCGTCGGCCATCGGCACTCCAGCGCGGAAAACCTTCCGCCTCCGGATAGTTGACGCGCACGCCCTCGTGTCGCTCGAGGTCCCAGACCCAGAGGTAGTCCTGAACGTCGGCCACGTGCACGGCGACGTGCCGATCGTCAGGCGAGAGATCGACCTCGCCGTACACCAGCTCCGGCGCATCTATGAATGCGACGCGACCCTGACGATCGACCCACGCCAGCTTGCCGCGTGACACATCGACACCCGGGACGTAGGCCAGGACGCTGCGGGACGCTGACGCCTGGAGCATGCCGAACGCCGATTCCATGGACACGCCCGACGCGATCGCCACGGGATCGCCCGAGACCGCCGCGCCGCGTGGATCGAAGCGCACGCCAAACAAGGCGCCGGACCGGGCGAAGATGAGATGACCGTCCGGCACGTACCGCGCGGCGTATCCCGAGTGTACGAGCACCGTCTTGCGACGCGTATCGAGGTCCGCGAAGACGACGTCGCCGTGGTCTCGGCCGATGCTCGCGTTGCCCGCGTTGAGGAGCGCCATCCTGCCACCGGGGAGCACGTCGCTGAAGTCGTTCGCGCCAAGCTCGCTGGCTGACACCAGACGCTCGGGCGTTCCACCCTCCGCCGACACGCGCGACAGCAGGCCGTTTTCCGAGTCGTAATAGATGAAGCCCGGCACCGGCCACCAGGCACGCACGGTGCTGGCCGCGCAGAGCTCGATCACCGAGCCACCGGCACTCGGAATCTTCTTCACGTGGTCTTCGGTCACGAAGGCGATCCACGCGCCGTCGGGCGAGAACGTGGCGACCTTGGCGCCCTCGGTCCCGGCGAGCGCGCGCGTGTCGCCGGTCGCCGCGTCGTGCACGTAGACCATATTGCCCGACGCCGTGGTAGCGATGTACGCCAACGTGGATCCGTCGCGTGCAATCGTAATCTGCGCGCCGTTGAAGCCCACCGGCGGCAAGTTGGCCAACGCGAGCGGCGCGTCACCTGGCAGCGCGATTGATCCTCGCACGGTAGGTGCATCGCTGCCGGTCGCCTCGCTCGACGCGGCACGCGATCGCATCACCAGGGCGCCGAGGACGGCTCCGGCTGCGAAGGCCGCGGCGGCGAGCGTCCATCGCCAGAGAGAAGCTCGCGCGCTGTTGGCCGCCGCGTGGTGTACAGGGGCCGCCGCACCGTGGCCCTGGAGCGCCGCCGCGAATTCGTCCGCGCTGGCGAATCGATCGGCCGGCAGCTTCTCGAGCGCCCGCGCGATCGCGGCGTCCATGTACGGCGGCACGTTCGCTCGCGTGACGCGCACGCTTCGCGACTTCTCGGTGAGGACGCGCGCGATCACCGCTTGCGCCGTGCTCCCGGCGTGCGGTGGTTCGCCGGTCAGCATTTCGTACATGACTGTAGCGAGCGAGTAGATGTCGGACCGGCCGTCGATCGCCCGCTCGGCGGTCGCCTGCTCGGGACTCATGTACTGCGCCGTCCCGAGCGAAAGGCCCGTCTGCGTCAGGCGCGTGCCGCCGGCTCTGGTGACGGCGAGCGCGATGCCAAAATCCGCGACGATCGGTTGGCCCGCCTGCAGCAGTATGTTCTCCGGCTTGATGTCGCGATGGACAACGCCGTGGTCGTGCGCATACTGCAGTGCGTGCGCCACCGCCAGCGCAATGTGGAGCGCATCGTCGACAGGGAGCTGCCGCTCGCGCGCCAGCCGCGCGCGAAGCGACTCGCCCGCGACATACGGCATGACGTAGAAGAGGAAGCGCGACCCATCGGTACCGTTCGGATCGCGCGCCTCGCCGGAGTCGAACAGCGGAAGAATGTTCGGATGCTGGAGATTCGCCGTGACGCGGATCTCGCCGAGGAACCGCTCGGGGCCGAGCTGCGAGCCGAGCTCGGGGTCGAGGACCTTGAGCGCGACCAGGCGATCGTGACGGAGGTCGCGCGCGAGATACACCGTGGCCATTCCGCCGGCGCCAATCTCACGTTCGAGCTCGTAGCGGCCCGCAAGCGCCGAATTCAGCTGGATGATCGCGTCCATCGGGAAGACGAGGAGTCGCAAATGATAGCGCCGGAAGCGGTCGAAGGACACGGGCGAAGGGACCGGGCCCACCGCCGTACTGCCTCGCGTCCGTCCAACCTGCCTCCGAACGCGCGGCAGGCGCTCCGGCTCAGGGCCGAGCGATCGGCCGGAGCGAGAACGAGGCCACCCGGTCGTCCGGCGCGAGCGCGACCTGCACATACCGCGCGCCGCTCGCGAAGGTCACCTCGTACGTATAGACGCGGTCATCGCCGAGCTCGCGCCGCTCGAGCAGCACGAGCTTCTGCTGCGGCCCGAGTGACTCGAGCTGATTCTGATAGGCCTTGGCGGCATCGGGAAAGAAGCCCGCGCGCACGTAGGCGAATTCGCTGGGTGTGAGCCGCCCCGCGCGCACGGTGTCGAGAAGCCGGCCGATGCGTGCGGTCACCTCCGGCTCGCGATCGGCGATCGGGGCCAGCGGCTTGATCGCGAGCTCCGGATGAATGATCGCCGCGATTCCGTCGGCGATGCGCGCCGG